>DATBFR010000053.1:0-30721 GCA_036558405.1 Nitrososphaeraceae archaeon | reverse complement strand
TTATAGTAAATGAATAGTCTGGAGGGTGTGAATATTTCCTTTTTTTCCTTTATAAGATCAAACTCTATAGCTGCAGCAATTGCGTTTGCAGTGCAGGATCCTAACTGTCCTTGATCATATACTTTCTTGGGACATTCGGCAATCAAGTCTATCTTAGGAGGAAGCTTTTCAGGAGGGGGAGGGGCGAAATAGAGATCTCTATGATCTGGGATATCTGGAACCCATCCATAATATTGAATGGATCGCTGCTTGATTTTAGAAGGTTTGGCTTTTTTGTTTTTCAATTAGATTAGATAATGATTAAAGACCCACTCTTTAAATTTTTTCATGCATTGTTAGACAAATTCTATACCTTACATATAATAGGTTCAAATTATTATACCGAAAATATGTATTGAGATTTAGCGGTAATTACTTGTGCTAACAAAATCACATGTCGATCAGAAATTGCATTAGTTTTTAAAATAGTCTGGCAAAGTTTTTGTAGGCAAAATCGGCTCGAGTATCTGACTATTGTAGGTATGGGTGCCTCAAGCTATGTTATAAATATCAAGCCATGGATTCCTATAACATGACTCAGGTAAATGTGCGCTACATGGTTCACGACATTGATGCTGCTGTGGAGTTCTATACTACGAATCTAGGTTTTAAACTCCTCTCTAAACAGGCACCGGCTTTTGCTGATGTTATTCGTGGAGACTTGCGACTTCTCCTTAGTGGTCCAAGTAGCTCAGCCGGTCGAGCCATGCCTGATGGTCAAATGCCCCGACCTGGCGGATGGAATCGTTTTGAGTTAGTAGTAGATGACATAGAGGCTGAGGTAAATCGTCTACACAAAAGAGGTGTGCGATTTCGAAATGATATCGTGAGGGGTCCTGGTGGAGCTCAAATCCTTATCGAGGATCCATCTGGCAACGTCATCGAACTCTTTCAACCAGCAGATAGAAACTAGAGTTAGATTATAAAATCCAGAATCCATATTGGATTGGTCCTATTCTAAATATTGGACGAAGATTCAGAGAAGCTGATATATTTAGTAAAATAAAGTCCTACCTGACATTTCTCAATATTCTTGATTTAGAAAGACAAAAGGTGCAGATATTCCAAAGCAAGGTAGAAGAATTAGAACAGTTCAAACAATCAATCAGTGGGAGATCGTGATCAAGTAAAGGATGATGCGATAGTACACTTGTCAGACCAATTTGTGGCTATAACTGCAAGACTCCAAGAACTTATCAACGCAGCGACAACCATATCAACAGCGTTATAAACATCAGTTTGTAGTAAGGAGCAAACGTATTTAATCAAGGCTTTTATATAATCAAAAGTTCTATGACGGCAGCAGCAGCAACAAATCCGAGTTTTAATGAAGAAAAACTTAATCAATTTCTTGGAAAGATATTATCTGATTTTGGAAGTGCGGTAAGTGCAGTTTTGGGCTACATTGGCGATAAACTTGGCTTGTATAAAGCAATGTATGATTTTGGAAGGCCAATAACATCACAAGAACTTGCAGATGTTACCAGAACATCAGAGCGCTATGTAAGAGAATGGCTTGCAAATCAAGCTGCTGGTGGATATACCGAATATGATTCCTCTTCTCAGTCACTCTCTAGAAAAGCTCTAGGGCCTCCTCGGACTTTATTTTGTAGATCATTTCGAGATAGAAATAGAAAGTTATTGTTTAGAGATTGAGCCTATATTCATGATAAAGTCCAGTATAGCAATGACGTCTGCAGCATTGTGTAGGCTGTTAAAGCCGCTCGGGTTCGGCTACTTCCCATAGGCCGACTGGATTAGAGGCTGGTCGAACTCTTATTGGCCCATTGATCCTTTATTAAAAATAAGATCCATTAAAATAATGCGAACTCAAAGAGTGTTACTTGCAAACCATACGGTCGTAAGCCATCAAGATTCAACCAGTAGTGGTATTCATGTCAAATCATATGATGTGGTTCTTAGATAGGCCAGACTAGGGTTGGATCTCAATACGACCGGTTTTAGCCTATAATACTAATAAACAATGTTAAGCGTATACTGAGCGAGACCAAAAAATATCATATAGGGGATTAACATCTGTCATAGCCTACCATAGTCGATGTTAATCCCCCTATTAATACTAAAATTCTTGAGCGTGAATAGATCCTTTATCTGTCATGTCATCCAATGCTTATTTGATCTGCAATTTATTAGGTCGTGATATGGATTTGGCCATTTGCTCCAAACAAGCTATGGCCGAATCAATACACGACTTTTTAAGATGGCTAAATATTAGGATGATTATTGAACTGGATTGCTTAGATAGTTTGTTTCTTCAATGAAGCCCCTCTACGAGATTAAGATTTTGTTGACGTTGATTCTCTTCTAAAGAATTTAAGACAGTATTAAATTTTAGTATTTAAGATGCATGTTCTGTTGAGCCATTTGGGAAAGAAAGTAATACATGACTTTTATGGATGTCGTCTATATTCCTACTGGTGTTCTACCAAATCGCTACGATCGACGTCATAGCAAGCATATTTAATACGCTCCAGTACTCATTGCATGGATCGTGCTATGACGGGAGTTTATACCTCTGCCTGTCTGGTGTAAAACTCCCAGTCAGTAGGAATTTCAAGCCAGTGTGAATTATATGTTTAATTTAGTTGTTTATGATAATGTAGGTATGGTTATCATACCAACAACACTACTGCACTTTATCTTGCTTCTATCTCTTATTTTTACAGTGGTTGGAGTGCCTCATTTTGCCGTTGATATTACTCATGATAATAGTGATTAGATCAGTAGACAGCTCTTGAACTCAATTTCACTTACATATTCGCCTCGATTTCCATAGTATATTTATCTTCGGTTTTGGCTGCTGTTCCTTCATATATGGACCCTTGAATAAATGATAATACGCCAGCCATGTTCCTTCTTAATTCTTGCAAGGTTTTACCATTACTTATTGCCTTCGGCAAGTCAAGACACCTTCCGACTAGATCTCCCTCTTCAGTAACCTCTACTAAAATGGTATACAGCAATCTGGTTGTAGACTATTCTTACAACATTGCTTGATAAAAGACTCATGGCTAATTCAGATTGACTGTCTGGCTAATTAACATGATAGTAGGTATGTTTAGGTTCTGAAATTGCTTCCTTACTAATTAAATTAAATTAATTATGTCCCTTGATATCTTCTATAGCCCGTAGTCCATATTCTCTAACTTGAATATTTATGTCAGACATGCTAATGACATCAGTTATGGCGTTTATTGCATGTTATCCAGATGTTGCAAGAGCATCGATTGCTTTAGTCTGATCGACTGGCTCACTCGAGGTATAGACTTAATGTTTTATCCTTATTATTTCTCTATTACTTGACAAATTTGACAAGCCCTTATCTGACCTCATAACATATAGTAACTACAAAATTATTTTAGCCATATACAGAAAATATTGTAAATTTATGTTACTTATAGTAGGATAAAGCATAAGATCTTTAGTCTCTCACTACACATTATTTTTGACTGATGTTAAAGCAAAAAGAAAGAGGATAAAAGATAGTTGAAATTTATCAATTTTATTTATGAATTGAATTTATTTAAGATTCATCTGCCAAGTGCGCTGATCCCTCCAAATCGAGAAAAACGGTTCAAGTATACTGGTGACTACGAGTCTAAATGCATAATTTGTAATGTTTTATTTGAAAATAAGAAGGGATTTAAGGAGCCACAAGTATGAGATTCATGCACATTAACAGTCCGTATTTTCAAAACCTTTTATCTTTCAAAGTTGAAGATTAATTCAGCATACTCCATTACAATAGTTGTGAGTAGGATTTCTGTGTTCATTGACTATGTTCATGTGTCCCACTAACTTCCATTGAATTATTATATTATCAATACAAAATTGTCACAGATTATAACCCAAGTATGACTCTAGTGGTAGTAGAGGTAAATACTGGTCTATCTTCTACTATTCTAATTTTGTGTTTTCGGGGTCGATTTCCGTTTGCTTTTTATCAATTTGTTTGTAGATCATTTTTTTATAATTTCGTCTGAAGTCAACTTTTTTTCTTTTGACAATGTTACTTGACATTCTATAGATATTCAGAAAGAGAAATAAACCAGGATATCCAGAAAAGATAGACCGTTATAGACTTACTATAGTTAGATTGAAACCAGACTAGATTCAGCGGTTGGCTACGATATAATATTGGTATAGACTCACTACAGTTAGATTGAAACTAGGAATTGGACCTCTACTTGCCACCAGTCTATTCAAGCAAACATTATCCTTGGTATGCTAATAAATTATCTGAGCAAAAATAACAATATTAGAAAGTCTAATCCGCTATAAGGAAGATCATATAGCAAGTAGGCAAATTCTAAATACATACGTGAAAATAGCCATTAATACCTATGGCTAGGAAGGAGTCCCACCTGTAAATTTGAACCGTATAAATAGTATGTCTGCATGGACTAACTACAACGATAAGTGTTCGCCACTGGTCCTTTCTTTGTCATTATGATCAAGTTATCCATGTTCCATATGTGCTTGGTCATACAGGGCCAGTGGTAATTGGTAATTGTCGCGTATTACAGCATAATAGATGTCACCATGCTTTATTTATCTATCGGGGGATAGTTGAGGATATTTACCATATTATTTATTTTTATTGTGCTATGTGTCAGATCACAGGCATAATTGCAGCGTTTAATTGATTGCAATGCGCATATCACCAAAAACGCGGTGTAAAGTAACTAATGCGAAAATTAACTAGACTTTTCTTACAGTTAATTAGATTTTCTAGACTTTGCTAAATACTATTCAGCATATTTTTATTATAGAGTAATTATCCCTAGATATATTATATCATATGGGTGATGTCGCTGATGGGATTTCGAACTCAACCTCTGTATCATGGCTCGATACTACTGGGTTGAGACTGAACTCGAACTGGGTAGATAAGGAACGCACAAACGAAAGAATCCTTACAAATGCCCGCCCACCAGCGACATAGTTTAGCCCCAGCCGATATACAGTGCTTGTCGGCTGCCGCAGCCATTCGGAAATATACTATTTATACGTTGGTTGGTAATTCTTGATGGATATTTGTTAATTTATTCTTACAAGTCTGAGCTAACAATGCGATAACTTAGTTAGAAGTCTTTATTCTTTTAATAACTTCTAATCCGTGTCTCTTAACCTCATCATGATAATCAGCCGTAACTATATCCTCGATATCCTCAAATACTCTCTTACCATAAGGTTCAAGTTCATCGATTGCTTTCACTATAGTCTGAGGATCGTTTGAAAATATTCCTTGATCTCTTATCCTTTTAATATTTTCTTCATCGCTCAATACTGGACTATACTTGATTCCGACTATTTATATCAAATCTCCAGTGGATTTGATTGATTCATATAAAGCCTTAGGAAATTTCTGAAAGATCTAACAGCCGATACTCATCATCAAACCGTAGAAAGCCGCCGCTTTTATGCCTATGAAACTATCGAATCATGCATATAGTGATAATGTGAGCATTGAAGAATTGGTTGTTATTTTGAGAGGGAATGATGTAAAGTAGTCAAGTCAATGTAAAGATAAGGAATGGACTTTGTGTGAAACTAATTGCACATGAAATATCATACTCAATAAAATTTAATATTAAAACATAATGTGAAAAAGCTGACTTTGCCGACAAAACTTTGAGAGAATATTTTAAAACTAATGCAATTTCTGGTCAGCCTGTGTATTTCGATATTCACTCATAACTATTTCATCTAACTCTCGAGATATCCTTGAACTGCATTTCTGAATCAGACACAGCGTTGCCAGCCGCAATGTTTTCAGAATGAATCTATCTTGAATAAAGATTCTGACAAGGAAGCACAAGAAAATTCTAGTTAACCAGTCTAGAAATAGCAACGTTGAAAAATATCTGGACTCAGAAACGAATTTCTTATTGATCTTAGGGATCAGCTTAGGAGGATTTTGTTGATAAGGGATATATGTTATTCAGGAGTTTTATTCTATTGCAGGTTTCGTTAATTTTATAAGGATTTTTATTATATAATCCGTATTTTTTCTAATAGAGTTATTTATAACTATGTTATTTTTGTGATAAAATATGGAGACTTTAAACAAAAACGTCGCAGCAGCATTAAGTGTTGTTGCAATAGCTGCAATTGTTGTGCTCTTTGCATCTGGTCCTCTTGTTGGAAACCATGCATTAGCACATGGATATAAGCACCACCATCACCACAGCCATCATCATTACCATCACAAACACCACCATCACCACCATTATAAGCACCATCATCACCATCACCACCATTACCATCACAAACACCACCACAAGAAATATCACCACAACTAAACAAAAATATAAACAACAAATACGAAGATATTTGATAGCTCAAACGAGTTTAGAATATCCAAAATCAGAAATAGAAAGATTTGAAAGAGTCTTATCATTTTCCTTTTTTAAGATGTCAATCCTTTTTGAAGTATATTATGTGGGAAATATGAGTTCACAATATTCACAAATTCTCCCTATTTTTAACGTAGCAACTTGAGACTTGAATATTCTAGATATAGCATTACTTAGCTAAAACATCTAGGCATACTATGTAGAAAACTAGTTAACCATTGCTGAATTCTGTTATTCAGTAACTATTTCTTCTTACTTGTGATAAGTAGATTAAATTCGACTTAACGAATTACTACTATATGACTGCGAGCCAATATTACATAATACTATTAGTATTCAACCGGGTAACACAGTTAACTTACATTTATATAAAGAAGATACTAATCATAGATATATGGCCGCTGGTGTATTGAGATCTGGTTTATACCGTGGTGATGGTGCCTGATCGCTAGAGCCAGCGGCCAATTCGAATCTTAATTTAACATACTACTATGGATTTTATTAGATTAGTAACCTAAAATCTGTGTGAACCCAAAGACCTGGAAAAATACAGATTTATGACTGACCTGCCAATTTATAGAAAAGCCGCTAGAAGTATCAAAAGTTTTAGAGCAGAGCGGTTTGTATCTCTTGTCTTTGACTGCCCATCCCCAATAATTCTTCATAGTAATTTTATATTTAGGATTACAATAATAAGCAGCTAATGTATCAAAATCAGAGGTCTCATTATAATCATGAAAATCCAAATCAAGATGGGCATAAGAAGGGATCACTACAGTTTACTCCTAAACAGATACATGGTGCATCAGAGACCAACACAAATATTAACCAAAAGAAATAAGGCGTATAATCGAATGCCCTTGCTGCCATGATATAATCATGACTTCAGAGTTTGATAGTTTGGAGTATTATTGTAAAGAGTATACTTTTTTATTATATCTACCTAAGAAATAGACTTCAAAATGCCTTCGCTTCCATTAGGATCAGTAGTAGAATATGTGTAATGGTGAGATAAGAACCGTCTAGGTAAATCTGATAGAAAACCATCTGATCGATTTATGCTACCTGCCATCCCAATAATTTTTCTCGTTTATCTTAATAAGATATTACAGCCAGGGTGGGGATGCACATCCCTCAGAAGAATTTGGTCGAACTATGAGGGATCAGGAACTATAACTTAATTTTCATTTAACGTATGCAACGGCTTACCCAATCTTTACAATTTAGAATCTCCCCATCCAGGTGCTATTGTGACTGGCTTTTTTGGTGTAAATCCACAGTTGGCTATAAGTGTCTTGGCTACAGTGTTGCTATTTGGTCCAGTATTCTTATAGGGTGTATGAGTGCGATCTATCCTAGATAGTTCAGATTGAAAGCAATTGTCCTTACCTAAAGCAGGATTACCTTTTGCAACAGTGACAGAAGGTGCATGTGGATCCCAGTCTACAGTTCCGCTTTTATACTGTCCTGATGTGCCTATGATCGTTCCTCCTGGACCACCTGGTCCTCCCCGATAAAAGTATTCAGTTCCGCTACAATCAGCATAGATAACAAATGTATGCCAAACAGGAAATAGACTCAGACCTTTGATATGCCTAGCCCTAACATCGACTTTGGGGAAACCTGCTTTGCATGGCCCATTGGCATTGTTAGCAGGTCCTCCATGAGGAGCATTATTATTGTCTTTTCCAGAACTAGAGTGACTGCTTTCACTTCCGGAACCTCCACTGCTACCTTTTGATGAACCAAAACTAACAGGAATGTATGTATTGGCTGACATTGTTGTTCCTATTCCTGTAATTCCTTTTTTATCTGAACCTTCTGAGTGGCCGATAGTTCTGTCTATCAGTGCAAACGATACTCCAGACTTACTAAGGGTAATTGTTGAAGTTACTATGATTATTGCTAACAAGACACAAAATATACTCTTACTACTGATTTGCATTTATGAACACACTTACAAAGTTCTTCGGTATTCTTTCATTGCGGCAATATGAATTAGTTTTGCAACATACAGTTCTATACCTAATGTCTCAGCAGTTCTTTCCGATGTTGTATTCAATAGTGTTTCTAAATCGAACCCGTGTTCCATTAGAGAATCTTTTAAGCCATCTGCAATATCTATTTGAAGTATATCTAAAATAGAATCTTTATTTTTAGAAATTCTTGACTGATGAATTAAAGTTGAAGTATCACTAAAAATGTTGGTCTGTGAATAAAAAGTAGTGGGTGCGACGACTTCTTCTGTATGATCTTTATTCATAACAGATTCTCCACTTGATCTTTTTTTCACTACTTAGTTGCGTTACCTGATGTCGAATTTCCTGGACTTGCTGAACCTGCACTACCGCCTGGTGGTGGACTATATGTTGGTGTTCCGCCTGTGCTCTGTGCAGACGCTGACTGAGTCATTAATGTGTTTGTCGTCACAGCAGCTATACCAAATATCAATGATGCTACAATCATTGTAAGGAAAATCAATCTTGTTTTTGCTATCATTCTACGAGTAATACAACACATTTTTTATAAGTAGTCCTGTATAGGAATTTTAAAATAATCAATCAAGAAAGATAGTATCTATCAACCATAATTTGTAATATGTATCAAATGCACTAAATTCCCTACTACCGAACAAATATATCTAGAATATTTACTGAATAATTAAGAAAATTAATTTTAATAGAATCTGCACATAAGACCATGATTGATATTTTACTAATATGATGAGATATTTCTAATGTTCAAAAACTGGTAAATCTAAACTATTGAATAGGCTTTCTACTTTTTAGTATCAAAACATGATTTACTCGTGATTCTTAGTATTTTATATAATGTTAAAATAGTATAAAATCACTCATCATCATAACGAGGATTAGTATACGAGTGCGAAAAGAACTTGTATGAAGATCAGATACAAAGAATAAAGGATACTGCAAACTCATCTACTGAGCCAATAGTTCAAGCAGGAGTAATTGATGCACTTAAGGAATATGGAAAACAAGCGATAGAGGCTATATCTGAAGTTGTTAATTCACCTATTGCAGATGATCGGGTTAAGGAACATGGACTGAAGGTTATAGAAGATATCAGGAAGAATTCGGCTATTGACCGAAAGTAGATATATAAAGTCACGAATTAGTATAGAGCTGACGAATACTACCAAATAAGTAGAGTATATGAGAAAAGATAGAGTATATGAGAAAAGATAGCAAGAGAGTGTGTCAGATTGATAAAATATTGGAAAACTAATTCATTCATTATTTGAAAGAACAAATAGAATCTAAAAATTACTATTTTCGTGTATTTGATTTTGTGAAAATTGATTCTTCTTTTTATAGATTTCTAAGTATTAATGGTAAAGAGCTGGCTCAAACACTCCAGGCCAATCTAGCTAATTATTATGAATAACAACATCATATAATAAGCAATTATCCATTTCTATTCTTACCTTTTGTTGGTAATATAAAAATAGAAAGGAAAAACAATAAAAGATTGATTTTAGTCTTTTACTATACCCAAACTACACTATTACTTCTTTTGTCCCTCGCTATAGATCTTTGCAAGTTTTTCACGAAATTCTTGGTCTGCTCCTGTTTGTAGAAACATCGACATCCATTGCTTTTCCATTTTTTCGATTAGAGCATCAGCTGCCTTATCACTTACTGAACCCCATTTTGCTTCCATCCTCTTCTTTAATTTCTCTGACATCAATTCCATATTTGCTTTAAGAAATGCCTTATGCCACATCATAACACCTATCTCGATTGGATTCATTGCTCCTCCACCCATTCTGCTTCTCATTTTACATCCTGTGCTTTCACATGTTGAACATGTGCCGCCGGATGGATGACATGGACAAGGACATTCCATATTTTCTTCATGATAATTTTCCATTATTCACAATTCACCTATTATCACTACTAAGATGTGTTACTATATAAGTTGGCAAGTCCTGATCTGGTTATTAAATATAGATCTGGTAAGTTCGATGCATAGAGTGAATCTAATCCATCATGCAATCTTATATGACTCGCAATCTTCCACTATTTTTATTTTCATACTACTATTGCACTTCAATGATGCTGATATTTCGTAGCAGTTAACTACGTAATGCGAAAGAAGTTGAAGATATATGATGTATTATTAAGGATAATTGCTTCTATGATTGATAATACATAGGTGGAGATTTTTCAGTTCGCTTGGAGTTTTTCTTATTATCAAGAGGCGACAAATCTGGAAATTTACTTCTAGTATCCTCTGCCACGGTTGCAGCAGCTTCTTCCATAATCTTGACCGCATCATCGTCTAATCTCATCATTTCATCAACAGCGTTAATCTGTGTTCCTGAAGAAGAAGACGATATCTGATTTGTTGTCCCTGACATAATATTGCCTAGTAATGTGGATATTTGTTCAAATGATTGATCTGCTTGTGGCATCATTGATGACAATCCACCCTGAATCCCTTTTATGACAGACATTGCCGGACTTAGAGTGACTACTACATCTCCCAGTTCTGTCATTGTATTTAGTCTTAACTGAATTTGTTCCAATGCCAATTTTGCAGAGTCAACCATATTGCCCATTTTACGGACTTGAGATAATTCACTGGATAGTAATTTGGCATACTGACCATCATGGTTCTGAACTGCATGAACTACACGATTAAAAATTAACTTGTCTTTTTCATTCATCTTAATAGATATAGCATCTAACTTGGAAATCTGCATTTGCAATTTCTTTTGAGCCTCTTCAATTCGTAATTTTAAAGGATCTGAAGATTTTATTCCTTCAGATAATTTATTCTTGACACTCTCGCTTATACCTTTGTTATATGATTGTGATTGTGGTCTAGTCCATTTATTACCAAATGACATACAATTGTGCCTCAATTCTACATTGCAAAAGTCAGTAATTCACTGGATATATGAATAATTGTTGTTCAAGAACTTAGCTATTTTCTGTTAGTTGTTGTCACTACTGTCTATCAAATATTTTATAGAAAGCCATCTCAAAAACTATATCGTTTTGATTCTTACCCTCTCTTTGTTTTTTGTTTAAAAATAAAAATACGATTAGAAAGAGAAGATCAAATAGGAGATCTTTGATCATAATCCTAATTTTTCTTCATTTATTTCTTAGATGACCAGCAGAAACTTTCCTTTTAATATACAAATGCGGTGGTAGTAAATTATTATTATTACCATTCATCAATATTAAAAAATGAGTTAGTAGCTTAGGACCAATCCAGTAGTTCTGAATAAGTAAACCCGTAAATTGTCCAAGTAAAATCTTCCGGCCGCATGCGTTCTTGAGTCTAGCAGTTTAAAATCCAATTAGCCTTAAAATAATATACTGAAAATTTCCCATTTGGAGAACCTAATCTGTATATAGTCAGATTTAGAATTTTCCTATTCATCGAATTTATACCAAGATTATCTTATCAAACTTTTAACAAAATATTTCTAGAAAATTTAACATTTTTATATATCATAGTAGAACAGCCCTGGCTGTTTAAGATGTCAAATTATTTTAGAAAAGGAGAAGAAAATTTCTTATCTAAAAATGACAATATCTATAGATACTTTTTACCCACAGTAAATAGAAAACATCTTCTGGCTAATACAAAAGAATGGAGAAGATTGATTCGAATCTATGCTGCTGTAATAGCGATATCAACTATACTTTCAACCTCCATTGTAATTTCTGCGATGAATTTAATATCAATTCCATTGGTATACGCGAAATCCAGTTCTCATAAAAACAATAACAAGAAGCAAGCAGGTAATAATAATGAAGATTCCAATTCAGATACATCTACCAATACCAATGACAACAATAATAATAATAAGAAAGGTGATAGCAAGAATGATAGCAATAGTAATAACAACAACGATAATAACGCAACCACTTTAGGTCAAACGGAGACAAAGCCATTGATACCAGTTAAAGAAAATATACAAACAGCTCCAATTACTTCTGATCCAAATCTTGCATCAGTTCCTGAAGGAAAAAATTGTGCTACAAATCTTAGTGAGCGTCCAAATCCAATTCAATATCTAACATATTTTAACTGTGGACATGTTCATACTCTTAGTAATGGAACAACTCTAAGACAATTTAGTTTAATTATTTCTGAAAATAATGTAATTCCAGTTTCAGACATACAAACAAAGGATCCTGTATTATTTAACGCATGGACATTTAATAATACAATTCCGGGTCCAACGATGAGAATGACAGAAGGCGATCATGTTCAGATTACAGTTTACAATTCAAAGACATCAAAGCATCCACACTCTTTACATATGCATTCCATTCACTCAGGAATGATGGATGGAATAACTGGTATAGCTGGTGCAATTCCACCAGGTGGTCATTTTACTTATAGTTTTACAGCATCTCCTGCTGGCTTGTATCCATACCATTGTCACGTTTCACCTGTTCAAACACATATCAATCATGGATTGTATGGTGCAATGATAATTGATCCCAAGATACCACGTAGCCCTGCTAAGGAGATGGTTATGGTTATGAATGGTTATAATTTAAAAGATGATTACAGTTCAAATGAATCAGCCGCTATAGAGCAACCACCTACAGCTGCAGAATTAAGGACCAATTTTAATAAAGCTACCGAGTCAGATGAAGCATCAGGTGCTGGTAACCAGATTTATAGTGTAAATGGTCCGGCATTTGTTTATAGGGATCATCCTATACGACTAGTCACTGGCGAACCTTACAGAATTTATTTGGTAAATATGCTAGAGTTTGACAAGACTAATAATTTCCACTTACATGGAAATATGTTTGAGTATTATCCAGCTGGAACTGGAATGAATCCTAGTTATAAAACAGATATAGTAGAATTAGGACAAGGAGATAGAGGAATTATGGAATTTAACTACACGCAGCCAGGCATGTATATGTTCCATGCACATATCACAGAATTTACTGATTTAGGATGGATGGGCATGTTTAACGTTCAAAATAAAGCTGCTGCACTACAAAAAATATCAGATATGACACATATGCCTACAACAACAACAACAGCAACATCAAGATCTACCATCCCTACATCATCGTTATCTGCACCAACATCTGATTCAATAAAGACAGCAAATGAAAAAAAGAATAACAACAATATAGTGCAGAATAATTCACCTCTTCGATTCTTTCAATAAGTGTACTGTAGTTATCAGCTCAGAGGTAGAGGCATAGAACATGGTTAAGCGGGCAATCATACAATATAATAAGTTCAAGACAATTAAGCCAGTTCTATCTTCCGCATGAGGAGAATAACTCCAAGCAATTACAACTAGACCCATGAATTATAAATGAAGAGTGAATTGAAATGGTTTCAAATCTTGACTTTGGCATATCAGTTTTCGTAGGACTAGCCTCTATGGCCATATCATACTATTGTATTAGGGATAAATAAATAACAATATATTAGAGTAGTAGAACCAGAACCAGATTATATTCGATAATCATACGTAACTTTGTCTATATATTATAATAGATCGTTATTTGTGGCATGCTTTTCAATTATGCAATTGTCTGGCAGTAAAGAGAGAATGTCTGAATGTAATTAAACCATATATCCTATATTTTCCGCTTGCCTTGTCTTGTAATGTCATTTTAGTTCTGATTCATTAATCAGAAATACATAAATCTGACCATTGCACTCAGTTACAGATTTTAGGACATATCCGCCATTTGCTAAAAGTGCTTCTGTTTCGGCGAGCATTTTCTTTAAACTTGCACCATCATCTTTTAGTGGATCGGCACTCTTAACTATCATTATTGGACTTTCATGCCAATTTGTCATTAGTTAATTTACAATTAGTCAGAGTTAATAAATGGTCTCGGTAAAGAACACCATATTTTTCCTTAATTATGTCTTATATGGGCCATGGATTCTTATTAATTATTGTCCATAAAAAAAGTCTGCTTGCCTACGCTGAATTTCGCGCATGTATTATTGGTTTAGAATTTTTCTGATAAGATCAATTAGTTATTGCTTAAACTAGTCTGCACAGGAAACTCTGATTCTATTTTATGACAAATGCATTTACAGGATTTATTGCTACTAAACCATGCTGGTATTCAACATTTTAACATATAACAGCATCTTCTTATGTTCAGTAGCAAAATTAACTGGAATTATGAACATGTCAGTAGCACTTGTCCAATCAAAACCTGGGAAGGTATGTTTGTATTCTGCTATTGCCTGATCGTAATCTTCTCTTTCGCCTCGCTGTATCTTTAATTATTTGATGAAGGGTTTGCCGCATCTACGTAGACCTTGCTATTTTCCGGTGTGAAGTGATAGTAATTAGTTAAATTCCATACGACATTTAACATCTGATTAAAATCAGGTCTTTCAAATTGATCTGCAAACATAATGTTACGAGATTCAGATAGTGCTATCATTCTTTTTATTAATTTGATAGCTATATCCTGGTTGGGACCTGTTACGATACACATTTGTGCATTATGATAAGTATCATCCTTCAAACATAGCCAGGCCATCAACCTAAGAAAGAATTCTGTAACACCAAGACCAGTTGCCTTTTTAACCCATAGATGTCTGTGTTTAAAATCTTGATTTAGCGTATTATTTATGTTGGGGATAAGCAGACTGTCATACACAATTTTTGATAGCCTAAGATCGGTTTATCAGTCCCATCCTTTCTTGGTAAACCAGCCATATGATTAAAGCAGCAATCTCCTTTAGTTCTGATATCTTCTAATCTATGCTGCTGTTGATCCCAGATCCAGAAAGGTTTATTTTGTAATTTTTGACCTACTGCCGATGCATGTGTCCAAAGACTATCAAATACGTATTGTTGTGCTTCTACTATTTCCTTAAGATTACTGTAGATAAGTTTTGGCTCCGCTTTTGCTTTTTGTAGATGAGTAGCAACTATATATTCTAATTCACTGACTGCGAAATTTCCCGTAAACCCGTCCAAGTGGCGTAGCTCGTAAGTTAGTTTGATTAGCTCTTTGCAATGGGAGATATTTTCCGGTGTAATTTCAGTAATACACATCGATTTAACTCCTTTGTCTTTCAGCTCAAGTAATGTTCTTTTATACAGAACATGATTTACCATCGCTGCAGGCCCGGAAGAATCTAGACAGATGGAAATTCTATTATTTGCTTTAGACATAAACTGCAATATTGCTTTGGTTATTTTGTCATGACCCTTTAGTACTTTAGCTGTTTCCGCAATTGTATTCATTAGCAAGTTTAAGATATAGATAGTATGGTAAAGAGTTTTCTAGAATCTAAAGTTGATGTGGCTATTCTGTCTTTACATGCTATATTTTATTACATATTCTTTAGGCAAAAAACTTCGACATAAAGCGAATACCAGTCTATAGCGATATTGAGTTCAATAAGAGATTTCTGGATGGAGCTTACAGATAAGTAATGTAGAAGCTTTCTCACATTAAGCATGAATAATGACCTACATATTGTAACTAGATTACCTATTGGTTACTGGCAACCGTAATGTACCGCACGGCTATGAAATAGTTCTTGCCGGCAATAACCCATACCAAGAACTCCGGCAAGCAACGTACATGCAAAGAGCAGCGATGACTGGACAAGCAATTCTTATCGCTGCTCCCTTTATTTCTTATAAATCTCAAGGATACATACCAGCGAACTTCCAGTGTACACGGGACCACAATCATCACACCTGATACATCATGCAATGAAAAGATTCAATTTTGAATGATGTGAGAACCGTCTGCGGCAAACCTTCCAAACTTTTTTGCAGCTGCTTCAATTGCAGATTCTGTAACTACACCGTCTTTGCTTTGAAATATCGATTCCCTTATGATTAGCTGCAATGCTTCTGCGCCTTTGGTTTTATGTCGGGTAAGGTTCAAGTGTTCATATTGTCGGCCATTCTTATGATTACTATCAAAGTTGATACTAAATAACCCGAACTTGCCTTCCGGTCGATAATTGTCTAGCCATTCGTAGTTATCTGTAAACGACCAATATAAGTAACCAAGCACTAATGCGCCATCATTGATTGCCTGCCTAATACTATGAAGATGCGCGATAATAAATGGTGCTCGATATTTATCTGACTTGTCTGCAATCCCATTCTCAACAATGAGAATTGGCTTGTTACACTGTGTTTTTATCAGCATTATTGAATTATACAATCCTCTAGGATAGACTTCCCATCCGAGATCGTTTAGGATACCGTGAGGATGATTAGTCTCTATTGTAAGATTATTTAGTGGAACGCCGCCCACAAATTTGGCTGAGGATAGAGATACGATATTACTGAAGTAGACTGGGACTCGGCGATAATAATCAAGACCAATAAAGTCTGCCTTATCCTTCCAGTCATTATGTATGATGAATTTCTTACTATCTATATTTTTTATTTGAAGTGTGTCAAGATAGTTTAGATCTTCTTCGCCATTGATAACGGCATTAACAAAGTATTCATTTATAAAATAAGCAAAATTCTTACTGGCTTTGATATTATCTTTTGTGGATATACCCAAAATTTTGCTCGATTTAGCCGGGATGACTTGCATAATCAAATGTGAAAAGCCAACTCTACTAGAAAGACCGTCTTCGTCACTGTCGATGTCGTCGATTAGTTTGATCTTGTTGTAAGCCTGAATATGTGCTTCTATTAGATTATGTAACGCAGTCTTGGCTCTGTCTCCATCAAGGAAAAAACCAGGAGGCCATAATCCTGCTAAATATCCACCCCCGATAACAGATGCCACAGGTTCTCCAATTGTGATCCAATAATCTACCTGATCCTTCAGTTCCGCTACCATTCTTTCGACGTACTTTATGAATTCTTCAACTGTTTCATTATTTTCCCAACCTTTAAGAGATTTCCAATAAAGATCGGGAGGTGGGGGATCCCCAAGCGGAAGATCATTTAGTGGACGAGGTAGTAGATTTTGAGCTATTCTTTTTGTAAAGTTACTAGGAGGAGTTAAGACCCATAGAGGAAGAGTTATATGGTTTAAGGTAATCACAGGTATTAGACCCCGTATTCTCATAGCCTTTATCATCTCTTTATAATGTTCAATAGCCTCCTGATCCCAATGGCCCCTCTCCGGTTCGACACGAGCCCATTCTATACCAATTCTGAATGCATTTAATCCTAAATCTTTTGCAAGATCAAAATCTTTTTCGTAATATCTGGGATCCCAAAATTTAGTAGCGTTTCCTGCCGGCTGCAAGAAAGTTTCTATGCTATTTTTGTAAAATATATTTGGTCTTGTTAATCTCGAAATGCGCTTCTTAATTGGCTCAGAACTTGTAAAAAAGTCCCAATCATTGTTAATAATTCCACCTTCTACTTGATATGGGGCTGTGCCCGCACCCCACAGAAAATGGCAGCCGTTTATCACTGTATTTCATTTTTATTAGAGGTTAAAATATTATTCGTAGACTTGGGCAAACCCCAATGATAAACCATAACAAGAATGATATCATAAGATACAAAATAGAGATAGGCCATATCCCTTTGTATTTTACTCCAACTTGTGACGCAGTGTTTGGCCATAGCACTTTGATTAACAACCTGGTCAACGTATTATGTTTGGCTAGTTGTCTGATTTCATTCTCATATTCTGGATAGCCAGTTTTTGTATACTCATTCATTAGACCTTCGAACAAACGCCTAAAAATATAACAGGCTAGTCCCAAAATAACAATTCCCCAATATGCTATTGATAGTATGACTACTGCGGCAATTAGCAGGTTTGTATCCATTGACAATGGACTATCTATGACATTAATGGTAATGAAGATCGCAAGAATTCCAAAAATTCCTATAGCTACGGCAACCGCCACCTGTGCATTACCAGCCATAGCCTGCATTGCAAGGTTAGCCTTTTCACCACTCCTTTGGTTTTCTGAATCAATCATGCGATAAAAGAGTAAGATGTACATTTAAAAATACTTGCCAATTTTGTATAGATATAATATTCGTTATTAATTATGATAGGGGTTTTTGTTAAGATTCTACGGTAATCAGCCTCTTATATAGTAGGTGAATGAATTGTCCTACAATGTTCCACATTGTAGTTACAAGAGTTAACAATTATCCTCTCTTCGGTAATGTACTAATATTAATAATATCATGAAGGTGGATGAAAGTAGTATTATTAACTTGCTTGCTTATTTCCAATTTGTAAATAGGGTTTTGATATTAGTTAGAATCTTCTTCTAAAAAGTATAAATATATTATTTTTATAAAAAGTTGTATCAATTAGATGGGATCAGAGGGCAAGGTCGGAATAACCATTGCGGTATTATCGTTTTTTTATATTATCATTATTTATCTTGATTGCAACAGTAGGTCATGAGGTCATGGCATTTAAGCTAACAGCAACGTCATATAGTGATGGTTTTACAAGAGGTCTAGATGATGCCACATGTGACATGAGCCAATGTCACAGACATGGATACAATCCCTCATGTCCTTCAGGGCATACTACAACATTCTGCAGCGGCTATGTACAAGGATACAGCAAAGGCTGGGACCAACAATTTGGAAATGACGGAAGTAAATCCCAGGCTCAATCAATAGGAAGAAATGATTTGGGAATAACTGGTAATAACAATCATGTAATAATTAACCAGGTCCAGAACCAGAAATAGGAATGTTCCATTCAATTCGACGCCGCTGGATTGAAGCATTCTTGCTTTTGATAATTGGTCTCATAATTTCTCCACTTTTATTTCAAAGCTTTCCTTTACAGTTTTTAACAAGTCTCCATGCACAGCCCCCGGACAAAATTACATTAGCAAAAATCTTACTAAATGATGCGCTAGACGCAGTAAAAAAGAATGATGCAACAAAGGCACTTATGCGTCTTAATCTGGCAAGTCAAGAAGTCGCGGCAAACGAGACTTTAACGTTAAAAGAATCCAAGTCTAACTCATTGCAACTTGCAAAAATATTTATTGATGATGCTTCTGATGCAGTAAAGTCTGGATTCTTTGATAAGGCTTCGGAACGGATAGCATTGGCAGAGCAGCAGTTGCCAGTAGGTATATTAAAAGCTAATCAGATCCAGGTCTCAAACAGGCCTATTGTAACTAATCAGACAGTTATACTAAAACAGGGATTAAATGTAACTCTTCGTGGTGTAGATCCTAATAACAAATCGTTAAACTTTTCGATCTACACGGAACCAGCTAAGGGAACTATTACATTTACAAAAATCAATTCAACTTCGGTTAATGCAACTTATTTTCCATTAGAAGATGGAATATTGACAGATAGCTTTAGTTACAAAGCAAGCAATGGGGCTTTAGACAGTAATGTCGGAAAGGTATCGCTAACTTTTTTCCCACCACAAACTTCAGATAATGAAAATATAACTCCTAATAATCAATCAAAACTTGACAATCAATCGTTGCAGGAACAAGAACAGCCGCCACCAAAAAATATAAATCCATTATCAACTGTTTGGACAGTTTCAATAGTGTCAGGAGCATCTGATATGGGTGACAAAGCGTATTCTCCGGATTCAGTCAATATATGGTCAGGTGATACTGTAAAATGGATAAACGATGATACACAATTTCATACTGTAACTTCGGGCGCTGGACCAAGTGACCCTATGAAAGGCAAAGAATTTGATTCCGGACTGTCAGCACCTAACGCACTAACACGAAATGGTAAGACTTTTTCACATACATTCACAGAAAGTGGAGAATTTCCATATTACTGCCAGTTGCATCCTACTATGGTAGGAAAGGTTGTAGTGTCTAAATCTGATGAAAATCCCAATGCAGAGTCAGGCTCACAGCAACAGCTATCTGAAGAACAATCGCAGAAACAAACACCAAATTTTGATGCTGGATCTTTTGTTACATACAATAATAGTACGTACGGGATAAGCATCGAGTATCCATCAAATTGGACTCTCCAGGGAGGAAATAAATCTGGTACACTGACTGATATAGTTTCGTTCTTCTCACCAGAAAATGACAGTTACATTGTGCTAACTATATCTGTAGAGGAAGTTTCTAATAACGAGAGTCTTGAGAAATATCGTAGTGACACTGTTGACGGTTATTTAACTAATACAAACTTTCAAAATTTTGTCCTTAGTGACGACACGGACAGGCTTTATTGGGCCGATCCACTTTCAGGCCATCGTGCCTATAAAGTAGTAGGCACATATCAAGATCCTGAAACCAAATCCACGCAAAAGATAATGGAAATTGGGACTATAACTGGTGAAAATCTGGCCTACAACATTCGATTCTATGCTGATCCTGCAAAGTATTCCTTTTACCTACCAACGATTCAGAAGATGATAGATTCATTCCAAATAAACAATAGTGGAGTACAAACACCGGTTGTTCCTGAAGAGTCGCCGCCTAGCAATAATATGACTAATCCGCTACCAGAAGGACAACCAAGCCCAGAACAGCAACCACCTAGTAATGCAGAACCAAACCCGTCTGGTTATTCAGGAATAGATTATACAGGGATATGCAGTAAACTTCATCCTGTATTAGTAGAGTCCTGTGATACACTCGTCAATCCTGACGGTTCTTTGACCTCTGATGGTACACACGCTATGCATTGTATAAGAAACGGAATATTATTGGGCACGGGTGCTTCACTACTAGGTGTACCATTACCCCTAGTCCTCAAAGGACTCAGCGTACTTGCGGCACCTTCTGGATGTGGTGGGGTGGTAGAGATGAGCGGATTCAATGTACTTGGTAATATAGGATCTCTACGTTCTCTCCTAAACATATTACCATGATATGTACCTACCAAAAGACCCAGATAAAGGCTAAGATGTATGCGAACACACTATGATATACTAGATATCGACAACCTAGTGTCCGAATCTGAGATAAAGACGCATACCGTAGGTTAGCGTTAGAATTGCAAGATTAAAACGATAATTCAGAAGAGTCAAAGCAAAGATTTATCGAATTACTTGAAGCATTCAATGTACTTTCGGGCAGACAGTTGAGACGAGAGAGTACGATGTGTCACTGCCTCAGTACCATATATCAAAATACGTTCAAACTTCAGAAAAGTCATGCTCAGGAACAACATACGACTATTAATCACACCATAAGAGGCTTTGTTCTATATGAAAGACGAGATTTAGAATTCAGGATACAATATAATAGTTTCTATACAAATAAAGTACCTTGGTTCCCATACTCTAATATCGCCGGCTCAACCCGAAGGTGCAATATATCACCATCTGCAATAAGTCATTGGTAATAGTGGAGGTATTTGTTTCTTTGGTGGAGATACATGAAAGCAGCATATTAAGACATCTCCACCGGTATTGGACTAGGTTTGAGCACGAAATCACTACTGGTGGAGATAGTGGAGATAGTGGAGGTTTTTTCTGCTAAATAGTTGGGTGTGTTGTCTATCTTTATATAATTCGTAATATTATATTTTAATCAAAAAAAAGTAATGGGAAGGTTGGCTTAAGCAGAAGTGATATGATACCTTGTGTCTATGCTTAAGCCGAACCTTTGAATTTTGAGTGTGTTGTGGCCTTCCATTAGGTATGTATCGATTACTTCTGATGTCTGTTTGCTTACTTCCAAATATTTCTCTTGGCCGCCGTTGTTTGGATCTCTTACTGTGTACCGAATTCTTTGGCTTTTCTTTCCATTGAATTCAGCTTCTATCGGCTCTATTTTCTCTGCATCGAATTGCAAAGTCCTCTTTTCGCCGGCCTGCAGCTTTATGAACTTGTTGTCTTTCTGTCGCAACTGCGCATTTCTTTGAAGATTTTCCATCGCTTTTGTACTTAATTTTGGTTCGATTTGATTTGACATATTTATTTCACATGTATTTTTGGGCAGATTGGTTAGCTAGCTCAGCAACTTTAGATTGGTGAGTACGACTAGCATTTCCAGCCACGCCGCGCGGAGGCTCTGCAATGTGGCCGTTATTTCTGTCTAAGCATAATTCTTGTTCTAACATTACGATGTCATAGCCTGCGATTTGCAGAATATCCTTCATCGCTTTCCACAACATAATCCTGTACTTTTTGAAGCTAATATCTTGAGGAGTCAGAGAATAGCCTACTTTACTGTCTGATTCATAATACTCTATAACATCTCCTTTCTTTGCGCCAATTGCTAATCCTATCTTTCGCTTACGATCATTTTCATTTTCATATTCTTCTGGGTTTTTGGACAGTCTAAGAGATCTCTTAAGTAACTCAGGATTTACATTACCTGATTGTAAATCAGAAACTGCTTTTCTTAGGTTGTCTATAGGATCATATGTACAATTGTTGTTTCTATAGTTAGTAAAAATATCGTGTACAATCTGTCTAAATACTGAGTTTATCCATTTTGGCCGGTCATTCTTATCTCCTTCCATCCCAACAACGTCTAATTCACTTCCTTCTATACCAGTCCAACCTATGTAGTGTTTCTTTTTATCTAGTATAATTGCTGTTTGGTATGTCTTGGCATGCTCTACTGTTATTCCAAGTTGATTATTGCATTCTTCTTTGAGCTTTGAAAGAGTCTCCTTTATATTCAGAGACAAATCTGTTCCATTATCCTGATTGTTATCATTATTGTGTTGATATAGGAATAGAGAATCTGTATCTCCATATACAATTTCAAAACCCATGTTCTTTGCAATATCTTTCATCCTAGAGATAGTATATCTGCCATAAGCCGTAACTAGTTCTGCTACTCTTGGATCATAATATTTGAAGTAATGGCTTCCAAAGACTCCATATCCACCATTGATAAGAATCTTTAATGCTAGTTGTTTTACTCTATTATCAAGTTTCTTTTGTTCAAGTCTCTCTTCTTTGAATACCTTTAGTTTATTAGGAAACGCACCTTCATTTCGCCGGCATATCCAATATTCCTTTTCTATTCTGCAATCCCTAGTAATGTCTTTGGGTATTCTACATTGCAACTTATCTTTACAGCATTCACAGTTAACTATATCAAATGACAGATTGTGAAGTATAGCCATAGTCGGATATAGACTAGTAACGTCTACAATAATGAGATCGTGATAGAGTCCCCTCTTTGGTTGAAGAACCGTTGCTCCAACGTATTGTAATTCAGAGGATGGGTTGTCGTTTCTATCAATTAACTGATCATTGTATAATCTACATTGACCATTAAATGCCATATTATCAAAAACAGCTGCCCACCAAGTTGATATCCCAGTGCGACATACCCTTTCAAAGTCGAGTCCAGTTATTTCCGCAATAGATTTCATAGCATCAAGAACCTCGCCATTGTTATGTTTTGAAAGCTGCATTACCAATTCTGCATCTCTTAGAACGTACTTTTTTTGTTCGTCAGCTGGAAGAGATTGTATATCCTTGCCAGTTAATCCTCTGTATTTTCCAGTTGCGCCAGAATTCTCCGTATTATCTGATAATACAACCTTTGATACCTCATCAAGCTTTAGTGTGCGATATCTATTTTTGAATATTGTAGTTTGTACCATTGGCTTGCCAAAAACACTATGAAGATCAATATGAGTATGATTTCTGATAAAGGGTTTGCCTGTGCTGTTAATCTCAACTATGGTGTCTACATTGTTTGCCGCGCATCTATTGTGTAATATGACGAGGTCAGAGTCAACCCCATCCACGTATTCTAGAGTGTCCTCGTGGTATCTTGCAAACCCTGTTGTATACCAACCTAGCGAGTAGTTATAGTTTAGCAGCTCTTGGTTAATACATAGTAGCAGTTCACGTTCTGGGTTGTCAGAGCCTGAAAAGTCTGAAATGTGCAACACTTTGTTGTTTCCATTACTATCTACAAAGGCAGCTGATGACATTCCTCTCTCTGTATTAGGTTCCGTCAAAACTCCATCTGAAGGTGATACTGGTTGTCCTATAGACCATTCAAAGTCAAATGCAACATATGTAGATGGAAGTGGACTTGAATGATGAATTAATTCCGTATCCCTCTCTAAGATCGGAATAATACCTCCACCATCTCCACCATCTCCACTATCTGTTTCTTGAGCACGATTTATGCCACTTTCTGGTGGAGGTATTAACTGCAGAACGGAGGCATGATCTCCACCATCCACGAAACCTCCACCACTTTTGACTTGATCTTGTGCGTGAATTTGTTTAGGTGGAGGAGGTGTAGGTAGTGGAGATTCTTTCCATATCTTTATGGTGGATGTATTCTTGCTCTTTCCAGCGGTATTTCTACTAATGACAACATGAATTCCTAGTCCTTCTCTCAGGTTTGATAATATTGGTCTGAGCCTCTTCGTTAAGGAATTACTAGCTTTAGGCCATAGTTTGCTACTTGTATCTATACCATATGTCTGAGTGACTTTGTTTAGTCTTTCTAACACCTTTGATGTAGAGCTTTGCCAGCATGCTTCTTTTCCCTCTTCATACCAGGTCTCCACAAACTTTTCCAGAGCCTGACATAAAGGATTAGATTCTATTGTTTCGACATTTTGCCTTCCTATGTTATCATTGTATGCATTAACAAACTCCATAGGCTTACATCCCATGGCTCTAGCTATTGCCTCGCCCCAAACGGTGAAGTCTGCCATCCGTGGTAAGCTAGATAGTTCAATAGTTGGTTTAATTCTCAGCGCTTTGACTAAGGTATCCAAGACGTAACCAAGAAGTTTTGCTCGCATCATCTCGTATTCTGATTCTATTTTTGTCTCTTCTTTTCTCTGTTCAGGTGGTATCCTCTCAAACTCCGTAAGGATACTACGATCCAAGACGTCTGACTCAGTCAGACTATTATTGATACCATTTATCATAAGGCAACGTTTGTAACTGTAAATTATGTCTTCGTCATTTGTGTACAGACCTCGCTTACTATTACCGATCCCAGTAATGGCTTTACAGATTTCATCTGAAAACCATCGAGGTAATTTCCTTACATTATCATATACTGCTATGTAGTTATGATATAGCTGCTGTACGAACTCTGTTTTGTCTTTTGGAATTGTTAGTAGCTCTAACTTATCTGGATCTATAAGTCTCTTGACAAATCTACAAGAGGTAGATTTAGAGCTGCCCTTTTCGCCAAATGTGATATTAATCGGATGAGGTAAATCTGGTATCAATAATGATATGATCCAGACCGTTGATAGCAGTCTGTGTTTTGAGTCCTTAATGTGCATTAGATCAAGAAATCTATCAGATATGTCAGGTGGATAGATTCTATCTGGCTCAATCTGTGCCTTTTGATTAAACCTAGTAAATAATACATTATCTGAATGCGGTGTTATTTCCCAGTCATTTGTCGTTATTTTTATACATCGCCATTCAGCATCCCCTAGATCGTAATGTATCTCACGATTCTGGATGCCCCATGCTACTCTCAGATTTAACGTTCGTTCCTGTCCTGAAAAAAGAGATTTTGCTAATGTTGTTTGTATGGCAGTATTCAGGGATTCTGAACCAGCTACTTTCTTTCCGCTAGTACTATCATAATATAACTTGCGTATATAATATTCGCATTTCTTGCATTGTACTGGCATTATTTCTGCGTGATCTGAAACTTTAATCCTGACATTGGGTATATCGTGTTGATCTTTGAAGAATAATAGAGCCTTTTCATCGAATAACTTGATTAAAGTCCGAGACACAGTTTCCGGCACGTCACTATTATTGCCGTCACCGTAATCCAATACTTTGTCATTCTGCTCTCTACCAGTATGCAGAACATCTGAGATTTGCTGTAATATCTGAAGTGCGGCAGATTTATCATTATTACATACTAAGGTCAAAACTTCTAAGACATGTGTTGCTCCGCTAATTTCATCTCCATTTAAAGCCTTCAGATACGTATTTTCTAAGACCTGAATCCGGCTGTTTTTCTCTTCATCATTAGTACTATTGCATAAAGTGGAAATTAGATCCTTAGCGCTAATTAGTGCCACTTTATTTTTGAATAGTAACCCCGACAGACCAAAGATTAATTCATCCCTGTGTCCTTCTTTATAGTGATCCTTTGATAGTGATACTATTTGTTCAATGTTATAATTTTGTAAGTTCCAGAATTCTTTACCCAGATGTCTGTTTCCATTATTACTATTATTGCATTTGCGGACATCAATAGAACTAATAATGTGCCTTTTATGTTCCGCCTTAACAAAAGCTCCAACTAACTTGTTGATCTGCTGCTTTGTCAGACAGATCGGAACTACCTCATTAATGAATTCATACCGTTTGCCGCTTGCATGTAGGGATGGAGGGGCAATTATATATCCACCATCTCCTTTTAGCTTGATCTCACTATGACTACCATTTCCTGTCCACAAAGTCGTAGTCTTTATCCTTTCATTATTAACCTCGAATTCAGTAGGATCACATCTGAAGATTATGTGTCTGCCAAAGCCGCTTCCTGTCTTAGTTACCATTGTATTTTTGATAGCATTTGAAATATAGTCATCATCTAGTCTCGCTACTTCCTTGTCAAAGTGTATTCGCGCCTCGTCACCATCGATATCAAATGCAAATACTCCCAACACTGTGCCCGTCAGATTTGCAATATTACAATCTCGTTTGCCTTCAAAGCGTCTTATGAGATCCTCTATTTCCTGTCTCCGATCTTGAAGATCCTTCCAAGGTTCGCAACCAGCAGCACTTTTTCCATCGGCTGTAAGGACTTCAGATGTTGATCCGCATTCTTCCTGGAGTTGTTCTTTTCTTTCGCTAGGTTTTGGAATGGGAATTGTGTTAAAACCATAAGTATCATGATAGTGAATTGCTGTCCTCAAAGTACTGACATAGCAGGGTTCAACGTGATCAGCATTTTCTATAATTTCTGATACTCTATCTCCAGATTCTGGTACCTTGTATGCAATTTCGCAGCTAGTCTGGACTGGTACATGTTCTGTTGTCTTAGTATTACACAAGGAGCAAAGCTTATTGCTATCTTGTTCATTTATGATATCTGTGGTTATGGTGTTTAACCTCCGAGTTTGATACCTGCCCATGATAAGAGATAGGTGGAATGTGAGCTCGACCTACCTCTTCACATCTTCTATGAGAATAATAATTATAGCTAGCATGGAAATCAAGATTTTCCAATATTTGAATACACATTAAGTATAGAGTATTACTGTAATCGAGTTTAAGGATCGTTTGAAACAGATTATACTGATTCCATAAGTTATGGTTAGAAACTATCATTTTCCTCATCATTAAACCTCAATTTTCTAATTAGTATTCCATCTGCAATTTCTTCGACAACGACATGCGATGGCTTTTCTAATCCGTATTTCCGCGCAACCTCTATCGGTATTACCAATGTCGCACTTAGTTTACCGCTTAAGAAAGTTTTTCTTATCTGCTTTGTTTCTGGCATTTAGTAATTCATATATTCCGACACCCTATTAAACATGGTAACGTATGTCATTTAATGACAAACGTGGATAAACATAATTCTTGGAAGGAAATGATTACGTTTAAGCAAAACCAAGCTGAAAGTAATGTACAAGAAATTCTTTTGGCATTAGATGAATTAAAAATTTCATCCACGCCTACTCAGATAAGAGATCGCATGGAAAGAGGGGCAAAGGAAAGAGCAACAAAGGAGGCTAATAAAAAATATGAGTCAGGAGAGATAACTAAATCTGATCGTGATAGATATATTAAAAAATTTGGAAGGACCATGACGCTAAGGACAATTCAAAGATGGCTTTCTAAATATACTTCATATGGATATGTAGCCTATTCGTATAGCGGCTATTATTTGTTAGCTAAAGGTAAAAGAGAAATTCAATTTAGGAATTTTTCAAAATTATATGGAACCATGGCATTGAATTGTCTAATCGATCTCCAATTTCCAACGCTTAGCGATGATGAAGGAAACCTGTTGGAGATAATTAATGTCTTTGGAATATATGTTGTTTATTGTCTAATTGAGGCGGCAAGACTTATTACAGCTAACAAGAATAACAATGAGGAGCACTGGAAATCTTCCTATTTTGATCCTAGATCTGATTTCGACAGGAGTGGAAAATTCAGAGAACGGAATTTAGTTAATTCATGGATAATACATGTCTTTAATCCGATAAATATGCTTAATATTTTTCTGGCTGCAATTTCGAATTCCTGTGGTAAAAATGAAAAATATACTAATGTCAATGATGTCGTTTCAAAGTACTCCAGTTATCTTGAAGTACTTGGTATGAACACATTCAAGACCTCATTTAGTGATCAGAATTCAAATGATGTAGGATTTCCTCCAACTATATTAGATTTGATTTTCAAGCGTGTTGAATCTTCTGGTCTGGAGAATTACAATGAACCGACATTGAACGAAGACTGGGAAAAAAAGAAAGTATTATATCCGATCTTACTGCAATCCGTTGCTGATGATTCCATTTTATACGATCTAAGTGAAGAAAAAATAAATAACTTAAAGAATATATTGAAACAGAAATATTCTCAGTTTTACTCCCGTTTAGAAAGCGTAGACAGATTCTTTTATTCCAAAGATAGTGACTCACCAGGATAGGACATATTTTCTGTTAATTTAGTGTTTAATATTTGATAAAACAATTATGGATATATTCTCCACGCTGGACTGGGACTTCAGGACACTGTTGTCGTGAGATAGTTGGATCTGCGATCGCTACATTTTACTGTGCCTGAATTGATCATACATCATCCACTGTAGACCCAATTCTGGGAATTAATACTATAAAAAGTCCTATCCTCGGTATCGACAGTAAGTTTCTAATCGGGGGCCATACTATAAAAAGGTATTATGACTACTGTAGATGACTATTGTTGGATATATTTAAGATGCATCGTTAGCGTTTAATGCATTCTCAATCATTTGAATATTAGCTTCCTATGTTATTTTTTACGTATCATCACTGATTTCTTTGCAGAGTTGTCTCTTAATATAGTCTCTGTGGATTCGATGTTTTTCGTTACTTTGCACAGAGATAAACAGAATGCCATTAAACCAGCAGATACTTCATAAATTATACTACTACCCTCCTTAATAGGAGGTTGAAATTCCTTGCCGGTCTCCAAAGTATATACCATTACTTTTCCTTTAGATGTATCTATAATATGACGACTATAAGAATAGTCATCGGAGGATGCCGAAGTTGGATAAAGACCTACACTCTGTTTAACTGTATACTTTTTTCCGTGTACACCTGATATTGCTCTAGATATTAACTTTCCTGTTGTTTTGAACCAATCAAGATCTGTTTTCAAGATGTATTCTTTATACAATTTTTCCTTAGGTTTGTCTGCATAGTTGGTTTTATCCCGTTCAGGATATCCCCTTACATTATCATATTTAGAATTTGAAAAATTCATGTCTGGCTTAGAAAATTGATCGTTATCATCACCCCATGGATAAAGAATACCCTCATCAAAGGAATGTACATCAATCATATGTTGTATATGGATATTGCTCAAGCATAAATTTAACATTTCTAGTTTCTGGTTCAGAAAAAGCAGCATTTCCTTTGAACGTCTCATCGCATGAATCAGAACTACTGCCTATACTGCTTTTCCACAAAAAATCAAAATTTCGATTGATATCAACACCTTTACAAGGAAGATTAGGATTAGGATTCATATTTTTCCTCCACATCGAATCGCCCATTGGTGACATAACCATAGCCATACCGTCCGGATTTACAAGAGGTACAATAAATATATCTGGTCCATTCACAACTTTCTGTAGATCGGATTTAGTAAATGAAGTTGAGGATGAGGCATTTCTTCCGTATTGGAGTTCTGATTGTTCACTATATGCTTTGCATAAATCTAAAACGAAACTAAGAAGCAAGTCAGGATTCACGATTTCACGAGCATGTACTCCTCCAAGGAATAAGGCCGCTTTCCTGTACCCATTAACTAAGGATTTATCAGTATTGCCAATCTTCATTGCTTTAATAACTCTGTTCTCGTGTGATCTTTCAGGTAATTCAAATATTTGAACAATTGATGGATAAGTATTAGCCAGAAATTGCATACACTCGTCAATACCTTCGACAGTGAGATAACCTGGTAATGATTTTCTTTCTACTGTTATCTTTATTTTTTTATTCATTATTAGATTCTATACCTCCTTGCCCCTGATCCATTCCTTAAACGTCACAGCATGTATCTTTGCCCTGGCTCTCTTTGATGCTTCTTCCTCAACTGTTACATGATATCCATTTTGTTTTAGCATGTTTATTTCTTCAAGATATAAATGTCCCTCTATTCTGAATTTGTTTGTTTATGTATTGTAGCAGTAGGCCTAAAGAGATCTAGATGATATTTCCTTAGATTAGCAAATGCTGT
>DATBFR010000052.1:0-7534 GCA_036558405.1 Nitrososphaeraceae archaeon | reverse complement strand
TAAAATGGCTGAACGTCTCAATTGTGTTCAAAACCAAATAACCTTACAGGACAGAGTATTAGTAAAGAACAAAGTAGCAAGCTTCATCATAACAGGTGGACAGGACAACATTCAACAGGTTGCAGGTCAAATGATGGTATTCTTTACAGAGCTTGGATTTTCATTACCGCCATTTGCATTCGTGGGGTGGAGTAGAGGTTGGACTGCGGAGGATATGGAGCAGAATGTAAAGTTATTCATAAAATCTAGGTATATCGAGAGGTCTGTTAGAGATCTGATAGATAACGATATCAAACTTTTACGCCAACTTAAGGGCGATCCATGTGTGCATATTGCGTCACCACAACCAAAGATTTCAGAAGCACCTTCGAAAATTAAAATTGATAATGATAGCACTCCCGAGGATTAAGATGGTAACACTTAGCAGACTGATAAGAAATAACATAGTAAATGGATGAATGAACTGTTGTTCCTCCTAGATAAAATTAGGGATCTCCAGAATGTTTGTAAAATAGTTTCTAAATTAAAATCTCAGCTAATAGAGGAGTTACCTCACTACGGACACGATGCACTTTTTTTAAAGAATGATGAGATAACGACCGACCTATTAAACAATAAGACAGAAATTAAAATAAATTTAGTTACAGCAGAGCTTCTTTACTTTCATAATGAGCAAGGATACTTTGTCGAGTTAACTCGTGATGAAATAATTGAAAGATTACAAGATATTGTTACCAGATATGGTCTCAATATTCCACGGACTCCTAGTTTGACAAATCTTAATACTGAAGACTTGTCCGACTACCTTGCATTTGCGACAAAGGCTAACAGAAGTCTAGAATTATTTCGGATGAAATTAATTGGACATTTCACTCAGGTGCATCTGTGGCCAGATGGATTTGATTTCTCAGTAGAATGGTTTACGAAGAAAAATGACGAACAGATTGGTGTTGGCATCTCTCCAGGAGACGATCAATATGAATCACCATATCTTTATGTAAATCCTTATCCGTTTAATGAAATGATGGTCAACGAATCATTGTTCACTGGTAGATGGCACATAGTTGGATGGAAAGGAATCAAAGTAGAATGGAAAGACCTAGAAAGGAAACCAGAACAGCAAATCTCAGGTGAAATATATGATCTATTTTTAGTTGCACAACGCAATTTTCAAGAAAGGTGATCTTTTTTGGAACTGTATGGGATCAAACGAATAGTTAATTCGTTCATATTTAGTAATTTTAGAAAAAAATTAAACTTTATCAGATCAGCTAAATTTCTTATTACTACATTTTGATTAGTTGGAACATTATGTAATTGTATATTTCTAATCTGTCTTTTTGTCCGTGAGATCACGATCTCTGTTCTTCTCGATTCGACTGTTATTGGCATCAATACCGAGACTGTTCTGATCCCTAGACTTCATTATCTTTTCTACCTGACTATCATATAGCTTTACTAAATCTGCAATTGTTACTATGCCAATCACTTTATGATCTTCATTCGACAGGACGGGCATTTCTTGAAGGTCATTTGACGAAAGCCTAACTAACGCATGGTGAAGAGAATCAGATGTGTAAGCAAAAAACGGATCCTTTATCATAACATTTTCTAATTTAATAGACTTACGATATTCTTCAGGGAACTCAAAAAGTTTGTATCTATATACAACACCCTCAAGTTTGTCACCTTCATTAACCACCATAACCATTCTACTGTTATTTCTATTCAATATTTGAAGTGCCTCTTCTATTGACAGATTTTTTGAAAGTTTATTCATTGGATTTTTCATAACGTCTTTTACATAAAGATCTCTCAGTATGACGCGTTGATACTCCATTCTGTGGGCAGGTGAATCAGACCTATTAAGAACTTGGCTCCGAAATATTGAATTATGCTGTCCTGACATAATGTATGCAATAAAAGTGGCGAGCATCATGGGCGCTAGAAGAGCATAACCTCCTGTTAACTCACTGCCCATAATAATCGATGATATTGGTGTTTTTGCTGTAGCACCGAAAAATGAAACCATTGAGACTATGATTACAGAGGAAACGTCTATCCATGTAAATAATCCTAATAAGTGAAAAGCTGTACCTATGAATGCACCTAAAAGGCCTCCTATTACCATAGAAGGACCAAAGACGCCAGCACTTCCACCAGAACCTATTGTCAAAGAGGTCGCCAAAATCTTGAGGATTATTACAGGTCCAATCATGACCAGTGGGAATAGGACATAATCCTTGTTAATCGCTATTTGTAACCAACCATATGAGGTTCCCAAGACTTGTGGAAATGCAATTCCTATCACTCCTACCAGCACGCCTCCAATAGCTGGTTTTAAATATTTTGGAAAATGAATTCTGCTGAAATAATCAGAAATTGCATAGAAAGTCTTTACCCATCCCACACTTAATCCAGCGGAAACCAGACCAACTATCGCATAAAGAATGAGTGATGCCGGATGGGTATATCTCACAAGATCTAGAGGAATAGTAAACAAGCGATCCCACCCGAAGACGAATCCAAAAACAGTATAACCAGTTACGGATGCTACCAATCCTGGTATTAAGGCTCTTACCTCAAAATCTCTTCTATACATAACCTCCGCACTGAAGACAGCTCCACCTAGAGGGATCTTGAATATGCTGCCGATTCCCGCTCCAAGGCCTGCAGCGACTGCGATTCTTCTTTCATCTTCATTCAACTTGAAAAGCTTGCCTATGAGTGATCCGAAACCAGCAGCTATCTGTCCAGCAGGTCCTTCGGTGCCTCCACTTCCACCACTTCCTATAGTGATAGATGAAGCTACCCCTTTTACTAAGGGAACTCTTGCCCTAATATGCCCGCTTTTGTGATGATATGCATCGATTACTGCATCTGTTCCGTGTCCCTCAGACTCGGGAGAGAATTTCGTAGTGATTAATCCAACTAAAAGACCTCCCAGACCCGTTATCAATGGTAACAACCATGGTCTTTCGATAGACAGAGTATATGTAAAGTTATTTTGAAAACCTCCTGGCAATGGAGGAAAATAACCTGCTCCTACCCCCAGAAAGAGGGCAGTAAAAAATTCAACTGAAAGAAATAAGGCTACAGCCCCCAATCCAGCCATGACTCCTAACAGAAACCCTATGAGTATCCACTTTCTAAAGTAGCTAAAATCTAAATTCCATTTCATACCTCTTAGTGTTCTCACAATTGACTTGATTTGGTAATAGTAGGGAAGGTCGGGTTTCATCTAAAACTACTTCATTGATTCTTTCATAGCAATCCCTATTAATTATTATTTTAAGAGTTTTCTATGAATTTTATCTATATCATTCTAAGAGTCCAATACTTTATTGAATCAGATGAACCTCACAGAATCTAAAATAGATCTTTATCCAGACTATGTACCTGTAAGCTGATGATTAATGAAGTCTCGTGTAATTAATTAACGCTAACATTCAGGAACTTCAAAAAGTGAATTATTCCGTCCTGACAACCCTGGTTTGCCACTGAACTTTTGGGTAGATTTAACTATTCGGAAGACAAAGAAGGCAAGTTAGATTGTTGTTAATTCTCATTAACTTTTTCATTGATAACACTATCAATCGAAAGTGCACCAATGTTCAATCCTGATGTTGCCGGCAATGGTTCATCGATTACAGTGTTGGTAAATAGAGGTAGAATTGTATACAATCCAATCGATATCGCAACTGCGGCTATTATGATTAATATCACAATCCTTTTTTTATTCATACATTCAAAAACCTCGCCTAACTATTGACTTGATAGTTTTGCGCTGCCAAATAGAGTCGAGAAGGCCTTACACCAAATGAGCACTGTATTGTATTTTGCTAGATCAGTCCCAGTAGGAATTTCATAATTCTGATTACCAATATTACCTTTCAATCTTCCAAGATTGACAATATCTGAAACATCCTTTCCTGTAGAGAGATAAACATATAGATCTGGTCCGTTAGTAGTCTTTAGATTTTCCAATCTTAGGAAAGTTTTGCCATCTGCAAGATTGATTACTTTTGCAACACCCTGAGCCTTATGGAAACCATCTCCTGCATCTACAAAATTACCCATTAGTGGCTTTGTATTTTTTGGCATGGAAGTCTCAGACATATTTTCATTAACAGTAGAATTTTGTTTTGAAAACTCATTCATTACCATCTCTTTTTCATTCTGAGTCATGTTCTTGGCCGCTTGGATTCTTTGTTCCTCAGTCATGTTCACAAAGTTCTGAACATCAGATGAAGTAGCTGAGGATACTTGCGACCTGCTTGTTACTAACATCACCGAAGGGACAAAGCTGACAATAATAATTATACCAAGTATGGTTGTAATTCCTTTCATATTATTTTCATTTGAAACAACGTGCATTTATTTTAAAAAGATTTATCCACATTATATCCAGATTTATGCAAAATACAATGGATGACATAGCTATAAGTTATATCACGCGACTTTCTGCGAATTGTCATTAACATCTGGCGGCTAATCCTCTCGTCTCTGTTACTATTCTAGTATATTCTATTGTAGTTATGATATGTAGTCATACTAACTTTTCTTTTATCATAAATATTCAAATTTGGTAACTATATGAAAAGTTATGATTATTGGGACTATTGGGACTATTGGGACTATCACATAATGGTTCACTTTTAAGTAGCTCTGACTTTATCCTTTTGTATATAGTATTTTGCAAGGAATATATTGAAAAAATGAAGATTTTAGATCGGGTTTGGTGGAACTGATAATGCTAATGCTAGCATTCCACTTTACGAGCCCGCTAGTTTTTGATTTATTCTATTCTTGACTCTCTTATTGGAGTTTGTAGAAGCTCTCCTATTTCGTTATGCATCCTTAAGAGGTTAAATCCTTTTTCAGTGGTTTTGTAGGTTTGTGCACCTTCTAAATATTCGAGCAAATTATTTTCAATAAGGACAGAAAGATATTCTCGCAATTGAGCGTAGCTCAGGAAGGCTTTGTACATGATTCTTGTTTTTGTTGCACCGCCATTTGCTGCTTCTAGAATCATCGACACTATTTCTGTTCTGCTTCTGTATTTCATATATTTAGACTGGTAAATTTACTATATTAACATGTTGACACAATAATCTAGAACAAAAAGAAATCGCCCTACTCCTAGGATTCAAAATGACACAGTCTACTTTTGTTGAAAGAGGTATATAGTATAAAAGCTCAGATAAATCCTTGAAAGCAACTGAAGGGAAATTAAAGACAGTAAATCCAGCAACAGAAGAAATTCTTAACGAGTACGATATTATGACTAAAGAAAAGATCAATGAATCAGTAAGGAAGGCGAAAGAAGCATTTTCAGATTGGAAAAAAGACATCCATAATAGAGCTGAGTCTCTTTATGCATTTGCTCGTGAATTTAGAAAGAATAGGGAAAATCTTGCCAGAACCTCAACACAAGAAATGGGGAAGGCAATCAAAGAATCAAGATCTGAAATAGACAAATGTGCTTGGACAATAGAATACTATGCTGACAACGGAAAAATCTTTACATCAGATGAGGTAGTCAACACAGATGCAAGAAAGAGTGTAATAATATTTGAACCACTTGGAGTGATTGGAAGTATAATGCCTTGGAATTTTCCTTATTGGCAGGCACTTAGATTTGCCGCCCCTTCACTAATGGCAGGCAATACTATTGTTTTGAAACCTGCAAGTGCCACCATGCAGTGTGGTATTGAGATCGAAAGGACTTTCATAAACGCTGGGATACCTAGAGGGATTTTCCAAACACTAATTGGAGATTCGAGTATTGCAGAAACTCTTATCGATTCAGATATTAATGCAGTAACGTTTACTGGCAGTGTTCCAGTGGGAGGAAAAGTTGCGCAAAGGGCAACTTCTCAATTGAAGAAGACGGTTCTTGAATTAGGAGGAAGTGATCCCTTCATAGTATGTGAAGACGCAGACATAGAAAAAGCATCTACTGGAGCAGTTAAGGGCCGCTTCATCAATTGTGGTCAGAGTTGTATTGCATCAAAGAGATTTATTGTAACAAAAAAGATTGCTAGCGAGTTCATTGAAGAGTTTGTTACAAAGACAGAAAAGCTCAAGGTAGGAGACCCACTTTCTGATGATACAGATATTGGGCCCCTTGTAAATGGTAATAGCCTGAGCAATATCGAGTCCCTCGTTGCAAAATCTGTAAAACAAGGAGCTGAAGTTGTGACAGGGGGAGAGCGTACAAACAGCAAGGGATTTTTCTACCGACCAACAATTATGAAAAACGTTTCCTCAAAAATGGACATAGCGACAGAAGAAGTGTTCGGACCTCTTGCTCCTGTGATTACAGTGGAGAATGAAAAGGATGCAATGAAAATTGCTAATGATTCTAAATATGGTTTGGGAGCAAGCATTTGGACACAGGATCTGGAGAAAGCAGATATGTTATCAAGAGCCATTGAATCCGGAATAGTGACAGTAAACAATGTGGTCGTATCAGATCCTAGAGTTCCTTTCGGAGGTATTAAGAAAAGCGGATTTGGTAGAGAGTTGTCAAGATATGGAATGTTAGAATTTGTGAATGTAAAATCAGTCAGATTCTATGATCAATTAATTCACAACCATCATGTAGAATAGCGTCAAACAAAGGAACTTCAGATTGTGCGAGGACCCATCGGTCGTGAGTTGTGCATTGTGGAGATGCTCTAAACTACATCAGCCCAACAAATTATAAAATTATTCAATGTTGCAAGATATCATTTTTATGGATGTTAATGTTTTTTTTTTGCATCAAATTTCTAGACGGAATTCACAATTCATACGAACTTTATTAACATAATGGCTAAAATCAAGTTTACCGGCTGGATATGAGAGCCTAGAATTCCCACCGTACCATTGGAGAACTGTAAAGGAGTAATTAATTATTATGAGAGCAGTGTCGTTCTACAAAGGAGTTGTCTTTGGAATATATATCTGTAATATGAATACTATGTCATGTTGGGCAAGTCGAATATTCCATTTCTACTGTTTATAAGCCTTATTACTGTCTTGCTTATTATTTTGATATGTCCTTCAAATCAACAGGTTTCTAGCCAGGTTTCTAACCAGAGTTCAGCGGGAGTAGTACCACCGCAAGCAGCAATAGAATCGATTAAGATACTTAATCTTATGCCCTCCCAAAAAGTAGATTTAAAAAAAGAGATGGTAATAACAGGTGAATCATCAGACACTACTGCCAAAGATTGTTCCGTCTACGTTATAGTTAACGGTGTGCAGCCATACCAAAGCGCAGTTGCAAGTGGTACAGGAGGAGCAACAGATTTTTCTCAGTGGAAGTTTGTATTGCATGAACAATATACACATCTAAATGAAGGTAACAATAAGATAACAGCAAAATTACTTTGTACAACAGCACCTACACGATGGTATAGCGTAGTTGTCAATGGTGTTCCCAATTCCAATGTATCTGAGACGGTAGCTCCAGTAGAGTCTACTCAGCAACAATCCAATGTATCTGAGACGGTAGCTCCAGTAGAGTCTACTCAGCAACAATCCA
>DATBFR010000051.1:0-67482 GCA_036558405.1 Nitrososphaeraceae archaeon | reverse complement strand
CCATTCAGCCCACTCGATCCCTTCTCTAGTGTCTAAGTAAAAGATGGGTTCGTATGGTAACGAAAAAAACCCACACATGGGGCACTGCACTACGTCTTTGCGCTTTTGCGGATCCCCGAATAGCTGATTATGATACTCCTTATGCTGTATGTCTAGTTTGGATTCAGATTCACCATTCTGGATAGAAAAAGCAATGGCGCAGCACTCTTCGTTTATTCTTTTATGCTCATCGCATAGAGGAGCTTCCATCATACCTAGTGAAACTGCATCGTACTTCTTGATCCAAGTTGCTTTATCGGAACACGAAGGGAACAGACATTTTTCGAACGTCACTATCCAATTACACCTCGATTCTTGAAGAATTGAAGATCCCCCGTTCGCCTTGGCCTCTTAGGACAGAAATGCGGTTCCTCTGTTGCAAAGTCTAATGGAATGCGCTTACCATTTTTGGAAACGATAGTTTTGTCTAGATAGATTCGAATATGACACCACATGCAAGGAAACGAACTTGTGATAGGGCAGTCATGTGGTTGCTTGGTTTTGACATCTTGCGGTATTAGCTTTCCTGATTCAGCTCGCTTGGTTTCGTCAAAGGTGATTTGGACTTTGTGACATTTTTCGCAAAGATAGATCTTGAAAGTGCTCAAAGGAATACCTCCTTGAGTTTACACTGATAAAGGGGCGGCATATTCGTGGAATTCCATAGCTGAGAAAGTTCCGTAGCCCAATCGCAAGGGGCCGAGGATGCAGAAGGATTATTAGCTGCTGTGCTGAATAGCTTCTTGAACTTCATGATTTGGTGTCCTCTGAGTCGTGACGGTTCGGGTTCTGGTTTGGTGTTCGCCTGTTGTGGGGCGAATGCCCTCTTTACTTTTGAAAACTTCTTTTATAATGGCGATAGCATAGCCGTTACCTTCTTCTGCATCTCTGCCAAGTACTGTAAGGAGCTTGTTAGTATTCTGAAGTACTTCTTTGTCTGTATATCTTTTTGTAGTCGATTGGCGTAGGGGTTTTTTACCCAAGTGTTTAGGACTCATTCCTTTTCACTTGGCCGTCAGTGAAGAGCGGGGGCCGCCTCCAAGCAACTCTTCGCTCTTCACTACATTCTTTCTAACATTCACCTGGTTTCTGCAATAAGGGCACGTGGCCCAAAGTCTATTGCCCTTGTATATCCACGAATACCCACATCCCTCCTTCCCGTGCTTCAGCGGAGTTCGTTTATCATTTTGAAACTTTTGAGTTAGTTCCATGATTCGACGGTCGGTAGTCATCGTTAATAAGGACATAAATCCACATGGATCCATGTCTTATGATGACAGATTCATGTCGGAGCTTTTGTCTTTTCGTGAAATATCATTGGGTAAGACCGAGAAGTATTTTCTTTGGCTCTTACTGATATCGCCTCACCATGCTTATGAGATTTGCTCCTATCTGAAGCGGACCGAGAAGGAGACCGACCGACAGTCTATGGCTTATCCCAACGTCAGAAAAAGACTCGTCAGGCTGAAGAAAATGGGTTTAATAGAAGAAGTCATGGAGGCTCATCGCTTTAGAAATGCGATCAAGTATAAAGTGACGGCTCATGGTCTATTCCAGTGCTTCCTAATGATCGGGACAGACCAGGGAAGATATCACATTTTTCCTCTCTATTTGAAAGAACATAAAGAAAATATACTGTTGCAAAATATTCTGTATAGATACTTTGAATGGGAAACACTCCTTTATTTCAATACAATACCTAGAGCACAATTTCTAAATAATTACTTAAGGGTGTGTTGTGAAGCTATACTCGGAAAGGTCGAATCGTATCGGTTATCCATAATACGTGATAAGAAAAAGTCTATGTCTACAGAAAACATGAATTTAACAATCGCATATCAGTTTCGAAAATTTGTATTTGACATTGTAAGCTCGTCTAATATTGAGAAGTTCAAAATCATAGGAGTCAACGAAATAGGCGAAGAGTATGTTCGATTCGATGCTCCAGGATATAACCCCAATGATCCAGATTTTTCACATCTTTGGCCGACCTCGGCCTTATCAAAAGACAAGAAATTCATGGCCACGCTAAAAGAGATTAAAAACGAGTTTAATGACGGGTGTAAGAATTTTACCCTAGGAATACAATAGAACGGAGGAAACTATTTGTAAAACTTCTGTTCCAAGTTTGCCATCCGCGTCCTAAGCTCATCAAATATGTCTGTATATTGTTTATTACTGGTTTCCACATTTTCTATATACGAATCATAGCTGAGCACCATACGACAATGTGAGCAAAACTTAGCTTCCGGTTTATTTGGTTCTCGGCAGTTAGTACATATTTTAGATTGCAAGATTGTGCTTTGTTCTTTTGATCTTGTCTTAATACCCTGGAGCTCTAATATCTGATCTGAGACCTCATCTCCCAGCTCATGTGTATAGATCTCGGGCATCTTTGACAACTTACTCCACCCACTGTATAGCGCAAGGAATGCTCGGGGATTTGGCGGGCCTTTTCTGAAATCCCGATATGCCTTCTCAGATAGGGGAAGAATGGCTTTGCTAATAGGTCGGCTATCTTGTCCTTGTCAATACGGGGAATGTTTGGGTCTTCTAGCAAACGGGGAAATAACCTATTTTTCATGTTTGAGTATAGTACATTCAAGGAGTGAGTGTCTAGTTTTTTGTTTCTCATAATGCTCTTCCTGTTCAATGATGGAAATAGAAAGTGATTTTTGCTTTCGCCGTGCGGATGTGCCTGAATCCAGTCCTTGTAGTATGGAATTGAAGTTATTATTGGCACTGTACGGGGAGTTGTTTTGCCGCCCTTTCCTATTGTAATGGTAGCGTAAACTTTCCCGTCAGAATTATGAAATATTACGTCTCCTATCTTTAGTGATAATAATTCATGCGGCCTGCCGGAAGTCTCCCTTCCCATTATATGGTAACACCTTAATCGCTTGTCAGGGCAATACTTTAGAAATAAGGCATCCTCCTCGTTGGACCAAAGGTCTTTTGGTGAAATCGTACTCCTTTCCTTACGTTTAATACATTTAAGATTGCTTAAGAATTCTGGCAAATGTCTATTGTCTGAATGAACATCAGGCTGATATAACCATTTGAAAAACGATATTATCTTGATTACAGATATATTGTAAGTGCCAATCCACCTATGCAAAGGGTCCTCAGTCTCAGTCCTTCTTAAGGTATCAAGATATGAAAATATATCTTCTTGAGTCATTTCATTAAAAGGTTTGTTACTATGATAAGTCGAGATCTGACATAACCTATCTATACTATTGGCCCGGCTTGAAGGCTTTAGATTTCCCTCTCTCATCCTTGAATACAGAAACTCTATTACCATGCTGGAATTTTCACCCATTCTTTGGAGTTGACTTAGTCTGTATGGTTTCAAATCTGCAGTAACATGATAAAACTTCTTTTCATAAATTTGGACGTGGTTAAGTAGGCCCAAATCAGTTTTTGCCTTTAAAATGGCTGATTTCACGCTCTTTATGCTCTCGATTGACATATATAAGCATCTACATATCGGATGCTTCGGTACTCATAATCGTCATCATCAATTTCAGACGGCTCTTCCTTCACTTCATCAGCATCCGGACTTGCATTACTTATATGAATAATTAATCTTTTCATTTATTATATATTCCAATCACTCACGTAAGAAATGGATCTAGCATTCGGGCTAATGGTTTAGCCACGGTATGCGAATTACAGGACTGCTTCCAAATCGCATCGATCTTTACTTGAATTTTTGACATTCTGAAAATATTTGACTTCACTACTTTATTCCAGCACACATTATTCAGAAAATAATCCATTGTCAATCCTTCTGGAGTTTTCGATTATTTTCAGTTAAATGGTGGAAGTGATGTAGCATAGATTTCTTATTGAAACTTATTTGGTATTTTGCTAGGGCGGTCATTTGACAGTGGTCTTTATCATGGTCCTCAAATGCATAAAATCCGTTTCTTTACAACACATTTGATTTGGAAACATTAATTTAATATAGAAAAATGATGAACTATTCCTAGATGGATGCAAGAAATCTTGGTCTGAGAAACGTAGAGGTAGCAGATACTAGAATTTGTGCCATAGACGGAGAAAATGGCAAACTAATCTATAGGGGTTATGATATTTTGGATCTGGTTGCTCATTCCACGTTTGAAGAAACTTCTTTCCTTCTTCTATTTGGTGATCTACCAAACCAACGTGAGCTATCGCATTTTACCTCTAAATTGAAAGAGGCCCGGTCTTTGAACAGTGGAATATCTAACAATCTGAAGAATAGGCCAAAAACTGCGGCACCAATGGATGTCTTGCAGTCTTGCGTTTCAGAATTATCCGACTATGATAGTATGATTCTCGATGATAGTAAAGAAACAAATGTGGATCGATCAATAAAATTGATAGCATGTATTCCAACTATTGTTGCTGCGTGGAATAGAATTAGACTAGGACAAGAGCCAATTCAACCATTAGGCGAGCTAGCTCACGCCGAGAACTTTTTGTATATGCTTTTTGGTGAAAGGCCTTCACATGATATAGCAAAGATATTTGATATCTGTTTGATTTTGCACGCTGAACATAGTTTTAATGCTTCCACGTTCGCAGCACGTGAAATAGCTTCCACCAAGGCCCACATATATGCTAGCATAAGTGGAGCCATTGGCGCGTTGTCAGGATCTCTTCATGGAGGAGCTAATACACAGGTGATGAAAATGCTTCTTGAAATTGGTGAGATAAAGAATGTAGAGAATTGGATAATTGGCAGATTGAAAAATAACGAAAAGATCATGGGGATGGGTCATGCAGTATATCGTACTACCGATCCTAGAGCGGAAGTTTTGTATAGACTTTCTAAGGCGATTTCTGAGGAAAAAAATACCAAGTGGTTCGAAATAACAGAACAGGTGGACAAAGCGTCTCGGCGCTATTTCCTTAACAACAAGCACCAGGGAATTTATCCTAATGTGGACTTGTACAGCGCATCACTTTATTACAGTTTAGGGATTCCAATGGATCTTAATACACCAATTTTTGCAATATCCAGAATATCCGGTTGGACTGCACACGTGATCGAAGAGAAATTTGCCGAGGCGGCGCCTAAACCTGCATTGTATCGGCCGAAAGCTGTATACGTGGGAAGGTACTGTGGGCCAATGGGTTGTGAGTATGATCCAATCGAAAAAAGGAAACAGGAATAAAAAGACGTTGTAGGCTCAGCCAAATGTGGGACATCAAAAATTGAGAGTATTAAACCAATTCGCTATGCCAAAGTAACATATGGTTTTATAAAATGGAAGATAGGATGCTGAAATTGAAGCAAGGTGGGGTGGCAGAGCGGCTATGCGTTCGCCTGCAGGGAAATGACCTCACAGATAGCGAATTTATAAGGGTTCGAATCCCTTCCCCACCTCTATATCTAATCCACATAGAGCGTTAGGCCATCAGTTAGTTTACTACTGTAAAACGCAATGGTATGGATAACGTGATTTTCGATTCGTGAATACCTGAAGCTATTGTAAAGCGATAGAATGGGAGTCAAAGGCTCGAGAGGTTTGAATTACAGTACCTTTCCTAAGTCTGAGTTGCTCCTATGACACTCATTCAGCATTTAATGTTGTAGGAATACGTGCTCAAAAATGATATGTATATTCGAACTATTAGCAAAATATTAAGAACAAAAACGATGGCTAGCTAATATGCTAATCCCTTGTCACTTACCCCGATGTGATTGAGAATTAAATTCCAAGACTCACTAGTGCAGTTGATTCCCAATACGAATTTTGAAAGTTATCTAAAACCTAAGATGGGTGGGGCCGAAGGGATTTGTTCTGGAATGAATATTCATTTCCATTTGAACCCTTGATCCACGGGTTTCGTTCTCTAGTAACAGCCCTTATATTAGATCTGGAGCCCGTTGCGATGCCTGGCTTCGCTACGACCCCTCCCGAGGCACCCTATAGCGCACTTGTCTTATAGCAGGTATAAATTTTTCTGCCATGAAAAGATTTCGAAATAAATACACTATTTGGCATAAAATTCTTAGGGAGGAGACACTTGCATACCAGCTGCTGGTGCCAGTACAAAATCTACTATCAAAGTTTAAGGGCTTTAACATAGTTAGCCATCCAAGGGCCCTAATTATTGATGCATAGAATTCTTGGTCCATCTTTTTCAGGATTCAATTTTTATTCCTAGGGCTTATATCACAAACGCATTTCTTAAGCCTGAATTTGATATTTATATTCCTAAGATAGTATAACATGTGTTGCATTCGGTATCTCTTTTCTTCATCTATGTGTCAAAGAATGAGGATTGGGTTCGTAGACAGAACGAAGACTGGGGATACGTCTCTGCCATGACTAGGTTTTTTCAGAAATGGATTAGAGATGCATTTAAATTAAAAATAGATACGGATGCCGATATCCTGCCCGTAATTCCTGGGAGGATATTTGACAGAATGTCGGTCTCTTACCTGGCAAGGGATCATTCTGCGAGAGGAAAATCGATTTATCATTTTTACCTAGCTTATTTCAAACCCTTCTGGACTGACTGTCAAACTGAAGGATACTCTTCTGATAATTTCGGTATGATTTATTGGGAACGACCTAAAAATACACTCTCTAATTTAGAACGAATAAGATTTTTTGCCGATAATAATTGTATAAAAATCTCCCATCTAATATCTCACGAGATCATGCGTATGTTAGGAAAACCTAGACGCATTTATTTTGATGCTATTCACGATCTCTGGTTGAAGCACACCGAGGGTGATTTGCCATTTTTACTTTTTAATGACCGATTTGAATCTGTTTCAAAGGGGGATCCTTACCACTTTGCTACTTTGGACTTGAGCAGAATTTCTACTCATGAAAAATGAAAAATGATTAAAATGACAAATTCATAAATGGCATGGATAAAATAGCTTACTTAATAAAATCAGGGGCTTCTTTATCGATAGTTGGGACAGCAATTCTCGTATTATTTGCCCTTATCCTTTTAGTATTTCCTGTTTCGAAATTTTGTCCCGCGGATAATGCTGAATGTGAGTATGTTTCAGAAGCTCCATCTTCACTGAGAACAGTGATAAATCCATTCATCCTTGTAATTGCACTTCTGATGATAGCGTGTGGGGTTTGCTTCTTCAGGTTTGGGTATTGGTATCTGAACAAGGATAAGAGGAATGAAAAAAATACAAACCGTTTTTGACCAGTTAATCCCAGTGACTCGATAAGTATTTGCTATTTTGTTTCAAGTATCCTAAGATTATCGTTTACACTTAACCTCATTGTGCTCCATGCATCGAAAAAATTTCAGCGCAGACTTTCTGATAGTACTTTTTTACCAGGGTTTAATATATTATCCCTGTCGAAAATTTTCTTTATCTTTATGAAAACTTCATACAAATCTGTGCCATACATCCAAGGAATATATTTGACTCTTGCTAGACCATCTCCATGCTCACCAGAAATACTTCCACCGTGTGCCCTTACGTAGTTGAAAACCTCAAATGCCATTGATTTCATTTTCTTAGAGTCTATTTTCTGTCGTGGTTCCACAATTGGGCGGGTATGCAGATTTCCGTCACCAGCATGTCCATAAATTACATAGCTTAAATCGTACTTTTTGTATAATTGGATCAGCAAACATGCAAAGTCCTTTAATAGAGACGGAGCAACTACTGTATCTTCAATTAGGGATATACTTTTTCTAGCCCCGGAACTCCTCTTGAGAATGCTATTAAGTGCGTTTTGTCTTAATCCCCAGATCTTTTCAATCCAAATTAAATGACTAGAACTGTCTATAACTTTTGAGTATTGAGATACGTCATTCTCAAACCGTGTAATTCTCGATTGAAATTTGCTTTGTTTATTGGAATGGAATTCCACAAGTAAAGAACAATTATAATCATGACAACTGTCAAGTTTTGGCGCATTCACAATAAGATTCGTATCTAACAATTCCAAAGCTACTGGTTTAGATTTAAGTATGGACGGTACGTGCGCAGAAGCTGCTTCCACGCTGGGAAACGATAATATCAAAAGATAACGAAATTCAGGTATGTCCAATGTCCGTAATTTTGCTTTAGTTACTATTCCCAAAGTGCCTTCAGATGCCAAAAAAATTCGCTGGGGATGAATTTTTCCTCTTGTTATGATCGAGTCAAGTCGATAGCCACTTGAATTCTTATCAACTTTTGGATAGTTCCGACTAATTAAATTAAGTTCAGACATTACTAAATCAACCATCCTCTTAATGGTATTGTCGAAGCTTTCATTGTCATAAGCAAAACCCATCTCGCCATTCGAATAAACAGTGCTAACCCCAGACAAATAATTCATGATACTGCCATATCCAAGAGTAAGAGGACCACTTGAATTATTGGCTATCATTCCGCCTACTGTGCAATAATTACTACTCACCGGATTTGGTGGAATAAACTTTCCACGTTTGAGTAACTCCCTATCTAACCGACTCTTTGTTATTCCTGGTTCTGCAATCACATAGTCATCCCCAATATCTACTATATGGTCCATATTGCGAGCAAAATCAATAACTATCCCGCTGGACAGACTTTGGCCCAACAATCCCGTGCCAGCTCCCCTACATACCAAAGGGATTTTTCGTGCGGTAGCAAATTTGCAAATTTGCTGTATATCAAATTCATCCTTGGGGGAACTAACAAGTAATGGCTCGACAACAAAGTTGCTCGCGTCAACAGAATACACTTTTCTAGTCCAATCATCCCATAAAGTTTCACCTGAAACTAAATTTGCTAGCTTTCTTCCATCGTCCTCGGACATTGGAAATTATATTCAAGGAGGAACTACTTGATTATTATTTCTTCGGATTCTAGTACTGGAGAGAAATAACCATCAGTGCAACAGAAGTTATTCATTAAACATTCCCTACTGTCTAGTAGACCTATTTTCCAATTACTCGTCGATAAACTATTTCTAAAACCTACTAATAATATTTTGAATTTAATAGTGGTACAACTCAATATAATTAAAGAAACTAAGCATCATGAGAGATGAAAGGTCTCAAATCGAGATTTGCTCTTCTTGTTTTGCCTTTTTTCCCTTGAGCCTTCTGTAGAACCAAAGTTTCATCGCTAAATATGCACTATATATTATTGACTTTGTTCTCACACAATAGAGTGCCGAAACTTGTATTTGAATGTTAATATTTATTGTTTCTTTAGATCTAATAACTTCGTCTTTTTGCCATCCGCAACTGTGGAGGGTATTAGAATTTTTCAACATTTCACATACGATACCATAGATATTTCATTTGCCGCTAAAGAAATATGATCTGATTCAACGAGTTATTATTTCTGTCTCGTTTTTATTTATGATAATCGTATGTTCGGCTTGTGCAACTGCCTTATAATGGCCTTCTACCAAAATTGGATATGCGCGCAAGTTTTTTCTGTTTAACAGTGTCTCCAACATTTTCCTAGTCGTTATTTCATTATAGTTATGCATAAGCCATCTAGTTGTAAAAGGCAAAGTCTTGAACTGTCGCCATATATTCTCGAGAAATTCATTACTCTTGGAATCTTTAGTAGGCTTTCTGGATACAACACTAAAAATATTCCTAACTTTGCCTTCATAAACAATCCCTTGGCCTTCATTAGTAGTGAGAAAAGGCTCTATAGCATAGGCTTCATTGATTGCAAGACTGAATGATGAACCAATCGTCCTAATATTAGGTATCGATTTGCCTGCATGAATTGTATATTGTTCAAGGGAATGACCACTTAAGTTTTGAATTGGCTTGAATCCATTTTTCGAAATGGTTTTCTCTATTATATCTCCAATATCTGCTGACTTTACATTTGGCTTGGAGAGTTTTATTGCTTCATTGAGGGCTAATTCAGCAACATTAATCATTTCTCGATAATTCGAATTTTGAGTGACTGTAACTGCTGTATCTGCAATAAAGCCGTCAACATGCACCCCTATATCTATTTTAACGATATCACTATTATCTACAACAGTTACATCATTTGGTTCCGCAGTATAATGGGCTGCAACCTCGTTTAAGCTAACATTGACAGGAAATGCGGGAGCACCTCCGCGTAAAAAAATTTCTTTTTCAATTCTTTCACAAATATCGTACAAATTCATCCCGGCAAGATCCATTTTTCTAACGTTCGCGCGAACTTCCGAAGCTATACTCCCAGCTTTTGCGTAGCAATCATATGGATCCATTTTTAGTCTTTTCGCGGTTGATAATAGTGTCTTATAATATAACTATTTTTCATATTGTATAAGGCGGATTAATTGACAACACACTTAAGAACGATCATCATTTCGAAAACTCAACTAACTAACATTCTGACAAATACGGTTAAATTATGTAGGGTAACAACTCGCTTTGCCACATTTCCAAAGAAGGGGTCGTTGTCTAGCTTGGTATGATGCCAGCCTTGGGCGCTGGAGGACGCCGGTTCAAATCCGGCCGACCCCATTCCAGATCAAGTAGCACTTCTAATGTCACAAATTTTTGTCATTTTAGTATCCCAGTAATAACGACTAGGTTAACTTCGTTAAAGAGAATACTCTTCAAACAGTATATCGACGAGCCTACAGCACACCCTCAACTCATTTCTTCAATCTATCAGTCATTTCAATAATTGCCATAATGATTTGCTTAAGTTCAGCTTCGTCCGCAGGGCTAATTTCGAAATTCCGTACCATATCTCTCGCAGAAGCGAGCAACGTCAAGATGAACTTCTTAGCCCGATCCGTGGGGATGGTCTCTTTCAATAGGGTAGTACCAGTCGTGCTTTTTACTATTGCATTTCTACCCTCAAAAATCAGAATATTCTTAGATTCTCCAGCATGGAAACTCACGCCCTCGTCTGAAATCATAATTATACCTTTTACCCAGTCTGGATAATAACTAGTTCTTGGATTTACAAACAATTCAGATGCAGGTATGTTGACGCTTGATGTTATCTCGCTTGTTTTAATTAGCTGATGAACAAAGTCAGTTCCTGCTACAATTGCCTTCGAAACAAGATCAAACTTTTGAACATTTAGAAAATCTAGGGAAGCAAATGCATCCTTTATCTTATTTGTGGTAGTTAAATTTGCACCAGACTTATTGGTATCACTTACAATTTCTTCCGTGTGGGCTTACACCACCCTATGATATGCTACAGTACTTGTAAATTTTTCTAACATTTTATCTCCAAATTCAGATATGTCGACGTGCTTAAAAGCAGTTATGACAAAAGCCTTTCCTTTTTTTCATGCTAGCAATGGTGGACTTAACTTCGAGTCAGGGGCCAATACCATAAGGGAATCAAAGTCCGTAGATGGTTACGAATTAAATTTCAAAATCAAAATGATGTTCTGAGAATAATTATTCTTTCGCGGGAGCTTCCAGTCTCATTTTCATATGTATGATTCATCCTACTTCCAAAGTTAAGGACTATACAAAATACCTAATGGCTTATTCACTACTACCGTTTTTGGCTTACGGCGCTTCGCAAGTTTGACAAAGTCGATCGGTCTGAAATGGTTATTCGGTCTCCGCACAAACGTAATAGATGACGAAATTTTGACATATGGTGACGTGGCGTCATAATTTATTTAACGGCAGTCATAATCAAGACTGGATTGTCTTGGACATAGGCAGATTCTGTTGGAATTTGCTGGAATTTAGACATTGTGAATGACGAGGTGCGGCGCATCGGACAATATAAGAATCTAATGGAATCCAGTCAATTCCGTGCAAGTCCAGTCATCTTTTGTCAATCCCGTCATCTTGTCCTCCTTCAAAAGTACTTGTACACCGACGTTTGTTTGAACTGATCGATTTGAATTCCTCATTGGCTAATGAAATACGAAAAATGCCATATCTGTATTACTGGATTATGTATTATCCGTTAAGTTAACAGAGTCGATTTCTGATTTCTACAAGTCCCGCCAAAAAATAGCGATACTCTGACAATTACGCGATTTAAAATTTCAATGTGGATGATAAAAATGTTTGAAAAGAATTCTGTAATGTGATTTTTGTACGCTATCAACCATAACCAGAGTATAACGACCTAAGCTTCATACGCAACCTATTTGCAAGTTTAACTGAAATTTCTTTTTGATATTTATCGATACTAGTTAGATCGCTGCGAGTAAAGACAAAGGGACCATACAAATAATTGTTGTCTGGTTTCGGGATTTCCGGTTTAGTCGAATTCAACCATGAAGTAATGAATTCATTTCTCGGATTAGCAATATTTTGTGGTTCTTGCATGTCCAACAACATCCTTTGCAATTTGAGCGGCTCCAGTTTGCGGTAGCCGAATGAAGCTTGATTCTTATATTTCCTAAATTTCGCAGGTTCAAGATCAACCTTCGTTCCAAGTATCAAAGGACTAGGTTTGTAAATTGAGTCAATTTTTAATTGCCAAACTTCCTCAGGGTTCGTTACTACTGCATTAAAAAAATTATCATAATTCTCTTGAATCGATATTTGAAAATTCCAATCGCGTACATCAGCTGAATATTTTTCCAGTAGGCGTTTTGCAAGTGTGCTTCCTTCTAGTATTTCCAACGTAAAATGTTGCTTACATCCTAGATATGAGAGTTACGACTGGCGATGTTGGGCCATTTTTATTTTACGATTAGAAGTGATACGCCCTTAATTACTAATATATGGTTGCAAAAAAACCATGATTCAGAATTATTTGATGTAATTACCAAGCGTCTAATTCGTTGGCTATTTCAAGTTATTCTAAATGCTGACGGGTTCGCCATGCTAAGCGTTCGAGCATTAACCTAGCGCACGAAATCATATTTCGCAAACAAAATCAATCTCGATTGCACTTCCGAGAGGTAAGCTATTTACACCAATAGCAATTCTGCTGGGTAGACTATCTTTGCCAAAAATCTCGCCCAGAAAATCTGTGGCGCCATTCATAATTTTTGGGTGATCAATAAAAGTGGATTCGCAATTTACATAGCCATTTACTCTTACAAATCTCCTGATCGGATCCAAAGTGGAAAAAAAAACTTTCAAATGTGCGATCGCATTAATAACGCATTGACGTGCTCCTAATTGTGCGTTCCGAATTGAAACTTTTGTTGGGACTTTCCCTACGTACTTGGTTGGCAAGGTCATAGTCTGGTCTTCGAAAGGCAACTGACCTGAAATATATACTAAATTCCCAGCTTTCACAACTGGAACGTATGATCCAACTGCCGGGGGTGGACTTGGTAATACTATACTGCGAGCTTTTAGTAAATCCTCTAGCATAACGGATACAGTTATTCATGAGGCTTTTTAACAATTCGTTTTCTTAGTGATATCATGTCATAGATTTGGTAAAGGCGCTAGACTGGGCATAATTTCCGCAAAAGAAATCCTTTTATTGTGAACCACGTAGCATTACTGCGTTGTCTGCCCACGGTGACATAGGGACATCATATTCAGCAAATATGAGGGCAGTTGCTTGGAGTATTCTGATAATGGGCATATCACTTGCCGCTATAATTATTGCTTACATTTCTTTTGGTCACATTGGCCCGAGTTTTTCTTCTGATTTGCTAGTCAAACAACAGGCCATATTGAGGGAGCAATTTAAGTTACCAGCAAAGCCGATTATTACAAATGATTCGATTTTACTTGTTCCGCCTTCGCTTAGAGATATCGATCAAAATAAATCGCTGTAGAGTAATCCGAAATTAAGACATATTCAACTAGTCAACCTAGGTTATGTATCGAAAAGCTAACGACAGCATATGAGACAAGTGCCTAATTCCGCGTTTAAAGTTCTTATCTGTCGTTTGATTCACCTAACTATTAATGAACTGCCAAATTTGTGGTTCCCGGTTCGGTAATCGCTCGTGCAGTGTGTGTTCAAGACAAGTTTGTTCATCATGCGTCTCCCAAGAAGGAATGCGCTGTCTAAAGTGCAGAGAATTAAAAAAGCAGGGTGGTTTCATACGTCGTAATATTCCATATATTGCACTTTTTGTTTCGCTTTGGTTCTTTGTTTCAGGCTTGTACCCATTTCCATACTTTGTAGCGATTGGACATCCAATAGACATGACTCAATTACAACCAATATTCATAGCTACTACAGTAATGACTATTCCATTCGTGTTTATGTTGTTTGCATGGAAAAAACGTCAGAGTCGGCTTTAATCAAGGAGATTGAATACACTCTGGCAGTGAAATCATTTTTATAACTGATCAGCAGAAAAGTTTTGGATTGGAAAGTGTCAACGGAGAAACCATCGCTGGCATAGCCCTTGTTATCCTATCTTTATTGTTCCTGTATGCCGGAACCGTAAACGATACCTGGGCAATTATAGTACCCGCAGATTTCTTGATTTTCGCAATAGGTTGTGCATTTATAGCCTTGGGAGTCATAACAGCAAGAAAAGAGAAGTTCTCACAGGCCTCATGACTATCCGAAATTTGCAGAAAATTTTAATAGAAGTGTATGGAGCATAATATTACATAAGGAATGAAAAAAATAGAAGCGGTGATACCTCACGCAAGGATGGAGAGGGCATTTGCTGCATTAAAGGAACTACCTCTTGGAGGCCTCACTTACTATGAATCAAAAGGAAGGGGGCAGATTCCTACTCCCGTAGTTCACTCGGGAAGGGGTACATCGGTCTTTAGACCCGAATTCAATGTAAACGTAACAATTTCAGTCGTAGTTCAGGACACATTGGTTGGCAACGTAGTAAGTAAAATTGTTGATAGTACAAGTACAGGGTTGGCTGGCGAAGGTAAAATATTTGTGACCGAAGTGGATGAAGCTGTAGACATTGGATCTGGCACCCGTGGTGATTCCGCAATATGAATCACAAACATTAAGCTTAACAACTCCGCAAATCATGTTCACGTGATCTGCCAGGGCCGCCACAAGCAGTTAAGACCTAAAAAGTGGATGTCACAAAATTACGTAAGACCAGAATGTAGCTCATTCACGCTCTTTGCAGAGATACTCCACGGTCTGACTCAAGGTGAGCAATCCCCTAGACTTTCCAAATGCTTCCAATAGTTCTACCTGCTCGCGCAGAAAACAAATATGTGCTTTTCCACTGGGTTTATCCATAGTTCGTCTATGCTCTTGATTCTAATATATGTTTCCTCGAGTCCGTGTTCACCTTTAGCTTTTGACTCTTACAATCTTTACTTTTTCTAATACCTTCCAATATTCTACTTCTGCTCCCTGCGAAATTCTTTCTCTGACATCTTCTTCTACGGAAGACGTTTCAAACATTTCGAAGGTTTCCAAATCCATAATCTGAAGCGTGTTACCAGATATAGAAATTATCTGTCCACTCCTCTTATCTATTAAGGGAACATCCACATTTGCTGAAACCGGAGCGACCATGCTATGTTTCGTTCCATCAAACACTGAAATAGCAGAGACCCTCGCTTTGGCGGAACCATGCTTGCCCGGCTTGCTATGATCATATGAAACTATACGGCAAGGTTCATCATCTATGATAATGTACGAACCAACTTTCAAACTGCCCAAATCCATAGGCTTGCTCAATTTAGATCTAAAATCTAGAAATGAGATTCATATTTATTAGTTCTGGTAGCTTTAATAAACTATTTTAGTTTATCAAGAACTGAGAAACTAACAAGGTTATTGAGTGATATCCCTCTTCTTGCAACATCCATTCTAGTTCTTTCGCAATATCTTTGATCACTTTGATGAGTTCTATCACCTTCGACATCTAGAACAATGATATTTTTTGTGTAAGGAAAAGCGAATCTCAAATATTGGCCATTAACGAACTCTAAATTGCCCAAGCAGGCAGATTTTACCCTATCTCGTTTAGCGAGTGAGTTTGCAATATCACTTATTTCAAGTGGTTCGCATGTATGCTTAGTAAAATAAACCGACACGTAACTTAGTTTCTCGTGATGTCTTTCGAACAGACCATCCTTAAAATTAAAAAAGAAAGAAAGTTTATCTTCCAAATATTGTGCTAGGTCAGAAAGTATGGTTGAAACCTGACTGTATTTAGCGAGAATATAGTGATTAGCGTGATTCGGAAAATATGGCGTATAATCCGAAGAAAATGTAGCAGTTACAAAATACATGCTCTCAACATAAACCGAATTCCTCCAGGATTGTATCAATGAATCATTCCTGTAGTTATGGGCAGAACAAAGGTACCCACAAACTTGCAATCAAACCAACCCCACTGCACAGTTATTTAGTAGCTATTATTTATATTATTGGTATCGACTATTTAATAAAAATTGATGTAATTACGACTTAATAGAGCGAATCCGTCACAAGTAGATATCTTGAGAAATACTCTTTGTACTTTGAGCTGTATGCCATATCGAAGAATTGAAATCCTTGATTTTAAATAGGTAATAAGGTAAAGCCATGGAACTTATGGCGAGCGAGGCCGCACCAATCGGATCCTTCATGATACTTCGAAGTCCCTCAATGAAGACCGTTTTACGTTCAAGTTTGTATTTTAGCTTCCCCTGTAATTCCTCAAGCTGGCTATGTCCACGATTAGCACGCAATATTTGAGAAGAGAAATCTTCCAGAGTGCTAGCGGGTTTGAAAAGAACCTTTGCCAGCGGATTGAATGTAATACGATAACCTAATTTGATAACTTCCTGTTGTAAGAATAAATCAATGGCAATTACACCAGACGGAATTTTTACCTTTTTTGCAATATGGCTTTGTATTGCAAATCCCCTCCCCATAACTGTATACTGAGAAAGCTGTCTTTTTCTTACAGACTCTAGCCAACTTCCTACGAAGGCTGATGCCCTTGCAGGAATTCCTTTACCAGAAAGTGGCTGTGGATTCGAAGCACATAATCCATAATTATCCCTAGTACAAGATACAAGGTGGTTTGTACAATTTTTTTCCGGAATTACATCTGCATCATACATTACAATTACGTTACCTTTAGCTTTTGATATGATTTCATTCCATGCATTTGCCGCCCCACGACGATGATTATGATGAAAAAATAGAATATTAGATTCGTAGTGAGTTTTTAGATATTGTTGTACTATGTTTGCAGTACTATCTGTAGAATCATCTGATATTATTATCTCTATAATTCTAAATGTGGTTTCATCGCCATTCAAGCTAATTCGATCTAGGAGTAATCTTAAATTACTAGCTTCGTTGTAAGATGGAATTCCAATGGTGACCGTTAGCATTGAACTATTTTCGGCCAAGAACCTTTTTAATTGTTTTTTAATACAAACTGCAATTCATCGTTACTGATAAAAGCGTTCAATTTCTGTTTAGCCTCAATTACCTGTTAATCTATTTTTCGTCTTCAATTAATAATCAATTGAATTGTCATTAACCTAACTACGCACGAATTAGGTTACGGTACCTTCGTTTAAGAAGGTAAGACAATTTCAAGGATGGATTCTTATCTAATAGATTTGCTTGACGACAGCGATTGTTCACAAGGTATTCATAGGAATTAATTAATTCAATACATACATTTGAATGAATATAATTCGAAACTCGCTGCTTTGAAGATAGCGGCTAATAAGGAAGGGTTAAAACGAGATAATTTGATAATGCCAATGATAATAACCGAAAAACGTCGCGAGTTTCCGAAGATTTTGGTTACTACTCCTGTGAATTCAATTGTTACCGAAACTCAAAGAATTATGGATTCTGGGATTTCAAGAATAATGATTTTCGGCATTCCAAAGAGACGTGACATAAAAGGCTCAGAAGCTTGGAACCCAAAGGGCATAATACAAAGAGCACTGAGAAAGATAAAGGTCAACTTTGGTGATAGTGTGCAACTAATTACAGATATGTGTGTATGCCAGTACAATTTGTCTGGGCATTGCGGCTATATCAATACTCACGGGTTTGGCATCAACAATGATCGATCTTTACTTTACCTAAAACAGATTGCCTTGAGCCAGGCGGAAGCTGGGAGTGATGTAGTCGCTCCATCATCTATGATGGATGGTCAGGTTGCAGCAATACGAAGTTGCTTGGAAGAGAATGGATTCAACAATGTTAAAATCATGGCCCTTGCTGCTAAATATGCATCAAGTTTATATTCTCCATTTAGGTCTACAGCGTTCTCAAATATTGGGACCAAAATTAGACTTGACAAATCATCATATCAATTATCATACACGAATATTCGGGAAAGTTTGCATGAAATAGCAATGGACCTGGAAGAGGGAGCTGACATGATTATGATCAAACCTAGTATGATTTCTTCAGATTTGATAATGGAGACCAAGCGTAGATTTGACTGTCTCCTCGCTGTACAAAATGTTTCTGGAGAGTATATAATGATAAGAACATGTGGCGAGAAAGGATTCATAAATGTAAGTGAGTATATTCTGGAGTACGCGATTAGTATGAGGCGAGCCGGTGCCGATCTAATAATGTCATATGGATTAAATAAAATAACGGAGTACCTTGATTAACTATCGAAGAGAATCCTAGTTTTAGAATAATACGAATTTAATACCGTAATTAAGTACTTGGGCCTGTAAATGTATGCAGGTCGATGGGCCATGTTAATCTCTTAAGGCAAATTTTGGTAGAAGGTAACAATTTCATAAATGAAAGTAGTTATAAGGCGATAGATGATCATGGAGGATGTCCCGCGGTAGCTCAGCCTGGTAGAGCTTTCGGCTGTAGTAGTCGGCTAAATGAGCTAACCACGTGAAACAGCCTACCGGGCTTACAATTGCAGTAACCGAAGAGTCGCAGGCTCAATTAGTGCTGGTGTTCCAGTCTAGGGTAGATCCTGCCCGCGGGATACACTCACTATACTCCAATAAATCCAGAATTGGGACTTTCATCTACTGCGAAGTCTCCACAATTGCAAATTTGAATACAAGTTTCTCTTCTAGATAATGTATTATCAAAGGATCTTACTTGTACTAGATATCCTGTCATGATTAAACTATGATTCACTTGGATTGATTTCGAAGTTGTGAAAAGCAAAAGCCAACTAATTATGATTGTTCACGAACTATTTATTCTAACTATTTAGGTTACCTTAATTGAACACAACTAAAATTAATATTAAGTAATCTTCTTTTAGTGATTAGGATATTTTGGAGAAGATATGTGCATCATTAGCAGCATCGACATCGGATGAACTTTCTATTTTGGTAAAGAGATCCATTAACGAAGGAGCTGATTATGTTGAAATCAGGTTTGACTTTTTAGAACTACCAGATATTCAAAAAGCGTTGAAGCAAGTTATTACAAAGGAGATTTGTAGGAGGGCGATTTTTACATTGAGGCCTTATTCTGAAGGCGGACATTTTTCAGATGATCTAGCTGAGAGAACAAAACTTCTCCAACTACTCGCTTTATCCAGGCCAATGTTATTGGACGTGGAATTCAATCTCCTGAAAGAGAACAATTTATTATTGAGTTTCCTCAATAAAAATAAAATACCGATCATGGTATCATGGCACAACTATCTTTCAACTCCTCCTAGATCTGATTTACTAGCAAAAGTCCGGGAAATGAGAAAGTATAGTAGTACAATAAAAATTGTAACAACTGCAATTAATGTGGAAGATGCTATTTCTGTAGTTTCACTATATGATTCAATAGAGGAAATTACCCTTATAGCCTTTGCCATGGGAGAGCATGGTGTTTTGTCACGGTTCTTGTGTGCCTTGTATGGAAATGCCCCATTCACCTACGCATCATTAAACTGCAGAACAGCTCCAGGGCAACTTTCAATGGAAACGATGAAAAAATTATTCAAGGGTATTTCAAAAAAATCAAAGAAATATTATGAGACAAGGCTTTAATACCTACTGCATAATTGGGGACCCGATTGATCATTCCCTTTCGCCAGCATTACACAACGCTGCATTTAAGTCACTTAACCTCGACGCCACTTATATTGCTTATAAGGTGCCCAAGGATGAGCTTGCTATTGCGGTTGCCTCATTAAAATCTGTGAATATTTCAGGATTTAACGTAACAATGCCACACAAAGTCGAAATACTGAATTTTATCGATAAGAGAGACGCAAGTGTCGAAAAGGCCGGTGCAGCGAACACAGTCACGAATTATAACGGTGAATTACAGGCGTTCAATACTGATATCGTAGGTTTTATCAATCCGCTTCAAAAGCGTAAGGTAGACTTTAGCGGCATGGTCGTTTTGCTGTTGGGTGCAGGCGGAGCGGCTCGTGCAATATTAGCGGCCTTAGGTGAGGTTAAAGGAATCTCAAAAGTGTATATATCTAGTAGAAACGAAATCAAACTTAACCACCTCATCAATACCGGTAATGAGATTGGACTTGAGTGTATTAGTACAAATAACAATGAAATCAATGCGCTGTCTAAATCAAGCGACTTGATCATAAATGCTACCCCTGTGGGGATGAATCGAGAACCAAGTCTCATAGACTATAGGAACATTTCAGAAAAGTGTATCATTTATGACATCGTCTACAATCCATTAATCACACCATTAATAACGAATGCGAGGAAGGCGAATGCAATAGTTATCTATGGATATGAAATGTTATTAGAACAGGCATCAGAATCATTTAAAATTTGGACAGGGATTATTCCCCCAATCGAAACTATGAAAAAAGTGTTATTTGGAGGAATAGGGGAGCCAGAAAGTTGAGATCATTGAGCACGGTTCATGGGGCTATTTCGATAGTGAACGCGGTTGCCACTGGTTTCGGATCGGCTTTGGGTATTTCCTTGAAGGTTCAAGTCGAGATTACTACAGAGAAAGGATCTGGTGTTACATTCCAGTCTGGCGAAGGTACACCAATGATAAGACACATAATTGATAATATTCTCCCACTGGAATTTGTCAAGGAAAATCACTTGAAAGTGGTGATTAATTCAGAAATACCTTCTGGTGTAGGACTAAAAAGTTCTAGTGCTGTATCATGCGCTATGGCTCTTGCATGTGTTGGATTAGTGAACGATAAAATCGATGATACATATGTAATTGACTCGGCAATCAACGGTTCGCTCTACGCTAAAACAACCATTACAGGCGCATATGATGACTCTGCTGCATGCTATTATGGTGGTTTTGTAACAACTGACAATTTTCTCAGAAAGTTATTGAGGCGAGAACACTGTGATGCTGATCTAGTTGCCATAATATATGTGCCTGAACATCATGTCAGAGGTGATATTTCCAAGTTAAAGCTAGTATCTGAACTTTACAATGATGCATTTAATTTGGCGTATGCAGGAAATTACTGGAAGGCAATGATCTTGAATGGTCTACTTACTTCCTCAATACTAATTGAAAATTACCATCCAGCTAGACTCGCTCTTGAAAAAGGTGCCGTAGCCGCTGGGTTGTCGGGAAACGGCCCTGCAACTGCAGTAGTAGTAAACCGAGAAGAGGTCTCAAATATTAGGGAGGCACTAGAATTACTCCCCGGAACGACGATAGTCTCTCCAGTAAACAACGAAAGAGCTTCTTTAGTGAGATAGATGAATACTGCAATTGTTCAAAAATCTCATCTGAGCGGTTTTATTAGATGCCCTCCAAGTAAGAGCTATACACACAGGGCCGTAGTGATCTCATCACTTGGTGAAGGTGAATCAACATTGATCAATCCATTGATATCGCGCGATACAAATGCCACGATTAACGGTTGTAAGGCTTTAGGGGTAAACGTTCGCAATTGTAATGAAAAAATCGCCATAATAGGAAGGAACTCGTTTTTGCCACCCGATAATATTATCGATGTTGAAAATTCTGGCACAACTTTGAGGTTTTTGACCCCTTTATCTGCTCTGGTGTATGAAGGGTATACCGTGTTAACGGGAGATGAAAGTATTAGAAAAAGACCAATGAGCCCTCTCCTGCATGCATTAAGGGATCTCGGAGTTGACTGTTTTTCAACAAGATATAACGGATTCGCCCCGTTATGCGTAAAGGGAGGAGGAATAAACGGTGGACATGTTCGGATTAGTGGTAATATTTCAAGTCAGTTCTTGTCTGGGCTCTTAATTTCAGGTGTTTACGCAAAATCCGATTTGGAAATTCAAGTTGAAGGTAAGCTAGTGTCACGGCCTTATATAGATTCTACCATTTCAACCATGAATGAGTTTGGAATCCGAGTTAAAAGGTCAAATGATTATAAGTTTTATGGTGTTGGTAATGGTACCTATAAATGTAGCAAATTCAAAATCCCCGGAGATTTTTCTTCAGCCGCGTTATTGCTTTCTGCTGGGGCTATGCTAGCAGATGAATTGATTGTTTCAGATTTGGATTTTTCAATGCCCCAGGGTGATTTGCTTATTGTAGATATATTGAAAAGAATGGGTTCATCTATAAATGTGAATAGCAATCTAGGTCAAGTCAAAGTGAGTAAATGCGAATCATTTGACGGAGGCGACTTTGATCTTTCAGATACTCCTGATTTGCTACCTGTAGTAGCAATATTATCTCTTAATTCTAAAAAGCCGATTAGGGTTTTTGGGATATCTCATGCAAGGTTTAAGGAAACAGATAGGGTTGCTATAATCTCATCAGAATTACCAAAGCTTGGTATAGATACAAAAGTAGAAGATGATGCGATAGTTTTTACTAACTCTGGCCATTTGAAAAATGGATCCCTTGAATCCCACAATGATCATCGACTTTTCATGAGTTTTGTAATTGCTGCCATGATGACCGAGAAATCACAAGTGAGTGGAACAGAATCCGTAGATGTTTCATTCCCAAATTTTTTGACTGAAATGAAAAAATTGGGGGCTAGGATAAGCTACTGAAAATAAGCGGAACGTGTAGTGTTTCTCAAATTTAATTCGGCATTTAATTAGCTAAATTTCCAATGATAAAGTCAATATATATGAATTGAAGACCATACAATTAGCAAAGTATGGTGGGAAACTTTCTAGGTGAACGACTAATTATGGTAAGTTTCGGGGAAAGCCATGGTAAGTGCGTTGGTATGGTGCTCGAAGGGTGTCCTGCGGGTCTTGAACTGTCTGAACAAGATTTACAATCTCAGCTGGATAGGAGAAGGCCCGGACAATCAATTGTCACGACGCAGAGAAAAGAGGAGGATAAGGCTGAGATTGTTTCCGGATTATTCAATGGCCACACCACCGCTGCACCGATCTGCGCTCTTATCTGGAATAAGGATCAGGACTCTAAGCCGTATGAAAAGTTAAGAGATCTCCCTCGTCCCGGGCATGCTGACTATCCGGCATCTGTAAAATATAGAGGATTTGAGGACTATCGTGGTAGTGGGAGGTTTTCCGGAAGGTTGACTGCAACTATGGTAATGGCAGGGTCAATAGCACAGAAATTGCTCTATGAAACTTTGGGCATAGAAGTATTAGCATACACGAAACAAATTGGGCAAATAACTAGCAATCAGGTTAGTCTTGAACAAATAAGAACTGAGACATATTCCAATGATGTTCGGTGTCCTGATTTAGATTCGGCGAATAAAATGAAAGCATCGATACTAGAGGCAAGGAAAGAAGGCGATTCATTAGGTGGTGTTATAGAGTGCATTGCAACGGGAGTCCCTGTAGGAATTGGCGAACCAATTTTTTCATCTATGGAGTCGGATCTTAGCAAAGGCCTATTTAGTATACCGGCTGTAAAGGCAATAGAATTCGGATCTGGATTTACAGGTTCAAGACTAAAAGGCTCAGAAAATAATGACCAATATTTCGTTTCCGACGGCAGAATCATGACTAGAACCAATAACGCTGGTGGTATAATTGGAGGATTAACCGACGGGATGCCTGTGGTGATTAGAATAGGGTTTAAGCCGGCTTCATCAATTGCCAAGAAACAGACAACCGTCAGCTTGTCAATGCACTCAGAATGTGACATTATCGTGCCAGGAAGACACGATCCATGCGTTGTGCCGCGGGCTCCGCCCGTAGTGGAGGCGATAGTATCCTTAGTATTAGCAGATCATGGGATTCGTGCCGGGTTTATCCCGCCAGTATTGGTGAAAAAATAATTTGACCGATTCTAATGAACTAGACCATTTAAGAGGCAAGATGAAGTCCATTACGGGAGACATAATGCAGTTGATTAGGACGAGACTGGAAATTGCAGAAAGAATTGGAAAGATAAAAGCAACTCAGAGTAGACAGATTGAGGACGAATCAGCGGAACAAGAAATTCAAAATTATGTACAGGACTTGGCAACAAGAATGGGCTTTGACGGAAAATTTTCAGGTAGACTTTTGAATTTGTTAATCTCACAATCGATTGATATTCAGCTGAAGAATTTGCCCCCTGTTAACACCATAAATCATATGACAATGTTTATCCGCGCCAAGAAGCTTGAAGAAGGAGGAAAAAAAATCATTCATTTAGAAGTGGGCGAACCCGATTATATGCCCCCTAAGCAAGTTAATGCGGCAATGTACAAAGCTCTTAAAATGGGCAAAGTGCATTACACTGACCCAAAAGGAATACCATCACTGAGAACACAATTAGCTAGAAAATTTGGGATCAAGAATGCGGAGGAGGTAATAGTCACACCAGGCGGTCGCTTCGGTGTGTTTAGTGCAATTGCCTCCATTGTGAATCCTGGTGAAGAAATTATCATTTTTGAACCTGCGTGGCCTGCATATAGGGAATGTGCTGAATTCGTCGGAGCAAAAGTAAAGGTAATAAAAACTTCAATTAATTGCAATTGGAATCCTGATATTGAATCAGTCGAGAAGGCGATAACAGAAAATACTAAGATGATAATTCTGAATTATCCAAATAATCCAACAGGAAAAATAATCCACAGGGATTTGTACACTAAAATAATTGATCTTGCTCGCCAGTACCATATTTTTGTGTTAAGTGATGAAGTATATGGACAATACTGTTACTCTAAACTAACAAGTATCTTGAGCACGGGATATGAAAATGGTATTATGGTCTCATCTCTTTCTAAAAGTCATGCTATGACGGGTTTCAGAATCGGATACGCAATTGCAAATGGAGATATTATCTCCAAAATGGCGAAAGTGCAGGCGATAGCTATCACAAGTGTTGCTGAACCAATTCAGTACGCAGCCATCGCAGCCCTCAAAGATAACGTCGAGGCAAATGTCGCTCGGATTAAACGCAGATTGGATTTTGTACATAGGAGATTGGAAAACATGCCCTTTAAGTTTTGTTACCCTGATGGGGGAATGTATTTCTTTCTTGAGCTGAAAAATGGTGAAATAGGCACTCCACAACTATTAAATAGTTTGTTAAATCGTGGTGTCGCTGTTGCTCCTGGGATAGGGTTTGGAACTGACTACGCTGATTTTATTAGGATTTCGGTTTGCCAGCCTCTCAGTACTTTGGGTAAGGGGCTGGACATTATTCAATCTTTGGTTCGATGAGTGGTAGTACGTGAGGAGAAAAATAGCCATAATAGGTGGAGCAGGAAAGATGGGCAGATGGTTTACTATCTATTTTGCAAATAACGAAGAAAACACAGTTTTTGTGTATGACAAGAAAAGGCCATATGTAAGAAAATTAAAAAGTGTAACCTACTGTAGTAGCTTAAGGCAATGTATACAGGACGCAGATTATGTCCTCATAACTGTCTCCACCGATAATATCATGCCGGTTATAAGAGAGAGTGGGTTGCTCATGAAACCTGGTTCAGCACTTTTGGAAATATCCTCAATAAAAAAAAATATTGCAAATTCATTAAGAGGAATCCCAAAATTCATTATTCCTATATCGATTCATCCTATGTTCGGTCCTGGCGCAAAAAGGCTTGAAGATACTAAGATTTTAATTATTCCAGTAAGAGAGGCGGATGAAGAAAAACGCAAATTAATTTCCATAATGGGCGATGCACAAATATTGGTGATTGAAAATGCGCGTAGACATGATAAATTAATGGCTTTGATTCTTGGATTAGTTTATTTTATAAATCTAGTATTGGCGTCTGCGATATCAACAGAATCTATGGATAAGCTTAACAAATATTCTGGTACAACGTTTACCCTTCAGTCGATACTGTTACACAGTATTTTAATTGACGAACCATCATTAATCAATTCAATTCTAATCGATAACTATGAATTACGTAGTTATTTGAAAAATTTCAAGAAAGAAATTAATAATTTTTTCATGTTAATTGATTCAAGAAATCGTATCGCTTTAGAAAGGGAAGTACGAAAATTGAAGCGTCATTATGGAAGAAATAATGAAGTAAATCTCTCTTATGAGAGAATGTACTCTCTGGTTAGTAAAATGGTTAAGAAAAAAGGCTCAAAGATTTGATGTAGCATTTAGTGCATCTATGTCAAATCAATTTTGATGTAATATGCGATTTTATTGTAGCAACTGTAAAACCTAATCAATCGTAATAAAATGTTCATTGAATCGTACTTTAAAATTAGCTATCCAAAAATGGTCTGGACTCAATCTCGGAAGTAAAGAAGAAAAGAATGATAATCTATCTGCCACTAGTAACAAGGTTTCTTAAGGAGTTTGATCCCGTATCTAAATTGCTACCAACAAGATAGAATGCAAGGCCAGTAATGGCAATCATAAGACCAGGTGGAGCAATCCACCACCAGATACCACGAGCAGCGGCGTTTGCGTTATTCGCTTCGTGTAACATTTGACCCCAAGTAGGTATTGACGGGTCTCCTAGACCCAGGAAGCTAAGAGCTGCTTCTCCCAGAATTGCAGCTGGTACGGCTATTGCCATACTTGCAAACGTTATCGGCAAAAGCTGAGGTATTACGTGTTTGAAAACTATCCTCATGTCGGATTGTCCCATGATCTTTGCAGCTTCTACATACTGATATGTTTTGATTTGTAGAGATAAGCTTCGAATTACCTTCGCAGTTCCTACCCAGCCAAATATTATCAGGAATCCAGCTATCAGGAAAATATTTCTACCAAATGTTATAGACAAGATTATTAGGAGTGGAAGGGCAGGAAGTGCATAAAAAATGTCATTGATTCGCATCATTGACTCGTCAGTCCTTCCACCCTTATAGCCAGAAATCACACCATAAATTAATCCAATAGATATAGAAATAGTTGAAACCGTGACAGCAATAAATAATGCAATAGGAGCCCCAATAATAATTCCAAGCGCTAGGTCCCTACGAAGATCATCAGTGCCCAATAGACCAAATACCTTACCTCCTAAAATAATCCCTGAGCTTAAGACGTTACTATTTTTATCAAATAAGTAAAAAATTTCTGAAATTTGATACGTCCCTTTTAGAATCATTGGTTCGTTTAATTCAGAAAAAACCATAGTTTCAGGACTAGAAACGTCTACGTCGTAACTGAAAAGGTGTTCGTACTCTTTGAGGTTCTGAGTAATTAGCTGATCAGTTGAATATATTGTGTTATTATATATGTTACTATGGCCTTCTCCATAGGGCAAAGCGGCGTAGTAGAGATTAAATTTCAGACCGTCTGGTCGTGTTACTTGAATCTGTACTACTGGTTGAGTTTCACCGTATTCTAATGAATATTTGAACATAAAATCATCTGGAAAACTATCAGCTTGAATCTCTACGTTGTAAGTATGAATTATAGTCCTTATTCCACTTGTATCCTTAGTAGTTACATTCGCAGAATCATCACCTAGTATCACGTGCGTAAACAACTTGTCCTGTAGAAATAAGTTCATCCAAGAAGGGGCCGCTGTTTTGGGATAATCAATCCAACGATTCGGATTGTTCCACTCCGAATAGGTGGTGACTGGTATGAACATAATGCCGTATACTGACATAGCCAACAGAAGGCCAATGACCGTAATTCCCACAATACCTCCACGGGATCTTACTAGAGATCTTAATGTTTCAAAGGACGAAAACAACTAAAAGACCTTTACTCTAGGATCCAGAAACGTATAAGAAATATCTATAATGAAAACTGCAATGATAAAAATAAGGGTGCTAATATAAGTTAATCCGATTATAACAGGGAAATCGAGGAGGCCAATTGCGTCATAATAGAGCTTACCCATACCTGGCCAATCAAACACCGCCTCAACTATAATTGATCCTCCAAATGAAGCTGCTAAGCCAAGGGCTACTACAGTAACTATGGGTGGGGCAGCATTTCGTAATGCATGAGAATAAAGTATCTTTTTCTTCGGGATTCCAATTATTCGCTTTGCAATAATATAATCCTCTTTTAGAATATTCAGAAGGAAATATCTAACAATAAAAGTCATAGACCCAAATGAAACGAGCGTTATAGTGATGAGTGGCAACAACATATGATAAGCAAGGTCAAAGGGGTAGGTAGGATCTTGAGGAGATGTAATTGGAGTAGCTCTTGCCGGAAAGATATGTAGTGTAAATGCAAAAGCAAATATCATTAGCATCGCGATATACCATGATGGAAAACTGACACTAAATATCGCGAAGACAGAACTGATCTTGTCCGGGAAAGAATTAATTCTGCCAGCAACGAAAGTGCCGAACAATATACCTACAAAAAGCGCCAACATTGTAGCTGTGGTAAAAAGGAGAAGAGTTTTTGGAGTCTTTTCAAATATAATATCTCTTACGTTTGATGAACCCTGATCCGTAGTGAAAAAATGCGATTTTCCTAAATCCAAGGTTAATGTACTTGTCAGCCTCGAAAAAAGCTTAGTTGGAGAATACCACTCTTCACTTAGACCCAAAGTATCGGTTCTCTGTTTGATCTCATTTTCTAAATATGCCTGCCTGTCAACTGGATTTTGGAATTTTAGTTGCTTTTCATTCACCTCATCAACTACCTGTACCCTGACATTTTCAAGTAATACTTTGTCCAAACTAGATCCAAAGAGTACTATGGTAAGAAATACGGTTCCGAACAATACTAGTATCATGTTCAGACCGCGTAACAAGATTATGTTAAACAGGCGCAATGTATTTCATTTAAGAAAAGACTATTAATGTATATTCAAGGTTGACCTAGTGCAAACTTGATAGCGGATTGAGCCCGATAATTGTGGTTCTGAATATGTCAGACTTTAATGCTTTAGGACCTTGCGCGAACATCTCTAGTCTATTTGGTCCGTAACTTAACTGCCTTGTTTGATTCTCATTGAGATAAACAAGATACTGACCTGGTTGTTCAGTTTGAGTACCATTCCCAACTGCAACGAGCTTGCCGTTCTTGTTAGAGAGAAAGTAGCGCAAGCTAGCATTATCTGCAGGATATCCTTCTACGGATATTTTGATTTGGAATTTTAAAGGTTCACCTAAACGTGATACAATTGGGATACTGTGAGGGGATACTTCGTCAATAGATGCAATTTCTGGAATTTCATATTTTGACCAATATCCTTCTTTGAAAGGATATGTTTTATCAGTAAATGAGACTAGTTTGATAACTCTTGCGCTTGGATCATAATAATCCAAAACATATGGGCCATTTCCAATTATCGCATGATGATGTTGTGCAATCCACTTGATGCTAGCACCGTATCGTTGTATAGCCTGTTGTTTTGTAACAAAGCCTTTAAGGGGAGCTGGGATGAATTCTTCCGCTTTCATCTTTTTCAATTCTTGCGATATTGCATCTGCATGTGACGGTATAATTAGAGATAACCAGTCTACATTTTTTACACTCGCGTCTGACCTTGAAAACGCATATTTCCCATCCAACACTAAACGTTCTGCTGCTGCCATTATTTCCCAGGGGGAAGAACTCCAGACCGATGCGAAGTCAGCGATTTCTTTATCATCAAAATGCCAGAAATCTACGAACGAAGTCAAATGATTATTATTAAGGAATTTCACACCCTTTAAAAGTGGCAGAACTACTTGAGCTTGTGCAGTATATTCTGGATCAGAGGTCGAGTCGTTGAGTCCGGTGACAGTTCCCCATTCTACTGGAAAATATAAGGAATATAGCAAATCTGCTTTTGACATCGGCTCTCCGTTTTGCCAGTTGGAGTAGATTAATTCGAATGTTGCAGAACTTTTTGACTTCGAAGAATTCCCTACTTCAAGCCATTTTTGGGCGCTTGCGTTCCAAACTATTGCATCAGAATCTACTGCTAACCTGTTTATAGGGCCTACAGTAGACACATTTGTCCAGATTGTTCTCAGCGGGATAACATCACCAAGATAAGGATTTCTAAAGGTTGCAGGGTCGGATATCAGCGAAAGAACGTAGGTGCAATAAATGTCGCTACATCCACCGACACCATTCCACGCTCCTTGATAAATTTGTTTAACTCCAACATCCAGACTATCATTGTTTGTCGCAGAATGTGCATTAATAAGAGATATTCTGCTGGGGATTCCTGCACCAAAGTCATTGATTAGACCCTTGACAGAAGAAGATGCCACATATGGATCGATGGTCTGAGCAACAAAGATCCTGACAGACTCTTGAATTCCCATCTTTACAGCTTGGTTCAAAAGCATTTCCCGTTCCGTTATCGAGGTAAAATTCGAAAATTCAATCCTCTGTGTAATATTGTTAATCGTCTCGTTTTCGTAATTCCAGTATGATGGATTTTGCCAACCTGGCATTTTACCATAATACGGAGCATACATTTGGGAGGTAACGACAGGATTATACCTTACAAAGGCGGAGGTTCCACCAAACGCCTCCGTATAAATATTCCATAGAAGATCCTTCGGATCACTTCCATAAATTACGGTATTAGCCTTGTTCAAATCCCCATATTCACGATAAACTGTAAAGCCCATTTTTTCAAGTTCAAATGAAAGCATCTCCCCCATAGATTTTCTTGCAATATCATCACTTCTTATAAGTAATCTTATCGTAATTGGCGAGCCATGAAAGAACCATTTTCCTCCTGTCTTAATTGCACCTGTTGAAGTGAGGACGTCGTCTATCACTTTCCTAGCATGGTTAGGATTATGTTCGAAGCCAAATGATTCCACTGAAGGTAGGATACTTTCAAATTCTGGTGAAGAAACTCCAAATGGATCTATCTGAACGTTTCCAGATCCTTTAAGAATTTCACCAACTACGAAATTCCGATTGATCAAATAATTCATTGCAAATCTGATTTCTCGGAATTGAAAAGGATTCAAAATATTCGAATTATTCGATGGCGCCGGATTGAGCAAGACGCCAAAAGATCCTCCTCCCTTTTCATATACCTTCAGATTCTTATCACCATATACGGATGATTCCTGTTCTAAAGGAATCCTAAAGAAATAAGTATCAAGGTTTCCAGAACGAATTTCTTCTAAGGCAACGTTACCATCAATGTATTGTATGAATCGTATTGAATCAAGATATGTTCCTCCGTTCCCATTTTCGCCACCTTGAGATGTACTTGCACTGTAAAACAAACATACAACTACAATTGCTACTAGTATACCAGAGTGCCTTATTTTTAATCTCCCTTCAATCCGTAGAATTGTTAAAATAAATCAAAATATTGAAACTGGTTGGTCTCATCCTGTATGTTTCTTCTTAAGAAACGCGGATCCCTATTAGTTGGATTCAGGTAAATGCTTGAGAGATATTTTGTAATGTCCATACTGTGCCTATGACTAGTACTCAAGGAATTTCTGTAATCTGTCAGATCTGGTAGGGTGACGTCGGCCGGCACGTTTGGGAAAACATTACAAAGGTCGTCCCCGACATTACAAAATGCAGTTAATTTCAACCTTTTGTTTATCCATTTCATTAAATGTGGTGAATCAGCTGGAGCGACTTGCCAATCTCGGTCTAATTCTATATTGTTTCGTGGGAGTTTTAGATGCTTAATCACGAAACATATAATTTTAAGAGCGCCTAATTAATATTCTGTCACTTAGAATTGTATTAATTTTCATTTAATGTAAAAGACAGATCATAATTCGGATTTCTCGACTTACAGTATATTCTTGGCTCACCTTATCTTATTATGCATTCGGTCAATTTACGCCTTCCACAAGTGATTCTAATATCGCTTTTTGAATATGAAGTCGATTTTCAGCTTCATCCCAAACTACTGAGGACTTGCCATCAAGAACTTGATCAGTAACCTCCTCTCCGCGCTTAGCCGGTAAACAATGCATGAAGATCGAGTCCGGCTTGGCCAGTTTCATTAGAGTAGAATTTATTTGGAATTTTGGCAAGAATATCTTCTTTCTCGTGTCGCGTTCATCTTCCGTTCCTATTGAGATAAAAGTATCAGTAGCAATAATATCTGCGTCGTCTGCTGCTTCACTCGGTTCATTGGTAATTTTGAATGCAGGCTTGTTATGAAACGATGCAGCTTCGGCAATCTTTAAAACAAAAGCAGGAGGCTCATATCCTCTTGGAAATGCTGCTGTTACAAATATTCCAGCCTTCACGCAGGCGATTAGAAGATCATTGAAGACGTTATTTCCGTCACCCACCCACGCCAACTTGAGTCCTTCAAGACGACCTTTATTTTCATTAATTGTCATCAAATCTGCCATTGCCTGACATGGATGATACAAATCAGAAAGCCCATTTATTACAGGGATGTTAGAATACCGTGCAAGATCTTCAACATCCGAATGCGAAAAAACACGAGCTACAATGATATCAACGTACAAAGATAGTGTTCTAGCAGTATCCTCAATAGATTCTCCCCGAGAGAGTTGAAGGTCGTTAGAGTTCAGATAAATTGTATTTCCACCAAGTTGCAACATTGCTATTTCAAAACTTACACGAGTTCTGGTTGATGGTTTTTGAAAGATTAACGCGAGTGTCTTTCCTTTAAGGAGTCTTTCTGATAGAAATCTATTTTTCTTGTAAATGGACGCCTTGGAAATTAAGGAGTGAATGTCGTCTCTGCTTAAATCCTGCATGCTAAGTAAATTTCTTTTAGTCAGTAAGACCATCTATATCTTCATCTGAAAGGTATATAACCTCATCAGTTGCTTCTGGTTCGATTCTGTCATTTTTATTTTCAGAGCTTTTGCCGTGGTTCGATTGCTTCTTGTTGGACTCGTTTGCAGAATTGTCGTTAAGCTTGTTCTTTGCAAACAGTCTGCCGAATAACTTTTGTTTCGAGGGGTTTGTCTTAGTTAGGACTGGTAATTTAGTACTTGAATTCAGCTGGTCTTGATCTATGGTTCCATTATTGGAGTACAGACGACGTTTGTCTACTACATTTGCTTGAGCATTAGTTTCTTGTTCTATTTTTTCTGTGATGGGGCGATCAGCTTTCAAAGGTTCTGACTGTGTTGGATGCAGGTAGTCCGTTAAATTAACTTTCTTTGACAATGTTTGATAAATCGAAATCTTATCATCGCTATTCTGTAAATTTCTCGAATTATTATCATCGTTATTCTCTAACATAGAATTAAGGAATTTTTCAGGATCAAATTCAGCAAGATCATTATACCCTTGACCGATCCCAAGAAATAGAATTGGCTTCTTAGTCAAAAATACAATTGATACAGCCGCACCTCCTTTTGAATCTGCATCACTCTTGGTTAGTATTGTCCCGTCAAAATCTGTGTATTGAAAAAATTCCCTAGCTTGATTGATAGTATCGTTACCAGACAAAGAATCGCCAACAAATATTTTCATGTCAGGTTTGACGACCCGTACAATTTTACCAATCTCCTCCATCAGATTTTTCGACGTTTGAATTCTTCCTGCGGTATCTATGAGTACTACATCAATGTAGTTCTTTCTGGCATGTTCTACTGCATCTCGTGCCACAGCAGATGGATCTGCTCCATACCTTTGAGAAATCACTTTTATTCCAAGGTTTTTGCCGTGTTGATTTAGCTGTTCTATAGCGCCAGCTCTGTGCGTATCTGCTGCAGCTAACAAAACCGATAGTCCATGCTTACGCATTTTTGTAGAGATCTTTGCAACTGAAGTTGTTTTTCCAGTACCGTTTATGCCCAAAAAAACGATAACATACGGGCCCTTCCGCAATTTCTTTTTTTCAAGTATTTCTTGAACAATGTCCCTTTTTTCGTTGGATTGAAACAGATTCCTTAATAAACCCGAGAGCACACGTCGTGATAGTTCTTGAGAGTATTTTTTCTCAGCCTGACTTTGAGCTAGAGCTGATTTGAGATCATCCACTATTTTGATAGCTACTTCATGGGCAACATCGCTTTCGATAAGCGAAAATAACGTTTCTTCTGAAAGAACCTCGATGTCCTTTTCAGAGATCTCCTTCTGGCCAATAGATTTTGAGATATCCGAGAAGGCCCTTTTGAGTTTCTCAAACAATCTCCCTTAACCTCTCATTAAGTAATATGTATATAAGAATCGCTCATTTATCTCTAGATGTGTTCTGAATTAATCCATTTATCTCGTTCTGTATTTGATTCATCCGTCCAGTTATTTGCTCCCGCTGTCCATTCAATTGGCCAAGTGCTAGCTCAAATCCCTTAATCTTGGATTCTACGTAATTTATTGTATCAGTCCTAGATTTTTCCACTGTTACGCCGGCCCCGATATTTACGAGTAGTTTCTTAACAGATGCAATGGTAGATTTGACATATACCCCTATACCCAATGGAATCATGGCATGGACATCGTCATCACTGGAAAGCGATTGAAGAGCTTCAGAAGCAAGCTGGGCTTCACCAATAAGCCTATTCAATGCAGATTCTTTCGTCAATATGTCATTCATATATGTCTCCAGAATTTTAGATTGCTGGATTAGCTCTGAGACCTTTTGCTCTACTGCCTGCCTATCTATAGAATTCGTCTCTCTGCTCATTTGAGTCAATTTCAGAATCTATCATATAACTGTGACTAAGCACAATATTTGCGATATATTGGATTCTACGAACTAACCCCATGTTCAAAAACTATCTCCTAATAAACGTGACCCATCAATTAGTTGCAAATTTGACAGTAAATTGAAAATGTGCAAAATAATTTTACGTCATCAATTGGTTTTTTTCTTTCTGACCATGATATAGAATCCATGGGTTGAAATCAAGAATGCTGCCAGGGACATTTTAGTTGCAAACACTAAATTCCAAGGTGTTGTGGGATTTGGATATGGAACATTTATTGAATCTAACTTCATAATACCCTGCATGGCATCAACTGTTATTAAAGAACTCCACACCATAAAATTATATACGAACTCATAAAGCGAAACGATTGCTATAACCAAAACTATAAGTTGCAAGATAGCCTTTATCGCCGGTTTGATATCCTTTACCTTCTCACCACCTAATTTTGTTACACAATACCAAGCTAATACTGAAACAATCATGAGATATGTCACTAATTTGGAAAGCCCATTAGCAGGAAATTCTGTAGTTACGAGCACTTCGCCTATGACGATCTTTCCAGTTGATAGATATTCGACTAAGCTAGCGTATAACGCATACATTGTTATAGCTGCCATGATTGTTGCAGAAATATAAAAAACTCCAAGATATACTAGTCTGGACGAATTGCTATCCTTTTCGACACTTGAATAGTACATTTTATCCCGTCAATACTATGAGAACTTATCTAGATATAAATTTCAATACAATTTGTGCTAACGACTCCCACTTAGACCCAGCCGACTATTCAAGTTCTGGGTTCACAGGAAATAATCCAAAAAGATCTGGGAGTCATGTGAAGGGAAGGTAATCCCCTCGAACCTATCAAACATCAAGTAATTTGTATTACGAAATTACCTGATAATGCCCTTTGCGGCAGATTTAGAAATATTTTTCTGTTATTAATAGAGGCTTTATTATTTCACTAATAATACAGGACAATGTGAATATGTTACTACTCCGCTCGCGATGCTACCCAGCAGCAGTCTCTTAAACCCAGACTTACCTTTATTGCCAATAACGATCATATCTATATTGTTCTTTTCTGCATACTCCACAATCTCTTTTACGACTGATGTATATTGAATAAGAACTGCGGTCTCAGCATTCACTTTATTTTCTGCCGCTTTTTGTTTGACTTTGTCTACTACCTGATGGGCTTTTTTACTTTCAACCGCTTCAATTTCCTTCTCCCTGCCAACATTCGCGTACTCAAAATCACTAGATGGGACAGGAGAGACGATAAATAACACAATCAATTCTGCGTTGTTGCTTTTAGCCAAGTCAATCGCATATGAGCTTGCGTTGTAGGATGGATCAGAACCATCTACTGCGACTAGTATTTTTCTGATAGACAATAATTACTAATGACAATCATTATTTTATTAGTTTTTCATTTTAAATTAATTTACTCTCAGCCCGGAAGTCAGACAAACTCGAGACGCAGCTTGGAAAAATGTATATTTTTCTTATTTTTAGTTCAGGCAAAGAGATATTAACCCTTTTTTTTCTGTGGATATAAATTGTGAATTGAAGACTACCAAAGGTAAGGAAGTGTAAAACATCAATATCATCTAAATAGAACTATTAGCAATAACACTTGGGATGTCTGATGGAATCTAGTGCAATATTATGTTCTCATATTTCAGATATGGATGGGATTTATTCTGCTGCTATTGGATTAATTAAATACCAAAATCTAGAACTGTCATTTCACAACTATGGTATATCTAATTTCCGGCATATGTTCAATACAATTATGGTAAAAATTGGAGATTTAAGAGGCAGCGGCATTGTGATTATTTCAGATTTAGGCGTAAATGCTGGTATTGAAAAGCTTTGCATAGAGATGATTACAAGAATCAAACAGACTCGATGGAAGGTTATTTGGGTAGATCACCACCCATGGCCGAAGAAAGCAATGAAATTGATGAATAAGATAACAACGATTGTTCATGATGATTCAGGCAGATCTTGTGCAGCAGAGCTGATGTATAAATATTTTGTACCTCGTAATAAAGTAGCGAAACAACTTTCGGTTATGGCGCATAGTTCGGATTTCATGATTGACATCGAGTCCATCCCGCCAGTTTCTTCACTAATCCAATATTATCGCAATTTATCTAATCCACAGGAAAAACTGACCATTCTAGCTCGTAAGAGCGCCACTGGAATTTTATGGGATACAGAAATGCAGGAGGATTATTTACGTTATTTGTCAATTTACAGTATCGAGAAGGGCAAGGCTCTCAATTCAATCTTGATTAGATCTATTCAAGGATTTAAAGTAGCATTTGTACCTGTATCTGATTACATACAAACAAGTTTATTCGCAAAAAACGTTTTTGATACAACTCATGCAGATCTTGCGCTTTTTTACAAGAGTGATGGGAAGATAAGCATAAGGAGGAATAATGCTCGGATTTCGTGCCGACGCATCGCAGATTCGTTGATAGAGGGGGGTGGTCACGACTTTGCGGCCGGAGGTAAATTGGCAGTCGACTTACGCAACGTAAATAATATTCCCACTAAATTAGAACAGTTGGTGACACAATCTCTTTGCAAACAGTATATGTTACAGAACGCAAGTGGAGAATAGTACAATAATCTTCAATGTACCAAAATCAACCATAGTTAGTCTCATTTGAGATCATCTCGTCGTTAAGAATATTTGATGTTTCATGAAACTTTATTTGATCCCAATGATTGAGAACTTGTGATTTTCATTCTCCAATCGTATTGGAAACTTATTCTACTTTCTAGCACGTTATACAAGGCTTGTTAAAAGCAATCATAATTACTTTTAAGTATTTAAATCCTGATTCTGTTATTCGGCTAAAAAATCAATTGAATATGTATGTTTTCAGCGAAAATTGCATCACTGTAACCTTTTTCCCCGAGAAGATATCTTGCGTTGAATATTTGGACCTGGATATAACCTAATTTAATCTTGTGACTTCATTAATAAACGCTTAAATTTGGAATTAGATAAAATGAAATAGTTTGAGCATTCCTGAATCAACAGCCGATGTCTTATATGAGTGTATGAGATGTGGGACGGCTGTCACTAATATAGAATTATCCAAGCTCCCTGAAATAAAATGTATATGCGGTTTCCGTGTATTCCGAAAAGGTCGGCAACCTATAGTAAAACAGCTTAAAGCTATCTAGATAATTGCCTTAACTTTCGGAGGCTTTTCAAGGTGAAGCATATCCTTATTAGCCTTGGTCAGAATAGGTTAAAGTATGAAGATAGTTTGTCCCGACTGCAAGAAAAATGCGGAACTATCTGACGATTTCAGCTCCGTAAAATGTTCGTTTTGTTCGTTGGATATGACATACGGAGAATATGTAAAATACATTGCATATAAGGATGTACGTTATAGCGACATTTTGAATGATTATAAGTAGAGTACAAGTGTGTCTGGTATGATTTGATATTACTATTATCTAGTATTGTCAGCTAAAATCCGTTTGTTCATGGCTGGAAGTAAAATCATCAACCGCTTTAATGGGCAGCGTCCTCAGGCCCACTAAATAAGATAACCCTTGCTTTCCTATCTAGATCTGTTGATGTTCTGATCATTTCTTTTTCATTGCAGATATTATGGATAAAACATCTCTATCCTTGATCAGATAATTTACTGGTAATCTTAACCCGCTTCTTATATCAATTGCATGGAGAATCCCCTTTGCGAGATCGGTATGAATCTCCTTTGCGAGATCCTCTACTGTAGAACCATTGGCCATCAGGTATGCATCAGGCAAAACATTTCCTTCTTTATCCGAAAGTTTGCTAGGGTCGGCAACTGGATAAACCACGTTCATATTTAATAATTTAAAAACTGCGACATTCAAAGAGAACTGAACGCCTGTCTGCAAATATTCGCCAAGTATGTCTTTTCTTATGAAATTTAATGCCCACTTTTGCTTTTCATTCAATACCTTTCTTTCGTTTATCTCAAACCTTTCATCACCTGGGAAATATTTAATGACTCCCTTCGTTTGGGCAAGCCTTAGTGTTAACTCCGCATCAGCACTGCAGGGGACGACCAACATATGCTTGTTGCGATCTCGCAGCCTCTTGAAATTGTCAGCGGCTGCTGACAGGTCTACCTTGTTAGCAACTATTAGAGTTGGTTTAGAAATTTCTCTTAGCGTAGAGGCAAATTTCCGGGTTTCATCTGTTCCGAATGATTCAATTTTCATGTCACTTAATCCATTGTCTATCAATGCTTTTTTAACATGCCATTCTCTAACTCCAATTCCTCTAAAGATTTCCGTTATGGAATCAACTATATCTGATCCAGAGTTTATTGATCTCGTGATTTTGTCCCTGTTGCCTTCGAATAGTTTCAGATACCACAAGACCATCTCTTCTTCTACGTCTGCAACGTCAGCTAGCGGATCTCCTGTGCCAGGTTCTGCAAGTCTGCCAGAAGAATCAATACTACCTGACGCATCGACTACGTGTAGAAGAACATCAGATTGTGCTGCGACAGATAAAAATTGGCTGCCTAAGCCCTTCCCTTCCCACGCTCCTTTTATTAAACCAGGTAAATCGACTAGCTCTATCGGTATGAATCTCCATCCATCCGTGCATTTAGAATTTTTGGGAGAATCCTGAACATGAAATTCTCTATGTACACAGAGGGAGATAACTTTGGCATTACCGATCTTGGGTTTCTTTGTAGTAAAGGGATAGGTTGAGATTTCCTCAGTGCTCGAGGTTGCGGAATTAAAAAATGTCGTCTTGCCGGCATTAGTTTTTCCGATTAAACCAACCCGTATCATATTTGTCATGGACTTACTGAATATTTATACCTAGCAAAAACAACTTAGACGAACTTGTTAATCATTAGGATTCTATCCCGAATCGACCATGAACCAATACAAGAGATTGGCATTTCGAAAAAAGTTAATTAATTCTATAGGAAGTCCACATAAGTATTCATACTGATTAATTTATCTTTGATTCTTTCTCAAGGCTTTAATAATCAATTTTCAGAATTCTAATTGGAATTGTTAGTAGAGAAAAAACCAGACTTATTGCGAGAGAAAGTTCTAGTTATAGGACTTGGTCAGTTGGGCCTGCCTGTGGCCAAATATGTTAAGCAAAAAGGATTTGATACTTACGGGTACGATATTAATCAAGCTACAATGGATGTAGCTTCAAAGAATTATGGTATTAAGAAAATTGACACTTTTAGCGAAATCGATGTATTCATCGTTTGTATTTCTACTCACAAACCTGATGACATGTATTCACCGTATACTCATGGACTTTTTGCAATAGCAGAGAAAATCTCCAAGGAAGCAAAAGACGGATCCCTTGTCTCGATTGAGAGTACCATTCCTAAAGGAACTTCCAAGAGAATTTTTGAGATGTTAAATCACAGGCTCCATGTAGCACATGCACCACACAGGTGGTATGCATTAGAGGAAGAGATACATGGTGTAAATCAATTGCGTGTAATCGGAGGAGTAAGCGATTGTTGCTTGCGACTTGGCCTTCGTTTCTACGACGGAAGGAACAATAATCTTAATAACTCGATTGAAAGTATGCCTTTCGATGTTGCCCAAGAAGAAAACATTCGTAACGCTAAAAATGATAAATTAATCAAAAGCAGCAATTATAGTCTAGAAATTCCAATGCATCCTGTATCTGAGATAGAGATTGCCGAGCTCGCTAAGGTAATTGAAAATGCTAACAGATTCATGCAGATTGCTTTTGCGGAGGACCTATATCTTTATTGTCAAGCAAATGACGTAAATTTCTCTGAGTTGCGCGATGCTTTGAATACTAAATGGAACGTTGAAATCCTTGAACCAAGAGATGGAATTGGCGGTCATTGTCTACCAAAAGACACTAAGATGTTCATCAATTCTACTAAATCAATCCGGAGCAAAATTCTAACAGCTGCGATGGACGTTGATTCTGAATATAGGAAATACAGACACATTAGATGTTCTCCCTTATTATCAGTAAATACTAAAATATAAAAGCGCTCGAATGATTAGAGGCTCTGCTTCTATGGAATCTAAGAGTGTAGTGGTTTTTGGGGCCCATCCTGATGATTTGGAAATAGGTATGGGCGGAACAATTGCTAAACTTGTAAGATTAGGTTATAAAATAAAATTAGTAATCGCTACTCTGCCTAATTTTATCGATACTGATACTAAAGAAGGTAGAAAATTAGAAGCAACAGAATCTGCTAAAGTACTGGGATGTTCACCTCCAGATTTTTTAGATCTCTCTCCTAATGAAATTATATTCGGAAGAGCTTTTGTAAATAAAGTCGATGGAATAATTGAAAAATACAAACCAGAAACAATATTTACGCAATGGATTGGTGATTCCCATCAAGATCACCAAGCTCTCACCAAAGCGGTAATTGCTGCTTGCCGTGATCAGAAAGATCTTTACATGTATGAAACTACAATTCCAGGAGGGATTACTGAACAAGCATTCAGAACACAATTGTACGTTGATGTATCAAGTACAATAGATATTAAAAAAAATGCCTTGGATTGCTTCAGGTCACAAATTATTCGTTGTGGAGAAAGATGGATACCGTCCATATTGGGTAGGTGCTCATATAGAGGTTACCAAATGAATGTCGAACATGCCGAGGCTTTCGAAGTTATAAGAGTTTCAAAATGGTAAATAATTATGTATGGGACAATAAACCAAGTCCATGTGAAGAAGCATAGCCGAGTTGCAAGAACCACTGTTCGAAATTAAAAGCTAGGCGTCCACATATGTTACGAGTGAAAGAAGAACTTATAAGATCTTTACAGCTCTGTCTCATTTCGAATTGAAAGTTTCGATAATTGGTTCGGGGAGAGTCGGTTCGTCAATTGCCATTAATGTTTGTCTCAGAGAACTTGGTAATGTTATGTTGTTAGATATTGTAAAAGGTCTCCCACAAGGTGAAGCAATGGACATAAATCATTTGCTCTCAGAGCAAGGAAATGATTGTCGTGTGGAAGGTTCAAACGAATATGAAGAAATGCAAAATTCTGATTTCGTAGTGATTGTTGCAGGAATAGGTAGAAAGCCTGGAATGACTAGGATGGACCTTTTAAAGACAAACGCCGGTATTGTAAAGGATGTCTGCAATAGCGTTTCCCGATACTGTCCAAAATCCTTCGTAGTTGTAGTAACTAATCCCTTAGACCCATTAACCTATTTGACACTGAAAATGATGACTTCCGATAGAAAAAAAATAATGGGAATGGGTGGAATGCTCGACCTTTCCAGATTCATAGAGCATATTAGTAAGACTACAGACACCTCCCGGAGTTCTATTCAAGCTATGGTTATTGGTGAACATGGAGAGAATATGTTACCGTTAACTAGGTTTTCCTCAATAGGGGGGATACCTTTGACATCATTCATTACTGATGGTCAAGCGGAAGAATTGGTGATGAAGACTAGGCAAGTTGCTGCGGAGGTTATCTCCTTAAAGGGGGCAACAGTATATGCACCCGGTAATGCGGTATCTGCGATGATAGATGCAATCGCGAAAAATCGAAGGGCGGTTATGCCCGTATCAACATTGCTCAGCGGAGAATTTGGACATGAGGACGTTTGCATAGGAGTTCCCTGCGTCTTGGGATCAAATGGTGTTGAAAAAATAATCAAGCTCAATCTTAACAAACTTGAAAAGGAGGTATTTTCAGAAGGGGTAAGAAGTATTAAAACAGCAATCAAACAGTTGCCTTTATAATATTTGTTAATTCTCAAATAGCAATAGAGATTGTACAAATGGATTTGAAGACGATATTAGAGAAACTAGTTTCGGGAACCATCACTCTTAAAGCAGCGGAAAAAGAATTAAGATATGATAGAATTAGGCAGATTGGGAACAACATAGCAAAACTGGATCCGTCAAGAGAGGCCCGAGTAGGAATACCTGAAGTGGTGCTTGGGAGCGGAAAGAAGTATAGCGATCTATTGAGGATAGTTAACGGAATTTTGTTGGACAAGGATGTAGTATTGGTAACAAAGCTTTCTTCCCAAAATCTAGTAAAGCTCCGAAAGGCCGTAGGAAAAAAGAACTTGATCAGTGAATCAGGTGTCGACAGTACCTCTCTCTTAATTTCTAAGAGTCGATCCAAACTGACCAATGAAGGCGGTAGGATTGGGATTTTATGTGGCGGTACTTCAGATATTGGTATTGCAGAAGAGGCACGACTTATGTCAAGGGCAATGGGATGTCGGACAGTATTAGAATATGACGTGGGTATTGCAGGCTTACACAGAACTATTAAGGCAGTTAACAAGATGATTGAAAACGATGTTCATGTAATTGTAGTCGTTGCCGGAATGGAAGGTGCTCTCGCCTCTGTCGTATCGTCCTTAGTAGACGTCCCAGTTATAGGAGTGCCTACTACTGTGGGTTATGGATTTGGCTCCATGGGCTTCGCTTCCTTGGCTTCTATGCTCCAGTCATGTTCACTAGGTCTTGCAGTAGTCAATATCAATAATGGAACAGGCGGAGGTGCATTCGCAGCTCGAGTAGCAAGGTGTATATACAAATCGTAAATCACGGCATGTAGCTATGAAATGATGCAATCGAATATAGAACGTTTATAAGGGTACAAGGTGTGCCAACTAGAAACAATTACACAAGGTGATATTAGAGTTACATGGTTAATCCTTACAAACTTTCACGCATTAGAAAAGGTAAAACTAACTACAGAAAGAGGGAACGATTGCTAATGGGTAAGACTGATTTTTTGAGCGTGAAGGTAAGCACACAAAATATTTTTGCACAAGTACTTCGCCCAGAATTAAAAGGAGATAAAGTTATTACATCTGTTCATAGTAGAGAATTAAATTCATACGGATGGAACGGATCATTAAAAAATATGTCTGCATGTTACCTGGTGGGTTTTCTATTGGGTAGGAAATGTGAGAAAATGGGCATAAACCATGTTGTCTTGTATACGGGTATACGTCCATTCACAGCCCGAATTGCTTCCTGTCTCCGAGGTTTAATTGAGGCCGGCGTGTCTTCACCGCACTCAGAGGAAATTCTACCTCCTGATGAAAGAATAAGGGGGGAGCATATAGCCACTTATGCAAATCTAATGAAAGAAAATGAAGATAAATATAGGACTCGATTTTCTGGATTATTGTCAAGAGGCATGAACCCTGAAACTTATCCTGACCATTTCGATACAGTAAAGAATCAAATATTGCAAGCTCCATTTCAAGAGATTGGAATGAAATCTAGACTTTCAAAACAGCGGTGAAGGTGATCGAGGGTAGTGAGTACAAGTATGCGTTCGCAGGAGCAACCAAGTCCTTGGAAACCTCGCACCGAACTAGGTATTATGGTTGCTGAAGGTAAGATAAATTCCATGGACCAAATTTATGAAAATGGAATGCGAATTCAAGAATTTGAGATTGTTAAGCATCTTTTACCCGATATAAAGACGAGTGTCATTCATGTTGGGATTGTGCAAAAGCAAACTGATGCCGGTGAAATGACGAGGTTTAGTGCATTAGTTGCCGCGGGCAATGAAGCTGGGTGGTTTGGCATAGGTATGGGTAAGGCATCTCAGATGAGAATAGCGATTGATAAGGCAACCACCAGTTCATATTTAAATATAATTCCAGTAAAACTTGGATGCGGAAGTTGGGAGTGTCGTTGTAATCAATTTCATTCAATTCCCTTTAAGGTAGCTGGAAAAGGCGGTAGCGTAACCATAGAAATCGTACCTGGTCCTCGAGGCTTAGGCCTCGTAGCGGGGGAAAATATTAGAGCACTTCTTAAGTTAGCAGGCATAAAGGACGCTTGGACAAAATCTTTTGGTTCCACTAGTACGATGACTTCTACTTCCATAGCTATCTTCAATTCATTAAGGGGAACTTACAAGACAGGTTAAGGGGTTTTAAATGGTAATATTGGCTGTCAGAATGAAGGGCACAGTAAACATACCCTATTGGGCCAGGTCTACCCTGAATTGTCTCAATCTTAAGAGCAAATTTAGCGCAACACTACTCCCAGAGTCTGATGACTATTTTGGAATGTTGAGAAAAGTCGCACACATAGTTGCTTGGGGTAAAGCAGATGAATCCATTGTAAGGGAGTTAGTGATGGGAAGAGGAAAAATGGTTGGCTCTGTGCCATTAGATGACGCTAATGTTCTTACTGAATTTGGAAGTATCGATAACTTGATCAAGAGTATTGTTGAGAATAAGGTTAAATTATCCGAGGTGAAATCAATGAAACCATTTTTCAGATTGAGTCCTCCAAGGGGAGGGTTCAAAAGAAAGAGTAAAAAACTATTTACAGACGGGGGAATACTTGGTAATAATAAGGAGCTCCAGGGTCTAGTCAGGAGGATGTTGTGATTTGATAACGGTCTGTCATAGATTCGAATCCATATTTGCTATTCTACCCATCTCTCGTCTGGAGAGTAAGAGATAAAATTGGCCACCCGCTTCCGAAAAAGTAGAAAACAAAGGGGAAGTAGATATTGTGGATGGGGACAGATAGGTCAACACCGTCAATCAGGAAGTAGAGGCGGAGTTGGAGCCGCAGGCAAACACAAGCACTTTTGGATTAGAACTGTTATAGAAGAACCAAATCATTTTGGACACAGTACTTTAAATTCACATAATCGAAATGTAGTCACCAAATGGGCAAATTTAAGAGATGTATCTTCAATAATGGCCAACCTCGGTACTACCGGAAAGGAGAATAAATTTGAATTGAATTTGTCTGACATGGGAATTGATAAGCTCTTAGGTTCGGGTAGTATTGACAAAAGTATTGTTATAAAGGTCCGATCAGCTTCTGAAGGTGCACGCAAGAAAATAGAATCTTTGGGAGGTAAGATATTGTTAGATGAGCACAATTCACACTGAAAGCTTTCCCAGGAAATTAATAAAGAAAATTTCAGGGTATATACCCCAGGTGGAGAAACCTAAGAAAAAAATAACTCTTACTGAGAAATTCGTGTGGTGCGGAATCGCACTTTTGGCTTATCTCGTTATGGGTCAAATCCCACTCTATGGTGTAACTGATAGTCCACAATTTGATTTTCTTGCCTTTGCTAGAGTTATTTTTGCAGCGCAGCAAGGCACATTGCTTGAACTCGGGATTGGACCAATAGTTACAGCCGGATTGCTTATGCAACTCCTGAAAGGGTCGGATTTGATAAAATTAAATTTCAAAAACCCTGATGACAGATCTCTCTTCACATCCGCAACGAAGATCGTGACTATTATCGTTATAGTTGCAGAAGGTTCACTCTATGGAGTTAGCGTATACGGTCACCTTCTGGCTAGCCCTACTCTGATCCCAATTCTAATTGCCCAGCTCGTAGGCGCCAGTATAGTAGTAATGTATCTGGATGAATTGGTTCAAAAAGGTTGGGGACTAGGATCCGGAATAAGTTTATTCATTATGGCAGGTGTGGCTCAGGGAATATTATGGAGTCTATTCGCTCCCGTTCCTGCCGAGGACGGACCCGTGGGATTATTCCCGTTTCTTATTGATTCGGCTATTCATGGAGACATGTCCCAAGTGATGTTCAGAGCTGGACAATTGCCAAGCGTATTCGGTTTGATAGTAACTAGCGTAATATTACTAGTACTCGTGTACGTTCAAGGTATACACATAGATGTCCCTATTGTTTCGACTAAATATCGAGGATTCACCGCCGTATATCCCATTAAACTTCTATACACTTCAAATATTCCCGTAATATTAGCATCTGCGCTACTTGCTAACGCCGTTTTCATGGGACAAATGTTATGGGCCAACTATAATCCCGAAAATATGATTCCAACGTTTAACGCTATCGCTCAATTTGATCCTGGATCTCCCCAATCTCCAATAGGGGGAGTACTGTATTACATTACTGCGCCCAGAAGCTTGGAAGTAGCAGTCCAAGATCCTGTTAGAGCAATTGTATATGTTATTTTCTTGACTACGATTGTTACTATCTTTGGGCGACTATGGGTAGAGCTAGGCGGACTTTCTCCAAAGGCCGCAGCAAAGAATCTGTTGGATGCAGACGTACAAGTACCAGGATTTAGGCGTTCACAAGGCTCTGTTCAGGAATTGCTAAACAAGTATATTCCTTCTGTGACTATTGCAGGAGGCATAGTAATAGGCCTACTTGCATCGGTATCTGATGTTTTGAGCGTGTTTGGAACTGGTATCGGAATATTGCTGATGGTGGATATTTTGGTCAATTACTACAATTTGCTGATTAGGGAGCAAGTAGATACTCATATGCCTAAATTGGCGGCTCTCCTTGGAAGGACCTAGGCGCATCCTAATAGTCGTGGGTATCCCGGGCGTCGGTAAAACAACCGTTATAACGAAAACTGAAGAAATCCTGCGCAAGTTTGGTAGTAGTGCTTCAGTTGTTGTATTTGGTACAGTGATGCTGAATGAAGCAAGGAAAATTGGTGTTGATAAAAGAGATGAAATAAGGAAGTTGAACATACAGCAGCAGCAAGAGTTACAAAACAAAGCATCAGAGCATATACGCTCAATCGCTAACGAATACATTATAGTAGACACCCATTTATTTGTCAGAACTCCTTCAGGTTTCTTACCGGGTATACCATACAACGTTGTACTGAATCTAAGACCTACCAACCTAGTTTTAATAACGGCTAGCCCTGTGGAGATTCATGAAAGGAGAACAATAGATCGAACTCGTGACAGAGACATTTTGTCTTTAGACGAGATTCAAAGAGAGCTAGATCTTTCAATGGCAATGATATCAACTATTTCAATAATCAGCGGCGCACCTTTCGAAATTGTAAGTAATTCCAGCGGCGGGATCGAATCAGCGGCCAATCAGATTGTAAACATCCTGACCAGATCTTGACAACTTAATCGTAATGAGTATAGTCAAATACTTGTTGTCATCACATGCTTTCTTATAATGAGGGTAGGCAATAATATTTGAATAACGACCTAGATAAGAAATGGAATAAAAATAGAATGAATGGATCCAAGGGCACTAATAGTGTCAGCAAAAACACGAGTATAGTTATCTCGGGTCCTGCTGCTGTGGGAAAAACAACATTGGCGGAGAGTCTAGCTAAGATTTTTGGGTATACGATATTTAATGGAGGAGACATTCTCAAGAATATCGCAAAGGACAAGGGGTACAACGTTACAGGTAAAGATTGGTGGGATACAACCGAGGCAGTCAGGTTCATGGAGGAAAGGGAAAACGATGTCAGTTTTGACATTAAAGTAGACAAGATGCTCGTAGAGATAGCAAATAGTGGTAAAGTTGTAATTACAAGTTATACTTTGCCCTGGTTGACTCGACAGCCTATGACTTTTTGGTTAAACGCATCACCGGAGCGCAGGTCTAAGAGAATGGCAAAGAGGGACAAGATTTCCATAACCGAAGCACTTAAAATCATCAAGAGCAGGGACGCTAAAAATAGAAGAATTTATAAGAAGATTTATGGGCCTCAATTCGGTGAAAATCTGCTAATCTTCGATGCTGTGCTGAACACTGAACTTTATACGCTTGAATCCCTTGTATACCTCTCACAGGAGCTTTATAGAAGGGCCATAGGATAAATCTTTGTAAGACTACTTGATTTGTTAATAAATGACGTACAGTAAATATCATGATTTGATAAAATTAGCGGATGAAGTTACGACGATTGATTATGGGTTTTTTCCTGACAGGCGACCCATGGATATATTGCTCAACTATGGTATCGTACTCTTGGATAAACCAGCAGGTCCAACGAGCCACGAGGTCGTCGCATGGGTCAAGAAGATCCTTGATTTGAAAAAAGCTGGGCACAGCGGCACTCTAGACCCTGGCGCTACTGGTTTACTGCCAATAGGATTGGGCGATGCAACGAAGGCACTTGGAGTTCTTCTGTTTGGACCAAAAGAATACATCGCCGTTGCTAGGCTTCATTCAAAAGATGATTATCCAAATCTGAATGCTGTACTTGATGGATTTACGGGGGACATATACCAACGACCACCTCAAAGATCATCTGTACGTAGAGCTACACGTATCAGGTCAATTTATGAGTTGGAATTAATAGAGAGGCAGCACAATACTCTGCTTCTGCGCGTTCTATGCCAGGCGGGAACATATGTACGTAAGCTGATTTATGATATAGGTGAAATATTAGGGTGCGGGGCGACAATGATTGAGCTCAGGCGGACGCGCGTAAGTATCTTCAGTGAAAAGACTCAAGAATTTTCAAAACTCCATAACATTGTTGACGCTTTCCAATCTTTTCGCGAGAACGGTGACGAAAATCTAATCCGTACTATCGTCAGACCTATTGAAGAATGCCTAAAGGGCGTCAGTGCTGTAGTGGTCAAAGACTCTGCTATAGATGCCTTGTGTCATGGGGCACAATTAGCTGTACCAGGAATAGTTGCTTTCGATAAAAACTTGTGCGAAGGTCAATTAGTTGGCATATACAGCATGAAATGGGAATTGGTCGGATTGGGACAATCCTTAATGAACGAAGACTCTTTGAAACAAAGTTCTAAGGGGATTGCGTGTTCGATGAACCGTCTTATCATGAAACCAGGCACCTATCCAAGGTGTTGGAAATCTTGATGTAATGGTTTCGTGTTATGATCTTGGATCTGTTGGTTACTGGGACTATTGCGTGCTAACGACATCCTAATTTCAGCGCCGGGAGAGGGATTTGAACCCCCGAGACCTTCACAGGTCACAAGCTTTCAATTTGATCTTGCTTTCCAGGCTTGCGCCCTACCAGGCTAGGCGACCCCGGCTCAGGATAGTCTGATTATAGTCTCAATATTAATCATGCACGAAATTAAAGAACCATACAGAATAGATGAATATTATTTTATTTACTTAGCTATTGTATTCAGATATCGCCCTGATTCCATATCGTACTCATCGACATACAAGTGTCCCGTACTCTCAATATGATCTTGTACGTCAGAACGAAATATAAAATTAGTTTTACAATCTTTACAACACCATATGGAATTCAACTCTGGAGAATTCAATCTATTAAAAAACCTTATAGATCCATATGATTTAAGCAATCGCGAATCAAATAATATATGCTTGTTTAGTGATTTTTTTTGTGAGTTAATCATAATGGGATTTTGTTAGATCATTGCGATCCAATATCACAAGATCCCATTAATAACAAAAATAAAATATAGTGATTACTCCAAAAACTTCTTGTATGAATGCCCATGATCTTTCAAAGGACTGCAAGAATAAAAACCACCTTGATTGTGATGATTGTATGTGCAAATGTCACATACCGGGGACAATGGAGAACTTAGCTAGAAAGATCGCAAAATTAGAAAAGCAAGTGCCGGGACTCGGAGATACACTATGAAATTGCGCACTACAATTTCATCATTCTCTAAAACTTCAGGTCGTATTATATGACCGTTACTCATTTGACGTTAATGATACCATAACTTAACTAACCTGGACTCTGCAATATGTCTTGCAAATGATGTAAATCTCACTGCTTTGCTGTCTGCTGGCCTTTGGTTTGGCTGTAATGGTTTTTGCAAATATTTGTGAAGCCTCTTTCTTAAAATCGCCCATCATTTCACCTTCAAATAATTTGAATACCGCATTTCCACCCAACCTAAGTACACTAGAAGCCACTCTGAGAGCGTTCAGAGAAATTGATATCTGCCTAGCCTGATCATATTCCCATATTCCGCTTACTCTAGGGGCCAGGTCAGATAGGACTAAATCGAAAGGCGATCCTGCGATCTTCAAGAGAAATTCGGGCAATTTAGGATCTCCGACATCCTTCCTGACAAACGTAATATTCTTCAATGGATCAATCGAATTGATATCTACACCAACAATCATTCTACTTTCTTTAACATATCGGCTTATCACTTGCAGCCACCCACCTGGCGAACAACCAAGGTCTACTACCACCTTCGAGTTAGTCAAAAAATTGTACTTTTCATTTAATTGGATTAGTTTGAATGCAGATCTACTCCTGTATCCTTTTTCCCTTGCCAAAATCCTAAAGTGATCTCTTTTCGCATCAATGTATCTCAAATTTGGAGAATCTGAAATTGATCTTTGAAGGTTTTATAAATATTAGCTAAAGCAAACATGAATCGATCGCAAGTATTCAACAATATATAAATAAGATCGAGGAGGAATAACGTTGTTATGCCATTAAGGACCGGTGCAGATTATATTGAGAGCTTAAGGGGTCGTAAGCTGAAGGTATATCTCTTTGGTGAACTAGTGGATGAACCCGTAGACCATCCAATGATAAGACCATCGATAAATGCAGTAGCTGAAACATACGATCTAGCAGTCCAAGAACCAGAAATTGCATCTGTTACATCAAAAATAACTGGCATGCAGATAAATAGATTCTTGCATATTGCGGAAAGCGCTGAAGATCTCGTCGGTCAGAATAGAATGCAGCGAAAACTAGGTCAGCTAACTGGAACTTGTTTCCAGAGGTGTGTTGGCATGGATGCCTTGAACTCCCTATACTCAACCACTCATGAAATGGATCTCAAATATGCGACCCATTATCATATGAAATTCAAAGACTTTGTAAAGAAAGTTCAGTCAGAGAATCTCGTGATTGGAGGAGCAATGACAGATGTTAAAGGCGATAGGAGCCTTACTCCTTCACAGCAGGAAGATCCAGATATGTTTGTTCATATCACCAAACGAGACGAGGATGGGGTATACATATCGGGAGCAAAGGCTCATCAAACTGGATGTATCAATTCCCACTGGATTATTGTGATGCCAACAATGCGTTTGCGGGAAGAAGACAAAAATTATGCAATAGTTGGGGCAGTCCCAGCTGACGCAAAAGGGATCACTTATATTTACGGTAGACAATCATGCGATACTCGGAGTACTGAAGGCGGCGAATTAGACGCAGGCAATTCCAAATATTCTGGACAAGAAGCAATGATTATTTTTGAAAATGTGTTTATTCCAAACGAGCATATTTTTATGGATGGAGAATATGACTTTGCGTCGATGTTAGTTGAGAGATTTACTTGTTACCATAGACGAAGCTATGTATGCAAAACAGGGCTAGGAGACGTTCTAATTGGAGCAGCTGCGTCCATTGCTGATTATAATGGTGTTTCTAATGCATCTCATATTAAAGACAAGTTGGTGGAGATGACGCATCTTAATGAAACTATTTTTGCGGCTGGTATTGCTTCATCGCATCAAGCACATAAAACCTTGGCAGGAAATTATCAGAATGACGATATGTTAGCTAATGTATGCAAACATAATGTAACAAGATTTCCATATGAAATAGGAAGGTTAGCTCAGGATATTGCAGGTGGATTGATGGTAACTATGCCATCAGAAAAGGATTTTAGAAGCCCACACACTGGTCCTCTACTAGATAAGTATCTTAGGGGACGCAAAGGGGTTTCTACAGAAAACAGGATGAGAATTCTTAGATTAATAGAGAATATGACTTTGGGAAGGAATGCAGTTGGTTATTTAACAGAGTCAATGCACGGAGCAGGTTCTCCTCAGGCACAAAGAATACAGATTGCTAGGCAGATGCAACTCGGTTATAAGAAGAGACTTGCCAAATATTTGGCGGGAGTAGATGAGGGCGAATCATGTCAACCTGAACCGGAGCAGTCAGATTATTTCGATAAGATCTTTGGATTGAAATAGCAGAACCTGTAAAACACATAATTTTACAGTGAAGCAAGATGGGTATGTCGTAAAATTTCAAAGTAATTTCGTATCATTTCTTTGCTCCCAGGGTTCTATTTTTTAACCTCATATGCTTACCATGGCACTTCCTACATCTAGTGGCAAGAATGGGGTTCTTGCCTCCACAATTAAAGCATATCTTGAAAAATAAAATTCGCTGTTGGGCTATCTGCTTTTTTACAGCATCGGTTATGGGCATAGGTAGCTCAACAAACAATCTTGAATTTTTATGTTTGCTTTACATCAGCCAGATTAAAATGCGATTCTTTAGTAAAAACAGTAAAGTTATCTCCATTTTATCCGTAATTCCTGTACGATGTTACAAAGCTTCAAATATATGACAATTCAAAGGGGAAAGATCGCATCAAAGTGAATACTGATAAATTCAAAAGATTGATCCGGGATTGGCCGGATTTTCCAAAAAATGGTGTAATGTTTAGAGATATTTCTCCTCTATTAAGAGATCCAGAGGCGCTAATCTCTATTTCAAAAGTGCTTTGTAGTTCGATCAAGAATGTTAAGTTCGATCTTGTGGTTGGAATAGAATCTCGAGGTTTTGTTGTCGGGTCATTAATTGCTTTGCAGTTGAAGAAGGGACTGGTTTTGATTAGGAAAGTGGGAAAATTGCCTGGTCCGACAATAACTCAATCTTACGAAATAGAGTATGGGCTGGCTACAATGGAGATCCAAAATGACAGTATTCAACATGGAAAAAGAGTGGTAATAGTTGACGATCTTATAGCTACCGGAGGAACGGCCCTTGCGTCTACTAAATTAGTAGAGCGCTTAGGAGGTATCGTTTCTTGTTTTGTATTTGTAATTAATTTAAGGAATCTAGGGGGCGAGTCCAAATTAATTGATAATGGTTTTAAAGTAGAATATATTTTTGAATATGAGTAAATTATAATGGATCCTTCTGCAGAAATTGGAATTATTGGTGGAACAGGTATTTCCTTTAGTGAGATATTTGATTCTTCAGAAAGCAAGAAGGTCCATACTCCTTATGGAAGCACATCAGATGATGTCGTTATTGGAGAACACAAAGGGAAATCGATTGCATTTATTCCGAGACATGGCAGGTTACATTCTATTCCTCCTCACAAGGTAAATAGCCGGGCTAATATTTGGGCACTAAAGTCACTAGGTGTCTCAAGAATTCTCGCCCCCTCAGCCGTAGGAAGTTTAAAAGACAACATTCAACCCGGAGATATTGTCATTCCTAATCAATTCATAGATTTTACCAAAAGAAGAGAGTATACATTTTACGATGGGCGACAGGTCTGTCATATTTCGTCAGCAGACCCCTTCTGCTCTGAACTAATGCAAATTGCAAGTAGCACAGCGAATAAGACAGGATGCAGAACTCATATAAATTCAGTCTATTTGTGCATAGAAGGACCAAGATTTTCTACACGGGCTGAATCGAAGTTCTTTAGAGAAAATTTATCGGCGGATGTTATAGGTATGACTGTCGTTCCAGAATGTGTTTTAGCTAGGGAAATGGAGATTTGCTACGTTTCTCTAGCTACAGTAACTGATTACGACGTTTGGTCAAGTGAATTAGTTTCTTCAAAGAATATAATAGCGGTAGTGAAAGAAAATAGTATGAAGATTTCAAAATTGATCTTAGAAATGATCCCTGAAATACCTATGTTAAGAAACACTTGTGTATGCCCAAACGCACTCGACGGCGCGTTTGTATAATGACACGTCATTATTCCATTACTAGCACATGCTATTTCGGCAAATCAATACGTGCTATTTCTCGGGTTGCCTCATTTCGGTTGGTAGGATGATGTCTCCTTCGATAAGCTTTTGTTGTATTTTTAGTTCAACCCATTCCGGATTATAACTTTTTTTTCTGAGAGCGTCGTAGGTGGTTTTGGCTAATTTTAGATGTATGTTATGGCCTCCAATTCTTCCAAAAGCTAAGGCGGAAAATGGAAATCTCAAGTCATCAATTATAAAATACCCTCTAACTTTGCTCGCGATTTCACCTCCTCGTGAATTGATAACGTATACTGAAAGATGGTGCACATGCTCTTGGTTTTCAACCTCTTTATTCATTTCTGAATTATTTCGCTTACGATTTCAACCGTTTTATTCACGTTTTGAAATATCAAAAAGCTCCACCATTCATCGCCCACTATGTGGAAATCAATAGCTCTCGCGTTGATTCTAGTTTCATTATCTGAATCAAGAAAACTGAATTCTCCTTCTTCAATAATCTTTATAAGCTTCCATCGATCTTTACCTGATTTCTTCTTATTGATTGCTACGGCCCATTGCTCACCGGCGCCCAGTTTTGGCATGCCTATATATTCGGCAATTTCTAATATACCTAGTCTCTTTTCTTCACAGAAAAGATCTTTTGTCAACACACTTCTCCAAATATCTACTGCGCCAATTATTTTTCCATTTTCACTAATATTGACAACACCGAAGTATACGATTTTATCTTGTGATTTTCTGTCGTTTTCCAATAAACTATGCATATCCATTCACCATATTTAGTCCTTGCAATCTAACTGTAATTTTCAAGCATTTTGCCAAGAGCGTCAATTCTATTATTCATTTTGGGTTGGATACCCAAATTTTGGCAATTTGTTCTATGACAGTTAGCAACTGAAAACCGAGGATGAAATGGGCGATATTCGGAGCTGCTCAATTTAAAAATCATTCCACGGTCAACTAAACCATCAAGTGCTAATGATACTAAAGAATGTGCAAGTTCAAGCTCCAAACATATTCGTTGCACACTGCTTTTTCCCTTCCTGATCAGGTAGAGAAAAATGAGAGATTCAATTAGCGATAAGTCAAGCAGAGAAACGAGACCATTGAGCAGTTGGATGTTTTCGCGGTGGATCATATTTGCAATATATTTTCGTTCAATGTCTATGTTCCAACCATATTAGTGGAACTAGATTGATATATAAAATGTAATCGTAAATGTACTTCAGCAGAGGGCGTCCCCCTTAGAATTGTTCATAATCTAAGGATAGCTGAGTATTTTGAATATCTTTGAAGTAGCCTTTTTCTTTTAAGATTAAGAAGCGAGTTAACTCCAAACCCCTCAATTGCGAAAGATCCCATAATGTTCCCATGCATGACAGCCCTCTTAATTATACGCGAAGTTTTCTTTCCGCTCTTCGCAAGATATCCGATCAGGGCACCGGCAAATGAATCACCGGCACCAGTGGGATCTTTTATGATTTCCGTCGGGTATGCAGCTACTGGATACATCTCCTTTCCATGAAAAAGTACTGCCCCATTCTCGCCTTTCTTGATTACAACGAATTCGGGACCAAGTGAAGCCAAAATTTTACCACACTTCAGAAGATTGTTTTCTTTACACAATAGCCTAGCCTCTTGCTCGTTTATTATAACTCCATTGGTCTTTTTCATCATCGCCAATACGTGTTGCTTCTTATTTACAATCCAATAGTCGATTGTATCACAGATTACAAGCTTCGGCGCAGAAAAAAGTTCCAAAATTTCGATATTTTGAACAGGATCATTATTGGCTAAATAGATAAATTCAGAATCAATATATTCGTCAGGGAGTTGCGGTCGAAAACCCAGAACGGCGTTCAGTTCGGTACTATTAGTAGTTCTATGAACCAAGTCATAATCAAATGAAGAGTCATAATGAAATGATTTAGCGTCAGTTCTGGTTACGATTCCTAAGGTATCTAACCTTTTATCTAGCAACTTTCTGTAAGAAGGTGGAAAATCAATGCCTACCACCCCTACTATACATGTTCGAACATAATAGCTTGCAGATATAGCAGCAAATGTAGCCGCACCTCCTAGAATTCTATCCACTGTTGCTTCTGGAGTTCTAGTTGTGTCAAGTGCAATGGTACCAAATACTGTTAACATTTTGTAAATCTATATCCTATGAATATAAGTCCCATACTGCAGTCTATTGGTAGGGATTATTGTTTTTATATAGATAACGATTTGGAAATGAAAGGCGGTTTGGCACATCACTCTTTCTATAATTTAAATAATGCCCCTTAAAGAAAGAAACATCATATACTAGCATTGGTTTCCCAATGGATATAGTCTCTTGATTTCGTGAATAAAGCCGATTCGATAATATACAATTGTACGTATGTGTTGCCACCATCTCTAGGTTTTAAGATAAATCCCAACGGCACCAAATGTTGATTGTACTGAATCATAAGCATACACTTACAAATTTATTCCATCTGCATTTTATATCGGCCAAATAGGATAGCTACGAAATTCTGTGACGAAACCTTGCCGGTTAAAGTCTGGGGTGTCTTTCGGCATCCTAACTCGTTAACACTTGAAATATATTTTGCTTGAAGTTTGAATTTGTATGACCAAGTTAGTGTTCCATTTAAATAATTACCTGTGATCTTCATTACTTGTATTAGATGGAGCCCAAAAGAAAACATTTAAGATATATCATTGGCATTTCAGGTGCTTCCGGAGCTACTTACGGTATCCGGACCCTTGAGGTACTTAAGTTATTAGGTGCTGAAACTCATGTCATCGTAAGTCAATGGGGATTGAAGAATATTGAAATTGAGACAGGTAAAAAACTTGATTACATTAGTTCGCTTTGCACGAAATTGTATCCAAATGATAGTTTGGCCGCTCCAGTTTCAAGTGGCTCATTTCTTCACTCCGGTATGATAATTGTACCGTGCAGTATGAAGACTTTAGCGAGTATAGGTAATGGGCAAGATGATACGCTCATTTCTAGGGCAGCAGGTGTAACGTTGAAAGAATCTAGACGCTTAGTGGTGGTACCGCGTGAAACTCCATTATCCAGAATTCATCTCACGAACATGCTCAAGCTCTCGGAAGCTGGAGCCGTTATCCTTCCAGCAATGCCAGGTTTTTATCAAAAACCAAGCTCTATTAGCGACATAATTGATCATCTTGTCGGAAAGATTCTGGATCAATTTGAGATTGACCATAACCTTTCAGTGAGATGGGGGAATGCTCAGAAATAGAAGTAAACTCCAAGCAATTACTCTTTGGTTTTCACTAATTTTTAATATTCCTTACGATGCGGGATTTATTGCGTGGGATTTTAGCGGTAATTGAATATCATAAGGTTATTCTCCAGAATTTACACTACACAAATCATCAATGGATTACCCAAGTTCAATGTCAAATTTCATTCAAATTTGAAACGATTAGCGCACAGAAAAATTGAGCGAAAAATTCGAATTCCATTAAACTTCTATTCTGATGGTAGTAGTTGAATACAATAACTCAATGCCGTACTGAATAACTATTTAACGAGCCCACAGGTGAGGGGAAATTTATTCCATCCACAATTGCAGTTTCTCAAGCTTTGACTTTCTTTTAGCATTTTGTAACATCTCATAAACCAATTTATGCGATCTTCCTCGTAGCAGCAGAATTACCGCATCATTGGCAAGGGTTGTTTCTTCGTATCTTCCAAGAAAGCTCACAGTGTGCCCATGAACAGAAATTAAACTCCCTGTTAGGTCTTCTATTGTTCTTCTAGATCTTCCGCCAGAGCCAATGATGCGGCCTCGGAAGCGGTTTATTGTATTTCTTGATTTTCCTACAAAATCGTAAAGATCCGTGATCAGAAGAGATATTTCATCATTGAAAAGTTTGAACGCATTTGCAGGCGAAAATCCGTGAGAAATGGCTTCAATTATTTCAATTGACCTAAGCGCAAGATCATCGAAACCAACTGGGGATTTTGGTACTATTGCCACTTGCCCGATTCTTCCGTCTATTCGCAATATAACACTGCATTTTACCTCTATCTCTTTCTTTACTGAACCGTTGGGTCCAATTAAAATTGCTACTCTGTCATCCGGGATTTTTACGACTTTTTCAATAATCGACATATTATGAATCTAGAATATGCAGCGGCGCTAATATATTCCGAGTTATATTTATTAAACTAGCCATAAGTTGCATCATGAATTTGAGATTTGAAATTGCTGCTAGGTTTGTGCAGCTTAAATCTTAAACTTTAATTATTGTGATGATAGTTATCTGTAAACCTAAATAACATTAAGAAAGGAACGCCTGAGTACAACTTAATACTGTTCGCTTTTGCAAGTTTTCTGCTAACTGCCATGTTAACAATTCTTTTGCCCACAAGATTTGCAATCACACACTTTTTTAGCATTAGTTCCACCTCACTGTCCCTTACTAACCTTTCTTGCCAATATGTCTTAGTCATGTTAATCGTTAAACCATCACTCTCCAAAATCATTCCAACTAATTCCGCGTCACAAACGCTTATCATTAATGAACCGCCATAACTAGTTGCTCTTACTGCGTAGGTATTTGCCTCTTGATCTAAGCCTTTATCTGTCAGGAATGTCACCGTGATTACTTACGCCATGATCATAAAAAAAACTTCTGGTGCAAATTAGATGTACTCGATTGACAAGGGATCACAGCATATGCACTTCAGTACAAGAATCTCAATAGAGGGACTGCACTACATTCCATAAATTAATATCTCAGCCATCAAAGCAGCAACTTAAATAGCACAGTACTCCCTATTAAATAATAACGGGTTGTCTAAGGGTGTTAGATACTATAGTCGTGGTAACCGGGTTGATAATTTTCCCAGACAGAATTCGTATCAGAAAGTACTTGTAGTCTGCATTGATCGGGATAATGATATAGGATCCAAAGCTGGAATTCAGACGCCGGTATTGGGAAGAGATAACTGTATTGACGCGGGAACGAGACTTGCTATTGAAGATCCGGAGGATGCAGATGCTAATGCAATTTTTGGCGCCGCTAAACTGTATGAGGAATTAGTAACAAAAGGATATGAAACAGAAGTTGCTATAGTTGCTGGTAGATTTAATCGAGGCATAGAAGGCGATCAAAAAATTATTCTTGAGGTACGCCAAATTTTATCTCAATTCAAAGCAGATGGTATAGTAATTGTGTCGGACGGTGAAGATGATGAAACTGTAGTTCCGATCGTACAGACAGTTATTCCAGTTATTTCTATTCAAAGAGTAATTATAAAACATAGTAGAAGTGTGGAATATTCATACGCCGTTTTAGGTCGCTATGTCAAAATGTTAGTCTATGACAGTAGATATTCAAAATTCTTCTTGGGAGTTCCCGGCGCACTGTTAATAACCGCTGGGTTGGCGACTGTCTTTGGATTTACACGCGAGGCTCTTGCTATATTACTGAGTATTCTCGGAATTGCTTTTGTAATACGCGCATTTGATATTGACAAAGCAATAAGTTCATTGAGTAAGCCTACTCCCTCCAGCTTTATCCGAATTTTTTCAACGCTGGCTGGAGTCATGATTATACTAGTAGCAATATTCAATGGATTATCGAGCGTACCTCCATCATTAGTCGATTCCGATACCGGTATTACAAAACTCATAACTAATAGAATGATCGTAGGTAGTTTCGTTCACGGGACTATAACATTACTCTGGATAGGTATCGCTACAATACTAGGAGGTTTGCTCCTTAGCAATTGGTTTAAGGGGAGTATTAGGATTATGTCAGACATTCTACGATTGGTAGTACTAGGACTTATCTATATTCCAGTTGTTCAGTTTACTTCAGTGCTCACGGAGGGAGCCAATCCGTTTAATCTAATCTCCTCATTACTCATTGGATTAGCAATTACTCTTGTTGCAGCTACATTCTTATTCCAATATTTCCGAAATAAGAAAGGTGGAGAAGAACTAACACACTAATTGATCTAGTTGGACAGGTATTGGGTCGTACTTTGCAAGGCTGCTTAATTAGGCATGGTCAAGATCGGTAATCTAAAGAGGCACTGGTTTTACCAGCTATACGAACGAAAATTAGAATCACAAATTAAAAAGGAACCGTTACCAAATCACATAGCATTTATATTGGATGGAAATAGGCGTTGGGCAAAATATCGACTTTGGGGTAACAGGGAGGGTCATGACGTAGGTGCAAATAAGGCAGAAGAGCTTTTGAATTGGATTCATGACCTGAGAATCCAAATAACCACTTTATTTGTATTGTCGACTGAAAACTTGAATAGACGTGATAATGAGATTGATAATATTTATTATCTGCTAGAGCAGAAACTAGAAAAGCTATACAGAGATCCTCGTGTTCACGAACGGAAAATGAAAATCAAAGGAATTGGAAGCACTGAAATTTTACCCGAATCACTTAAGCAGACAATATCAAAACTGGAAGATTCAACAAAACACTATGATTCGATGTTTCTTAATATAGCAGTTGCCTATGGGGGCCAGCAGGAGATGGTAGACGCAATAAAGAAGATTTCAACCATGGTTAAGGATGGAACTATTAAAATTAATGAGATTAATGAAGAATTAATCGAATCTTGTTTATACACGTCGCATTTACCGCAGCCAGAGCCGGATCTTATTCTCAGGACATCAGGGGAAAAAAGGCTATCAGGTTTTTTATTATGGCAAAGTGCCTACAGTGAGCTAGTATTCATGGATGTATTTTGGCCTGAATTCAGAAAAATTGATTTAATGCGGGCAATCAGGACGTATCAAAGCCGGATTAGGCGCCATGGAAAATAGGAAAAGACGACAAATATACACCATCAAAATACTTGTGAGCTAAAATAATATTTTTTAAGCTAATATGCAATTAAGCTCCAATGAGTTGAATTATCACGAGGAATATGATAATAAAAAAAAGAAATGGTTCTGCTCTGGCTGGATCTCAAGGTCGGATTGGCTCGACATCCACGGATACGATCCTAAGAAATTACCTAAATTTGATCTTGAGAAGCAAGAATCTGATGATAATTGAAAAAAAGGAAAGGTACTCGAGTTAATGGTGGATTGATTTGTTTGATGAATTATCCGCTGGAATAATATTAACTACAATTGGTAATAAGGTTAATTCCAATGAGGTTCTCCTCTTGCGACACGCAACAGGTCATTGGGATTTTCCCAAGGGTAATATCGAAATAGGTGAAACCGAAGTGCAGGCGGCTTCTCGTGAACTGAAAGAAGAGACGGGTATACGCCATTTTAGATTACTGCCCAATTTTAAGCGCACCATAACATACTACTATAGACGTAACCAGAGACAAATATTCAAAAGGGTAACTCTATTTTTGGGCACGACAAATGAAAAGAGCATAATTCTCTCTGATGAACATGTTGATTACTCTTGGAAATACTTGGACCAATCAATTGATCTTCTTAAATATAAAAATAGCCGAATTTCCTTACAACAAGTTATTAATTTCCTAAAAAACGACGTAACGGCCAATATTTATTACTAACTTCTCTTAAATTGTTCAAAAGTTCTCTGGGGTTAGACGATCGAAGTATTGACCGACCAATAATGACGTAATTTGACCCATTTTTCATAGCCTTCTCAATTAATCCGCCTTGTACGCCTACTCCAGGTGAATAAATAGGGAGAGTTGACCTTGAAGAGATTGATTTTATGAGAGGTAGGCGATTGGCACCGACGATGATTCCATCCACGTTTACATCTGAAGAATACTTCAAAAATATTTCATACAAGGTCTTTTCATTTGCTTTCGCACCATTACGATTTACCATAATCCGTAGGCCGTATGTTTGTTTGGCGTACGGACTACTCATATATACAACTGACAGGACACCCATGTTCAACATATGAGCCATATTTACTAAAGCGGAGAGACTATTCCTACCCATTATGGGATTAGCTATTATACAGTCGAAACCACTTAATTGTAAGTGTTTTATGGCAACCGAATTTGTATTTGGTATATCATTGAGCTTAATGTCCGCAATTGACTGAAGTCCATAAGAATGAATTAACTCATTAAAACGTCTTATTTGCTCAGGTGAATAAGTTAATAGGAGATGAAAATTAATCTTGACTGCACAAAGATATAATGCAGTCTGATCAATGATTTCACCAATTACTTCAGGATTAAGCTGCTTATCTGCCGAGATGTCTAGGGCCAGGATGATTTTACTGTTATTCTTCTCTGCGCTATCTTCGATTCGATCTGTATATGAGGCTTTGGCAGTACTATTCATACGTCTTGACCAAAGGATTTGGAGTAGCAAGGTTCACCAATTTGATGTAGATGTAGCCGTGTTCCTCTAAATTATCGGACATACATGCTACCATATTTTTCTGGCTCGCGTATTTGACAAAATAGCTGAGCGGTTTTTCTGTCATAGTTATATAATAAAAATACGAAAGATTATCTGATTCACCCAACGTGACTGGAGTACCTATTACAAACTTTTTCTGCTGTTCATATACGAACAATGGTAGCGGCGCCTCATCATAAATCATCTTATACGATGCAATTTTAGCCAGACTATTCAAGTCCTTTAGTTTTATTGGAACGTATCCTGCATTTTTTGATACTTTTGAGGTACGAGAAAAGGCCCTGGGAAATTTTTCTATAGATATGATTGGAGAGTACATATAGACCGGATTAGATACCGAGTTTACAATTGTCACTTCTTCTATCCCACCTGAATGCCTATACGCAAGAAACTGACCTTCATTTGCATATTTAACGTAATATATTACAGGCACGTTGTCAAGAAAATCGATTTGAGTAGCCAAGACATGGTCGTGTCCTTTAACAAATGAAAAAGTAAGCAATGGTGCGCGTTCGAATGCACAAACTAATCTACCAAAATCGCTAATAGTACATACTTCTAAATAATATGGCGCTCTGGATTGCACTAGCGATTGTGGCTTTAAAGATAATTAAAATGCTACGCCATTTGTGGCCGATCCTTTCGAAATGCTAGCCGAATGTTTGCATTTGTATAAGATGTAATTTGAAAATGAGCAACGGCTACTGTCTGGGATACAATCGCTATATCCACGAATCTTGATTGGCTCCAGTAAAGGCTAAACCATGAGCGACTATTTCCAAGAAAGCATCTGTAAACTCTCGCGTCACAGCTAATTCTCTCTCCGATCTATTGCGTCATAAACTTCTTGTCCAGTTCCTATTAGAACAACGGGGACTCCCGTCTCCACTTCAATATCTTGAATGAATTTTTTTGCGTCAGCACTAAGCTTATTGAAGTCTCTTGTCCCGGCACATGACGGGAACAGTACGTCCATTTTTGTAATGGCAAGTTGGGTAGCACTATTTAAAGCTACGGCCCTTTTTGCCAGATTCATATTGAACGAGGAAGTCCTCCTAAGTCTGCCTGTTACACTTCCATATTCAGTCCAACCTTTGAGTACAGCATCAGTGGAACTTATTTCGTTTGGTAGAGGACCGCCACCTACTCTGGTAACGTAGGATTTGAAGACTACTAGAACATCGTCAACTTTCTTCGGACCAATCCCAACATCAGAGCAAATACCAGATGCAGTAACATCCTTGGAAGTGACAAACGGATAAGTTCCATGGTACAGTGAAAGGTAAGTTCCTTGTGTGCCTTCAACGAGAACTGAACTACCATCATCTATGGATTCATTGACCATCAGGCTTACATCACTCAAGTATTGATCAAGCTCTGGGATGTCCTTAGCTAATTTCAGAATACGAAGGGCCCTGTCTGCGTTGGCCGGACCAGTTCCTGTTCCTGTAGAGCCTACTGTATTTTTTAAGTGAGCTGACTGGCTGTCTAATTTGATATGTTGTTCTTCAACAATTCCGCACTGTCTGTCAACAAAGGTGCGCTTATTAGTAATGTATTTTTCCATTTCAGTGGTCAAAATATTCGGTGATAATAAGACTCCTGGGCCAATTAATAATTTAGTTGATTGGTTCAAAATAGCGCTAGGCAACATCCGGACTTTATACTCATTATTTTCGTAAACAAAAGTATGCCCTGCGTTAGCGCCTACTCCACCTCTGACTGCTATTTTTGGAGAGTCTTTTAACGACATATAAGCCAAAATCTTGCCTTTTCCTTCGTCACCATAAAAGCCACCTACTACAACCGTGCAAGGCATGTGCTAAGTCGGATCCTGATCCAATATAAAGGATAACACAATTCATTCTTTTTTGATGTAATACGAGCATTACATATAGAGGTCAGCTTATTCAAAAATATCTCACTCGTGACACATTGAATATTTCCAATTTTGTGATGTAAATAAGACCATTTTCAAAATTGCTTGTAAATTAGGGAATCAAGTCTAAGTAGTTACAGATTCAGAAAATGAAACTGCGAAGGGAGAAAAGACCAAAAACTAGCATCGACAATATATTTCTCAATATGGTCGACATGGTTGCTGAAAGAGGAAATATTGTAAGATTATTATCGATTATGGGGAACTTGCCCGAATTTCTTAGATTATCTTATGCCAGACGAAAGATTTCCGAGCTTTCTATCATGAACGAGTCAGACAGGAGATCAACTATAGCCTTCGCAGCCCAATGCTTGTTGGCATTGGAACCAGCCATGAGTACTAAAGTGATTACATCTTGGATAAGGGCATTGTGCGAAATTGAACCAACTACGTTGGTACTTCTAGTGGAAAGTTATACCATGGCACTAATGGATCACAGAAATTACATGAATGTGTATCTAGAGAACTTAGTTAGTGCTTATCAATCCCTCTCCGAAGAATGTCAAAATAAAATAACTATATCTTTGAAAGAGGCACTATTCTTAAATCCACAAACTGTCACAATAGTGAAAACGCTTCCATTAGCTCTGAGGAATATTTTGGAATGTGGAGACTGAAAAGTTAAAAATCATCTAGAATCAGGATTCTTACTGATTTCTTGCCCTTTTTCCACTCCAAAAAATACTCTTTCATGTCTTTTTAGCGTTCTTCGATGTTCAATAAGAGACATGTCTAGACGCATTTCATTAATTACAATCACCGCATAGTCTGTCCATTCTTTCCAGCATGAATTGCAAGAAGGATACTTTGCAGCCTGGTTGTCGTCACCTTGTTTTTCATCAAATTCTATTCCGCATTTGACACAAGTTTTCATGCTTGATCATAACAAGAACGTTATTTTATTGTTTTATCAGTCAAAATCGACTGAAAAGGACCCTAATCTTTTCCATTGAAAGAGTGGCTGCGCATAATATGTTGTCGCATTTGCTCCATTCCATCCATCTTTAGATTACATTGTTTGCATTCATATTTTTTATCTTCATGCGCGAGCTGGTAATGGTGCATCAACTCCTCGGTTTTTCTAAGTATTTTTCCGCACTCTTGACATACGCATTCCCTGAATGGCTTGAATTTCAAAATCTTTGAAATATACATCTATGTCCTATAATGATAAGGTAGCTTATATTAAGAGTTAGTGCAATATTAGCTCGTGATATAAGAAATAATATGCAATTTATTTCTGGTGATATTTATTTTCTATTAAATCGGCAATGACTAATTGTCTTACAAGATCTTTCTACTACCACAGCACTTCGACTGTTGCAAAAATGTTACTTGGAAAAAAGCTTGTAAGAGTAATGCCTGGCTCGTCTACTCCGCTGATACTTGCTGGTATAATAACTGAAACTGAAGCTTATGGCGGTAGCGAGGATCCTGCGAGCCATGCCTACAAGGGCCGTAATCCCAGAAATTCAATTATGTTTGGATCAAAGGGTTTATGTTATGTATATATTGCATACGGAATGTATCCATGTACGAACGTTGTAGCTTACTCTAGTAAGAATAAAGCAGGGGCAGTTTTAATACGTGCAATATTACCAATTCGAGGAATAAGATCAATGATGAAAAATAGAAATGTGAATAAGCTGTCGGGGTTAGCGAATGGGCCTGGAAAATTATCGATGGCTATGCTTATTGATCGGTCATTGAATGGTGCGGACCTTACTGATTCCACTTCTTTTTTGTATATCCAAGAAGGTATAGAAACATCAAGGGTGTGGTGTACCCCACGAATTGGTTTATCTGTAGGAAAAGAGTTGAACTGGCGATTCGTATTACTGGATGATGTTAATACCTCTTTAGGTACGATTAGATCTAATAACGAAAATAAGTGATAGGGACCTAAAAAAGTGAAATCGAATTCTTTTTTTACACCCAATTACACTTAAGACTAGATCGACAATTTTGAAGTTATCTTATTAAGTTCAACTATGCGCTCCTTATGCTAGTAAAATCATTTGATGAATATTCTATGTGAAGCTAGGAAGAGAGGTTTTGGTCACCTTCGAAATTATGCCACTAAATGCAAAATTTACTATGAGGAACCATCCCCATAGATACACTTGTCCTTTGTGTTCGCATGGGCCTTTTGTTCGGTTCGGGTCGCTAGGCATAGGCTGCTGGTCATTCTTGACATTTTCATCACTACACATTATAAACGGTATGTATAGCGGAGAGAAGGCCACTATTTGACCAAATATTGCGGGGAATACAAGTATCCACAACATGAATGACGGAACCATATAAATTAACATAGGCCTCATTTGTTGTTGTTGGAGCTCCATGCTCATTTTATTTACATATGCTTGTTTTTTTCGAAGCTCTTCTATTCGCGGCTTATCTTGTTTCTTGACGGCGGCCATGTACTGTTTCCTCCATTCACTTGTTTCCTTCATTATAGAATTCATCTTTTCTATGTCGGTGGTTTTTTTCCGAAGCAATGAAAATCCGAAATTTAGTCCTATAGCGATTAGGGCGGCTACAATCATTGCGGTAAAAATGTCCCCGAATACCGGATGGGTAGTGTACTGTGGCGTAAACCCTATCTGTTTGACGAGTAGATCGCTATATATCATATTCTAACGCACTTATAACATAAGTCAACAAGTAAGTTAGAAACGCTTAGGAATACACATTTATAAATATTTCACGTTTGATAAGTCCTAAACTATGGCGCTGTTAAGTATCGAGCCATAAATCCCACGATTAAATTGACGCGGATCTTTTCAAGATTAATATTATCAGTCCATATACTAAGTGGAATGTAGACTCGTATTTTCGACGTCAAGCATTAATTGCTTGGTTGCATATTGAACCACTGTAATAACAACTTATTCTTTACTATGTTCTTCTTCTACTACTACTACTACTATCCGACTGAATCTTCCATTTCGAGCTTTACGAGTCTGTTTAGCTCTACTGCATACTCCATGGGCAATTCTTTCGTAAATGGTTCCATGAACCCTCCAACTA
>DATBFR010000050.1:0-37776 GCA_036558405.1 Nitrososphaeraceae archaeon | reverse complement strand
GAATAACAAAAATTATCGAGATAATGGATGTCATAAAAAGTGCGACAAAATACTCTTTCCATGTCATCTGCTTGTCTACATCTATTCCGACAAGTTTGAAGAATCCACGCTCCACCTTAGCAAGTGGCCTTTCAAGAGGTCTCAACTCAAAAGAAATCATCCTTGCGATGTAAAGCCCAAATGGTATCGATAGCCCTAAAGCCCCCGATAATACAACTGCAAGTTGTATGGTTGTGTCCACAAAGGTCACTAAATTATAAAATAGCGTAAATAGTGATTGTAAATTTAAACATATCTAATACCGAAAATATGAAAATTATATGATTCTTTCTGCAATTAGCAAAATTATTTGCTGGGAAATTTTTTCTTGTCTTATTTTTATTTTGTTTACTAAAAAATTGATACTCTTTCAAAACACGAGAATTTTCTAATCGACTCACTGCAGACTGGGTGCGAACCGTGGCTCTGGAATCTAACCACTTTTTGTTTCTTATTACTAGTTTGGAAATTATTCTGAAAGTCTAAAATTTGTGTCAAATGTGATTCACAAACGGCCGGCCCTATATGGGATTCAAGATTACCATTGTAAACAATATACATAAGGCCAGTCCCATAGCAAGGACTACCGCAGTCATCATGAAATTTCGAGTCAGATTTAATTTAAAAGCTACGCTAATTGACCTTTTAAGGAAGTTAGGTCAATATTTCCTAATGCTTTCAAACTCCATGAAAAATATTGAATATCGCCGGTGTATTTTATGTGGAAGGAAGAGGGTTGCACCGATTAATCGAAACCCTCTAAGGTACCCTAGATTAGGTGCTTGTCCTTCTTGCACTAGGCTTGACGATTTCTAAGCGCAGATGAAACGATACAAGGAAAAAGCGAAAGAGCTAAGGTATATCAATACGCCTACTCCTTGAATTGAGCCAGAATAAACAATGTTGGAGGGGAGTTCAGTTGAATGACCTAGACGTATGCACTTGTGAACACTTTAGAATAGACCATTCTACAAAATTATCTCCAGACATTTACCTGTCATGTAAAAAGTGCAAATGTTGGAGATTTTTTCAAATCTAGTTGCTGCCAGCGCTGTTAACCTAGAGTCATTCCTTTGACCCCTCTTTTTCACATAATCCCCATTTGAAACAATTCTTACAATTGAATCCTTTATGTGGGTAATAATTATGACATTTTTCACATTCATGTAAATGCTCATCAAACGCTAGTTTCATTTCTATCCCTTAACTTACTGACTGCTTAAATAGTTACCAAGATTTTAGGAGAAAACTCCGGTAAAATTGGTATGCATACATACCAAACTAATCAATGTAAATGAGGGTACTACCTTTTGGTCATGGGATTTGGTAATTCGACAAACTCTAAGTTGACAGGGTCAATTCGGTATTTTGCGAAGGGGTTTATGGAGTCAGGTGCATGCAGAATTTTCAAATTCTCAATATCATGCCCCAATTTTTTTGCAAATCGCAGGGTATCATTTTCGATATCGACAATTTCCCTGGGTTCACAACCATCCATCGTCATAACATGATGCATATGGAGAATGGTTCCGTCGTTTGCATCGTAAAGTGCGATACTGCGAATTGACTTTGTATTTGGAACTTTCCCTACTTGCGAATATGAATTTTGTCTAGCATATTCCAATTTCTGTTTCTCAGCTCCAATAATCTACGATACAACACATCAACGCATAGCATTGTCTGGCTTTTACTCCAAAGGTAAAATGAGTCATTTTTGGGTTAAACCAAGCTTTAATGGTATTGGGCCATTCAAAACTATCCAAATTAACTCTCCCGTTACTATCATCAGGGAGATGGTATCGTATGTTAAGTATTCCTATCTCTACGGCCGATTTTTCACCAAGACTAACAACATCACAAAGGTAAGTTTTTACAAATGCAGCTGCCATTGGCATATCTACCGACCAAGATTCAGAATAGAAATCATCTTTATCGGAATAGGCCCATCCAGTGTAAACTTCTTCTCCTTCCAGACCCATACCTAGTAATTGTTTTAGTGCCTTATATCCAATTTAGCCCATTGGAGTAAGCTGGAAAACGCGGTTGACTTCATAGCCCCTCTAAATACCCCTGTACTAGCCTCAGCAGACGGGGAAGTTAGGTACGTCAAAGACGACTCTGACATTGGAGGTCCGTCCGTTCGTGAACTTTTGGGATTATTCGAACTTCATCTCGATAAGACATCAAGTACCTGTCCGGCGCGGCTTCCAGTTTCATCCTATGAGGTGAAGACAGAAGATAATAATATACTAATCAGAGGACGATAATGAACATTAATTCCAGCTTGAATATTCGTCCGATATCAATTACAATTTTGAGTTGACTATTCAGTTGGGCATTAGTTGTAGATGTAATAATTGACAGTTAAAGGCAAATTTCTATCCTTTCACTAGTAACCCTTTTAAATTACCTTACAATATTTTAATTCAATTCGGTAGGGGTTTCAGTTCCCCAGTCCCTAAACTAGAACTTAATCTCTACCGAATTATAAACTAACAGGTAAACCGGGACATAGATAAGTGTTGTTTTTCTAGTATTCAAGTATGGTTAGCCGTCCAAGTGCTGAATTGAATTGCAGATGTCGACTTGAGCTAGTTTTGCGCAGCATGGGAATTAAGGCGAAGAAATATTTGCAGTATTAGTTGCCGTTGTAGAATTTGATGAAAGGAATATTTTATCACCAAATGTTTGTCCTCTATCATCACTAATTCTCATTATCGGTGTATCAGAGCCATCCAAATTTCTATCCCACCACGTTACGTACACCTTATCGTCTATTGCCTTTATTTGTATTCTGTCTGATGTAATTCCTTCTGATAAGCTCAAATTGATATCCTTGCCAAAAGTCTTGCCACTGTCGTTTGATACTCTTAGGAATACGTCTGGTTGGTAAGTTGTACTGTTCTTTTCAGCTCCTGTCGCTAAAGCATATACATTATTACCTTCAGCTGCAACCTTGAGCTCGTATGGAGAGGGTTTTGCTTTATATGAATTCATTTGAGACATGAGTGTTTTATTTGTTATAGTTGAATTAGTATTGTCAGTTAGTAATATTGCTGGATTGAATGTTTTTCCGTTATCGTTAGAAGTCATAATATAAGCATCAGCTAAACCGCTCTTGTTATCTGCAAATATAACATATACATTATTTCCTGATGCTGCAATATCTGCATCAACAGAAATTCCATCCGTAGAATTACTTAGGTTAATCTTGTCGCCAAATGTCTGGCCACCATCATTTGATGCTTTAAACATCACTTCATAATTTCCTGACTTATTTCCCCACCATGTCACGTACACATTATCTCCTGAAACAGCTATTGGAGCTTTTCCATCGCTTCTATCAATATGTGGCCAAGAGAACCCATACGACGATGATTGAGTTTGATAAATGACGGTAGCCAAAGCAATCAACATTATACCTGATAGAAATATTACATTCTGTGACCTATATTTCACAGAATCTGTCTATTGCGGTAGTATAAAACAATTTACATGGGATTTCTCTTACTTCCTGTGAACCACGAAGTAATCAGTCATCTTTCCGTATTCTGCCACCACTTCTACACACAAAAGACCAGCTGTAAAATTCCCCAATTCCGGTTGGTCTATGGAATATTCTAGTGTTCAACTTCCCGGCTTACCTATGTACTCCATTCATTTTAACATTCACAGTTCCGCTATTGACATGTAAATGATAATGCTATCTACCGTTTATTTCGCTCAAATCTTAATGGATACTTAAATAGCCACCGTCTAAGTAGCTATTAATTCGACCGGGACCACTTTCTCATCCATTGTAATAAATTGATAATTGATTCAACTAATTCCTGCCCTTTCATGGTAAGTCTGTACTCTACTCGTGGTGGTATCTCATTGTATGCTTGTCTCTCCAGTATTCCACCTTTTTCTAATTCTTTAAGCCTCCGTGCAAGCGTTTTACTGCTAAATCCTTTAAGTAGAGTTCGAAATTGTTTATATCTTACTGGACTGGTAGAGCAGCAAAGTGGAATCAACATTTCCAACGTTCCCCTTTTAGTGATTAACTTTCTAATTTTGGCAGTTTCTTTCATTAGAATAGATGCATCATATCCTTCAAAGTTGCAAGCCTCATTATAGATAGGCAACACACTGTTTTTTTGTGTTTTTGTTTCCATGTTGACACCTACTTTCCACAAGTCTCCTTGACAACTTAAATAGTTTCCTTTGTAAACAGATATTATTGACTCGAAAAATAAAGGAAAAAATCAAGGAAAGCTATGGTAAGATTGCTCTAATGGGAAATACTGAAAATTGTTGTATGCCAGATAGTATTTGTTGTAGTACGAACAATTCTTCCCAACAAGCATTGTTGACTATTGGTTATGCTAAAAATGAACTAAAATCGATACCTCAATCGTCAATACTTGGAGTGGGATGTGGAGCTCCACTAAATTATGCTCATCTAAATGAAGGTGAAACTGTTGTCGATTTGGGGTCAGGCGCTGGTATCGATGTATTCTTAGCATCAAAGCAGGTAAGGGGAAGTGGTAAAGTCATTGGGATTGATTTCACTGATGAAATGCTGAACAAAGCAAGTCTAGCAGCGAAAGAACATGGATTCAAGAATGTTGAATTCAGAAAAGGAGATATTGAGACTAAGATACCAGTCGAGGATAATTCAGTAGATGTTGTAATTAGTAATTGTGTAATTAATCTCACTACGGACAAAGTGAAGGCATTCAAGGAAGTTTACAGAATTCTAAAGAAAAATGGAAAAGGAAGAATAGCAATATCCGACTTAATTACCAGCAAGGAAGTTCATGGAGAAGCGGTCAATTCTGAAAAATGGTGTAGTTGTATAGACGGAGCATTAACAAAAGAAAATTACATCATTAGCATACAAGCCGCAGGATTCAGAGATGTAGAGATTCTGAGTGAACAGCTATACATGGACAAAAACAAAACGGATGGAAGAATGATAACAAGCATAGTTGTTGGAGCATTAACGTAATGAAGTTCTCCTTTGGTAAGTCCAAACTGAAATCAGAAGAAACTATTCTTTTTGTTTGTGTAGAAAATGCAGGCAGGAGTCAGATGGCGGAAGGATTCTTTAATAAATACGCACCAGAAGGATACAAAGCAATTAGTGCTGGAACGAAACCCGTATCACAAATTAATCCAGTTGTAATTGAGGCAATGAAAGAGGTTGGAATTGATATTAGCAACCAAAAGTCTAAGGACATCACCGAAGACATGATGCGGAACTCTGCCAAAATTGTGAATATGGGTTGCATGGAAAAGAATTTCTGTCCTACACTATACCTTCCTAATTTAATAGATTGGAATATGGAAGACCCTAAAGGCAAGTCTATAGAAATAGTGAGAGAAATTAGAGATGAGATAGGGCAGAGAGTAAAGGAACTTGTTGCAAGTCTTAAGGCTAAGTAGACTATCTGATATTCAACGTAAATTTTTTGGTGAAATTGTTGGCACTTTTATTGTTGTAGTCTTTGCTACTGGGTCTGTGGTTATAGATGCTAAACTTGGGGGAATTCTTGGTCTCCCATTCATTGCATTTGCACCGTTTGTAGGTGTTGCCATAGGGGTTTATCTTTTTGGTAAAATTTCAATGGCACATTTCAATCCTGCCGTGACAGTTGGTTACCTAATAACAGGACATCTACCTAGGGGACTATTTCTTTACTACTTGGTTGCTGAAATAATTGGTGCTTTTCTGGGTAGCTTTTTTGTAATGTACGTAATAGGAACAGAAGCCAATTTAGGTGCTAATGCTCCTAATTACAATTTTCCCATTCCTGTTATTTTCGGTGTAGAAGTTTTAGCATCAGCACTCCTTATGGGAGTAATACTTTTTGTTGTTTATACCAAGGGACTAAGAGGTTTCAGTGGAATTGCAATAGGCGGTATTGTTGGTTTAGACATTTTCTTTTTTGCGTTTATTTCTGGTGCGTCAATGAATCCTGCAAGGTCACTGGCTCCTGCTGTTCTATCTGGATTCATTGGCGATTTGTGGCTATACTGGACAGCAACTTTTGTCGGAACGTCAATTGTTGCTCTTTTATTACGAAATAAATTTCGAATTGACAAGGCAAAATATCAACCCATTTCATAGTTGTTTACTTCGGCCATGAATAATTATGACCAAAGCCGACATTATTCTAGAGTTTGGAAGGCTCACAAATCAGAGTTTAAGCCCTATCTGTACCACCGACCCTCCTGACCAGCTTATATTATTTAACTTCTATGGGGCAGGTATAATGATGGGGACTAAAAATCATGTCAAATTTGATTCACAAACGGCCAGCCCCAAACCATTCCTGTTCATTTATTTAGCCCTCTTTGATGTTATCGCAGTGTTTGTTAATAAAGAAATTCTAGATTGGAGAGCCCTCTGGAAGATGTTGTTACCAATGTTTGCACATGTCTGTAATAAGATAATTGCATAGCAATAAAATTCTTGAATTCATGCAAAATTATTGCAGGTTTATTATGGTATCATAAAATAGAGTAAAATCTTAGCTAAGATAATAAATGTATATTACCTAGTAATATTTATCGTATTTTTATGAGATATGCTTAAGCATAGCTTTGCAGATGCCATAGTTTCCAATAGGAAAATAGCGGTGGTTACTGGAGCTGCACTAATTTTCCTTGTAATTATCGACTTGCTTATGACCCGTCAGATTATGCCTTACACTAACGATACGGAGTTCGCTATGTTTATTTTGACAGTAACCTTCGGATACGGCATTGGATCTGTGATCCTACTAAAATATGCAGGCGGAATTAGTAAGGAGATTCGAGTCAAATCTCGTTTTATTAATCTGGTCCACTGGTCAGTAACTATAATTCAATTTTCTCTGTTAGGATTTCTATCATTTGTTCTCATTAGCGAACTTTACTATGGACTATATAATAGTAACACTCGATTTTTTACTACTTCAGTTTTTGCTATTAGTTCCATATCAGCGACCCTAATAATGGGAATAATTGCCTTCAAATTCTTTTCGTGGTATAAATTAAGTAATAAAAAGAACCTAACGGTATTGCTGTATGGCATTGCCGCTTTGACACTTGCTATGTCAATAGCAGAAGATGCTGGAACTAAATTAATAATGTTACAAGTGGTAGTAGAAAAATCGCCATCAGACGCTGTTACCAAATCATCTTTCGTATACAAAGCATCTGAGCAATACAATGGTGAAATAGAATACAAGTTAGTAAACCAAGAGACTACTACCCTCACTATTTTACCGAATTCAAACTTACTAAATTATAACCTGCTCAATTCCATTATTCTTCCAATAGGATTTGTTTTTCGATGGGGCGCTTCTACAATGCTTCTGCGTAATTTTTACCAAAGAGTCTCCAAACTTCCAATTTCACTTTGGATCGTCCTGTCTCTTCCTTTGATACTTTATCTAATTGGAAAAATGCCTGGATTTTTTGCAGGCGAAAGTTTGGCTGGAGTAGATGAGGCATATCGCTATTACTTTCGAATCCTTTTTAGAGCAGGTACAATAGGAGGAAATATACTATTTGGGCTTGTATTTTTTATTGTGGCAAGAAAGATTAAAGCTGGAAAATTAAAGGATTATCTTACGATGGCAGCAATAGGTGATACTATAGTTGGTCTTGCACTTTCTACATCGGCGCTGCAGGTCACATACGGGGTAGCAGCACACTCTCTCGTGCTATTATCTTCATATCTATTTTGCATGGGATTATATGTTTCTGCAATAGCAGTATCCCAGGATAAGTCTTTAAGAAAATCGATCAAGAGATCGATTCCAGAATTATTTGATAATGTTGGATCACCTCAAGTTGAAAAGGAATTGTTGGAAAGGGCCGTACGGCTGCTAAAAGCCAATAGGGAAGAGATGGAGTTAGAGACAGGAGGCGTATCATATTCTTTGACCGAAGAGGATGTGAGACAGTACATGACGCAAGTTATCCGGGAAACAAGTAAACAGAAAGATAGGAAATAATATTTTAAGATGCTTAATACGAATTGTATTTGACGGAAGAAGGGCAATAAATTTAGGTAATTGTTACGCTCAAAATAGTACAATATAAGGCTTTTTGAATGTTTATTTAATCTCAATTCCTGTAAGTTAGTAAAATGAGTGAGGATGATGTCTGCGTTTGTGGACATTATAGATATGAGCATGTAAACGCAACTGGCTCCCTCGATACTCGAAAATGCAAAAAGTGCGAATGCTTAAAGTTTGCGTTGAATAATCGATAAATTTTGTTATCAAATTAGATCTGATTACTAGCTCGATATTAGTTCAATGACAGAAAAAAGTAAAGTAACGATATGGAGATCATAGAACAACCAAAGTACGGGACATGAGCAATGTATCTGTATTTGGACAAGAAACTATTACTCTAGATGCCTTGTACTTGACCCGACGGTCCCAATTTTGGCTATAAATAAGGCAAATTCTGAACCATAATCCACCACCCGCATTTAGCAAAAATTGTAAGACATTTATAAAATCACATTTGTTACCTATTCTCGGGTAGAAGCAAAAGAATGGTAGCCGAAATAGGGCCTGTTTTACAGGATTTTACAATAATCATGATTATTGCATCGATTATGGCGATGGTTTCATACAAGCTCAAGCAGCCTATGGTAATAGGATATATCATTGCTGGTATGATTATAGGCCCGTTCACACCTCCTTTCAGCTTAATCAGTAATTTTGATGTCCTGAATTTGTTCGCCGAAATAGGAGTTATTTTACTACTATTTGTCGTAGGAATGGAATTCCCAATAGCAAAGTTACGTAAAATTGGTAAGCGGGCTCTTGTGATCGCAATGAGCGAGGCATTAGGTACATTTGCCATTGGATACCTGGTATGTCAAGCATTGAATTACTCATTATCTGATAGCCTCTTTTTAGCTTTAGCTATTTCGGTGACTAGTACGGTGATTGTTATGCGTATACTTGAAGAGCTGGGCATGATAAAAGATGAAGCCTCGATCATTATTCTGGGTGTGGCCGTAATCGAGGATATTATAATAATATCAATGCTTGCCATATTGCAATCGGTTTCTTCAAGCGGTGAGTTGTCGGGATACGAATTGGCGATATCTATTAGCACAGTTTTAGCGTTCATCGGAGGTGCCTTATTTATTGGATCAAAGGCAGTGCCAAAATTTGTAAATCTCATTGGAAGAACCAATCAGCACGATGTTCTAATAGTAGCCATTATTGGAGTCGCATTTGGTCTCTCATTCCTTGCATTTGAAATTGGTATATCAGTAGCTACCGGAGCGTTCTTCGCAGGCGTCCTGATTGCAGAATCAAAAGTTCATTCCGTTACAAGGGTATTAACTACTCCCATCAAAGATGTGTTTGGCGCTGTATTTTTTGTCTCAGTAGGTGCACTAATGGACATAACTCAACTACCTCTCTTTATTGTACCAGCCCTTATACTGATTTTAGTATCGATTGGGGCCAAATTCTTTACCGTATACTTGGCCGCTAGATCTCAAGGATATAAAACTCAGACGGCATTAAGGGCAGCCTTCGGCCTTTCGTCTTCCGGAGGTGAGCTAGCACTGGTTGTGGCAAAAGGCGGGGCTGATGTTGGAACGACAAGTTCATTCATATTGCCTATGGTTGGCACAATGACAATAATTACGACATTCATAACACCATATTTGATAAAGATAGGATGGAAACTTGCAGATCTTCCCACTGGCGAAAGAGGAAGGTTTGCTATTCGTCGGAGATCAAATAAGAAGCATTTGAAAGAGGACGACCCAAAGAAGACCTGAACAGATTTACAAGTTACTTATTTGTCATGTCGTTTACCGATTGCATTAAAGCTTTTGACGCGCCATCTATGGTATTCCGCACGGGCGAGGTTATTGCTATCCAGAGTTAAAAGGGTTTGAATTACGTGCTTTTCCTGACCTAGTATGATTTTCTTAGACATCAGCTGCATATGATGCATAGTAGAAGGGCTAGAGCATGAGAGCATATTTTATGTATACTTGTTGGATATGAAAGGTAATCAGAAATGGATCGGGGAAAACTTGTGAACAAAATAATAAACCCTAGTCCAAAATAGTCATGACTGAATCTTTTCAGATGAATGCCGCGATAAATTGTTCAAACAAATGTATTTTGTTTGAATTTTTGCCTGGGATTATCAAATCTTTTAAATTACTTGCGGAAATCATGTTATTCTGTGCCTGGCTGTAAGATTCATGTTGAGTTTTTTGATGAGGAATGCCCTAATTGCAAACAGGAATATGCTGAATTAAAGGGACATGTTTTGTCAAATGGAAATGATAAACTTGCAAATCAAAAAAAACTTAACTATCCAAAAAAATATAAGGAATTCTCAGAGGACCGTGCTAAGCGACTATATGAAGAGCTGCTGATTCAGTTCTTGAATCCACCCAACAATCTCACCGAGGTTGAGGCTGCAAAGAAGACTTGTTCTATTATCAAGAAACAATGTCTTATACGAGGTATTCCTATTTGGGAGTGGTTGAAATAAATAACGTTAAGATCGCGAACGATTGAATGAAGAGTCAAATGCATATTTACGTACTGTTTAGTCTAATTGAGCCTGGCAATACATTAATTAGTTCTGGAAACATCTGGTTATCTTAAATGTCTATTGATGAGTTCGCTGTGACTTTACAGAGTTTTGTTTTCTACTTGCTTATGGGTTCGCTATCATTCATAGGGGCCATAGTAGTTCACGGAATAATAAAAGACCGCCGCAATAGTAACAGTTAAGATATTTTCTCCAGCTTTAATACACTACACAAAAAATTTGGTTATTTATGAAATTCATTCCTTCCAACCCCTTTTGAATTAGTTAATTCTTATGTGCAAACTTTAATCCGTAATAATCAACTAATAATCAACTAAAAGGATTCCAAATATGATATCATTCGATAAGGTATGGGCCACTGTCACCGACACAATATTATACCTTGGTCGCTGCTATTAACAAATGATTGCAACGCGTAATAGATCTGACACTCAGAATAGATGCTAGTACACGGGTCTTTCCTGGTTCTCCTTCTCCTTCATTTATCAATTGGTCGACAATAGGCGTGCATGGCTATGATTCAGAAGTAGTGTTCCTAAGTACTCATACAGGAACACATATGGATGCACCATCTCATTTTATACCTAATGCTCCTAGTATTGACAAGATAGATGTCAACAGATTCTTTTGTAATGCAGTGCTCGTTAGAACTAGGAAGAAGAGAGCTGATGAATTAATTAATGTTGAAGATATAGTTGATTCAAATAATGAGATTACTGTGGGAGACACAGTGGTATTTGCAACTGGATGGGAAGACGAGATCCACAATAAAGATTATTTCACTCGTAATCCTGGGATATCTCCCGAAGCTGCGACTTTTCTTGCGGGCAAGGGGGTAAACTCCCTAGCGATAGATTCTCCAAGTATCGATCCGGGATATGATCATGATTTTACTAGTCATAAGATTCTACTGGCCCAAGGGATCCTGATAATAGAGAACTTGTGTAATCTAGATGAACTAAAGCATTCAAGATTCACTTTGGCTGTAGCGCCGCTCAAGTTTTCTGCAGCAACTGGATCGCCAGTTAGGGCCCTCGGTATAGAACCAGATAATTAGACTTTCAACTGCAAGGAAATATACTTCTTCAAGATTCAACTTAGATGTCTTTACAATATGAAGTAATTGGTGAGACTGACTAGTACGAGCATTGACAAGAGTTTAATACTTGCTAGAATATTGTTATCTATAATATGCCAACTGCCTATGTTCTAATAAATTGTGATCTAGGATCAGAAGAAGAAATTTTACAGGAGATAAGAAAACTACCAGAGGTTACAGAAGTAAGTGGAGTTTATGGAGTATATGATATAATAGTAAAAATCACTTCGGACAGTATGGATAAGCTTCGAGAAACCATCACTTGGCACGTAAGGAGAATTGATAAAGTGCGATCTACCCTTACAATGATTGTAATTGAAGGCCAAGGTGGCAAAGACAGAAAGAATTTATCATTCTGATTTTAGTATTGTGTTAAGAGCGTTTACGAAATTTTCAACTTCCTCGGGGCTATTATAAAAATGTGGAGAGGCCCTTACGATTTTTCTTCGATCTGGTGGATGAATCTCTCTTTCTGCGACGATAATACCATAATTTTCTAGTTTGGACACGATTGTGTCTGCATCTAATAACCTACTATCAAATGATACCATTGAGGTTCTTAAATTATCATCCTGAGGTCCATAAATCGAAACATCCATTATTTTTTCAAGTGACGTTTTCAATTCTAATGCTAATTTCATATTCATTTTCCTTATTCTTTCAATTCCAATACGCAAAATGTATCGTAGAGAAGACTCTAACCCGGCAAGCCCAATATAATTTCTAAACCCAGCGTGAAATCTCTGAGGAGGATCAAGATACGCCAATTTACCTTGGCTAGTAAGGATAGCTGATTCACCGCCTACAGATTCAGGGGCCAGTTCTGCTGACGACTTTTTACTACAGTACAATATTCCAATGCCTGTTGGCCCGCAAATCCACTTGAAGCCTGGAAATGCCATGAAATCACACCCTATTTTCTTCACATCTACATTTATTGTTCCTACACTCTGAGCTGCGTCAATGCAAAATAAGACATTATGTTTATTCGCTATTTTGCCCACTTCTTCAACGGGCATAATTGCGCCATTATTATACAAGACGTGGCTAAGGGTGAATAGTTTTGCATCTGGTTTTTCAAAAATAGCATTTAATTCATCGATATCAAAAAAACCGTTAAAGTCTATTTTAATCTCCTTAACTTGCACACCATGTTTTTCTGATGCCATAATCCAGGGAAAATAGTTTGAGCGATGTTCATGAGGTCCCCCTCTTATTATGATTTTATCAGATTGCTTCCATGTGATCCCTGATGACACTAAATTTAGTCCCGTGGTAGTACTATCAGTAAATATTATTTCCTCTGGATCGCAATTAATAAGATGACCGATTCTGATTTGAACTTCCTTCATTAACGATGTGATACGTTCCTGTACCGATTTTGAATCTGGACCTTCCTCAGAGAATTTTAAAAGAAAACTTGTGATTGCCTTAATGGTAGATAATGGAACTGGTGCAAGGGATCCGTTGTTCATATAAATAGTCTTCCTAACTATGGGGAAATCCTTCCGAATTAGTTCAAGCTCTTGATCATAACTCATTATAACAACCATTCATCGTATCATTATTAAAGTGAATACAATCTACGATGATCTTCTAGAATCATCAGCTCTTAATACAATTATTTATGACGACCCTTACGCAAAACTTTGTCTGATCTCGACGATAATTTTACAATTGAGAGAAGTCCACAAGAAAGTATTGTACATCGATTTTGATACAGTTTTTACCGCTTATGTCAAAGCTGGATTAATCCCACCCCTTATGGTCCGAAAGTTGAATCCTTCACTTTACTCGTCAGATTTATTGAGGATATATCTGCCTAATCAAAAAGTGGATTTAGACTTGGCAGATGCAGTCAAGCATATTACAGAAGCATCGTTAGTGATTTTTGATTCGATTAATTCATTCTACAGCTTGTTCTATTTCGGATTGAAATCAAGTAACGCAGTCAAGCGCGAGTTGGGAAATATAAATCATCTTTTATTGATAATTTTAATGTTACTTCTAAATGGTACATACTTTTCGAAAATACCACTTCTAGTAACTAGCATGATTAGATTTAGAAAAAATATTGGATGGATAAGAACACCTACTAGTAACAGGTTTCTTAAATCACAGAGTAAAGTAAATCTTTATGTGAGCATGGACAACGAAAATGACATGTCCGTAAGCGTACTCTCACATCCACGTATTCCCCCACAGAAAATAACCTTCCCTAGTAGAGCAATTAATTTATCAAGTTGAATATCGGCTAACTTTTGAGATGCACAAGATTGTAACCAAGTACAAGTGCAATGGCCACGGTCACAAAACCAGAAGTTACGAAAACCCATTGGTTTCTCATAGATGCAGCCTTACCTACCTGGGACAAAAGATAAATGCCTACCATTCCCATAAACAATATCATTACAGTTACAATGGTCTCGCCAATGGACTGGACAGAACGACTTGGGACTACTATTGCACGAGCCTTTGACCCTTCTATAATTGAATTTACAAGTCCAGATGCAAATGCAAAAAATATAACAAGATACACTACGGCGCCTATAGTTATATACTTTGACCGGGAATAAGCCATACAGTTAAGTTCATTGCTAATATTGATAATTAAATTTATTGGTTTCAACAGACCTTTCCCTTTGTTAGCGAATAATGAAGCTACTTAGCTCAGATATCATGCATTGTCTCGTGCATCAAGTTAGGAAGCGATTGACAAGTCAAGTTATCCTTTATTGTTACGGGATAGTTGATGTAAACAGATACAACCACGTATAGTTAGATATCGTAACTATTTTACTTCCTCTATTTGTCGTTTGTCATTGACATAGAGTCCGACAAGTTGGGCGTGGAAATTCCAGGAGGATGCTTCAGCTAATGCTTTTCGAATATGTGCATAATGATGCTCTGCGTTCCCAGGATTACCCGCGCAATCAAAATGTCCTACAATTGCTATTATGGCCGACCGGTGTTTTTCGATTGATATAGAAACTGCTTTATGTATCAACTCAATCGCATCTGAATTTTCTTTATTTGAAATAGTCCCGTCCACACCCGGAAATGTCACCAAATCAACTCCATCGATGTGATACTTTTCCTTCATAAAGTCTATTACAGGTTCCTGGGTTCTTCCATCGATACAATTTATTGCAGTTCCAAATTTAAAATGCATCATTTCCAAATAACCCTTATACTTTCTGGGGAGTAGTTAATGTTTTTTCCCAATTAGCTATGAGCTTGCCACGTTGACTTCAAACATGTTGCTGAATGATACAATGGTATCAATCTCCGGTTTTATTTTTCCCTGCTTAACCCTCCTATTACATCTTCTAATCCAGTTTTGCATGAAAAACAATGAAAGGATTACCTTCGGATACGTAGAGTTGTTCAATATTACGCTATTGCATTAAGCTATTTGAAAATTAGATGTAAGAGGCTATGACGTCATAGTGAGCTTTGCAGATAATGATATAGATTAAGTTAGAAAATTAAACGAAAATTCCATTGAAGGTGCTGATTCTGCGTAGGCACCAACTACAAAATTAGCTGGTTGTTGACCTGACAAAGTAAAATGAAGTTGCTTTGTTACTTCAAGTATTTTCCTCACGTCCTTGGTTAAAGGAGAAAAAATATGACCAAGTATTAGATGGTCCGTACCGATTGCATTTAGTTGCTCAATGTCACTTCCAATTTGTTCAATTGCCCCCGTCATAGGCGTCCTCGGTTCATTTGACGCAGGAGAAGATTCGAGTATAGTTGGATATGAAACCATATATACGCCATTTTTCGACGGGTCCTTATCATGCTTTGCAACTTCCTTCAAAGCAATTATCTGCTGCCCCAGTTGATTTAGCGGACCAAACCCAGCAGCATCAATCCATCCCTGAGCATAATTTACTATTCGCGAAAAAATCTTACTGACTTTAGCTGTTATTTCTTTTCTCTGTTAATGCAATCCTATTTTTATTTACTATTAATATGACCCCAAGAATTATGACTATAGTTGCAATAATTATTCTCGCATTGATATATTCATCAAGTATTATCCAACCTAAAAAAACTGCTATAACTGGGCTTACGTACGCAAAGGTATTAGCCAAAGTAGCAGTTGTGTTTCTTAGAATCCAAAAGAATCCTAGCCAGCCGAAAGATCCTACTACAGTAAGATATAGGAGAGAAACAATAGATGAAGTCGAAAATTTTGATATATCCAAGTTGTTAAACTCTCCAATAATCATGCTAAGTACAAGTAAGAATAACCCCCCTACAAGTAACATCATCCCGGTCGAAATTAAGATGTTATCCGGTAATTCGGTTTTATGAGAAAATAACGAGCCAATAGCCCAACTTATTGCAGCTATCAACAAAATAAATATACCGAAGATGTTATTTTCGTTGGTAAGGTTATTTTGACTTGCAAATAACATTGCTTCAAATGACGGATATATAAGTATAAGAAGTCCTATAGACCCTGCCATAATTCCTAAAATAGTATATTTATCTAATCTTAAATTATAGTAGAACTTACCAATCAACGTTGTCCATATAGGAACAGTAGAGAACAATAATGCAGTAATATCAGACGAAAGATATTGTTCACCAAATGCCAATAAACCTTGCCCAACAACTATTAGACAAATTCCAACTATTATTGCATTTTTCCATTGTTTTCTGCAATTAATTATTTGCGTTAGCTTCGGTTCAATTATTTTGTTCTTTTGTTGGTTTGTTAGCATCTCCATTTTTTCTGTTCCTTTTCTTTTTCTGTCAAATATTCCAAGTGAATACATTTTAAACATGAGAAATAACATTAAACCCGAAAGTGTATATCGGATTCCTGACATGAGCAAGGGAGGAATTGTGTCAATCGAAATTTTTATCGCAAGATATGTAGAAGCTATAATAATCCATGTAAACACTAGTGTTAGCCATATCTTATGGTCCAATTCGACATACAAATGAGTATTGTATATCTTATTTTGGTTTATCCAAGACTCTACCTAATATTATCATAGTCATTCCAGTAACAGAATCTACTGTTAGGGGCACAAAAACGCGTAGCAAATTGGATGTCATTATTGAATCTCAATTGGCTGAAGACTCCCCAAAATTCAAACAAGGTGAAAAAGTTACTTTATTCTTCCATAAAAAATAGTTATTCGATGAAAAACGATTCGGCAATGACAATACCGAAGTAAATTACTTGCAAGGAAAGATGGAGTTGATGAAAATGTAATAGTCAGTAGGTAGTCTAGTTGTTGGTTCAGATACTTTAGCCAACAAAATGACCATAGCTGAGTTTCAGAAAAAAATTAATCAAGCACTAGCTAAAACCAATTTCAAATGATACTGATGTCCAAAACGAAACTAATTTCTACAGTAACGACACATACACTGCATACTGCAATGATACTAACTTAACAGTGTCTTAAGTTGAGCTGCCTTATTTCTTATCGGCGAGTCAATATTAAGATAATTCATTACCAATGATTCTTTGGATGTTCAATTAGTTAGGCGGGACATCAATCAAAAACTGATTGATTCACCACTTTTTGGTATTATCTCCACTTATTACAAAGTTATGAGAGTAAGTTACTAAATTTCTATCCCAAGTACTATATGAAGTAGAATATTTTAAATAAAGTTCCTAACGGAATTCATATTCAATTGGCATGTAATGACATCTGCACTCGTCATAAAGCTCGGAAAATCTCATGTGACAGCCGGTATGCTATTGGTCAGAAACGATGTAAAATATGTTCGGTATTTATTACATGGCCTAGTCTCTGGTGTCCTTGCTGTGGGAACAAGCTCAGGTCAAGTCCACGCAATATGAAATACAAAAATAAGTTCAGAAAAGTGCAACCAGGAGTAGAGATTATTGTTTCTTATTTGTAGTATTTGAGAGTTGTCACCTCAGAAATAAAAATACTTCAAGGAATAAATTGACAACTGAAGCACAAGGTTTTTGTTGAAAGTCGGATTTGCAGTCAACCAAGTATTGGTATTATAAACAACATACATACGGCTAGGTCATGTCAAAGCCAATGCTCTCAGAGTCTTCTTTTGGATTCATACGGAAAAAAAGTTCTATAGATTTGCATGTTCTTAGCTTAAATAGCTGAACTAGGAACAAGGGAAAGCATGGCAGAATTGGAGGATATCTTCACCAAGTATAGAAAAGAGATGGTTGATTTTGTTGAAAATAAGGTGAGAAGACAAATTAAGGTAAAAGGAGACATTTATGATACGATTGCTAACCTTATGGCTAAAGAACTGCCATATGGTAAAGGAGTTGACGATGCGCATGCATTTCTGACTAACGCTATAATTTCAGCTCTTTGGTGTGGTTGGTTTTCCCAAGCAAGGGCTAATGCTCATGATACAAAGTTCAGAGCAGAGCCATGTATGTGAAAAGATACAAGGACGCAATAAAAACAGCATTTGAAATAGGTAAGAAATACGCTCAAGACAGACCCTAACTGTGAAATACAATCTGAATGTTGAATGAAGTGTCAACGGGAATCCAAGACTGAAGAGTAATTATTCTATAGGCGGGTCCCAAATTCATGTTAAGTACGACTCACAAACGGCCAAATCTGGTTTGGACATCGATAGGGAACCAATTAGCTTCTTGTTCGTATAATCCAGATTCTTCATTGCTATATTACATGAACTGATAATTACTAAAGGTCAGTATGGTAATTTAGTCGGTAGTGAGAGAGCAATATCTTTTTTCTAACCTAATCAGAATGACAAAAGTTAAGATGCATCAACTACATTCTCGTGATGCTAGCGGCTACATCCTATTGTAGTTTGGTCTTTGATTATAGCTTTGCCTTCTGTTCGGACGTGCCCCATAACCGTATCTCCTGCCGCCCCTTCTTTCATCGTTACCAAATCGATTATATCCTTGTCGGCCCCTATATCCGCCCCCTGTTGATCCATATCTGCCATGGCCATGACTTGAATAATTTCGCCTAAATCCGTGGCCAAATGGAGAACTGCGAATTTTCGGCATTTCGACTCCCATTTCTTCGTTTAATCTTTTGATTGTATGGTCTGTATTTTTTAAAATCCTTGTAAAGTCATCAATTCTGTCTTGCGAAACCAGAGAAATGGCCTTCCCAGTTCCTCCTGCCCTTGCAGTCCTACCGATTCGATGGAAATAGATCAAAGGATCATCGGGAATATCATAATTAATTACATGCCCTACAGCAGGAACGTCTATGCCTCTTGCTGCTATATCAGTAGCAACTAAAATGTCATCTCTGCCAGTTCTGAATCGATGCATCGAATCATCTCTCTGCTTTTGCGTCAAGTCCCCATGTATTGTAATAACCTTCAACCCGTTCTGTCTCAATTCAATTGCTAGCCTCTGCGTGCGTTGTTTAGTAGCGGCAAAAACTATTGTTTGTTTTTCGTCTCGAAGTCTTATCAGATTACATAAATGTTTGAACTTTTCTCTTTCTTCTACGACTAGGTACGATTGATCAATCGTATCCAAGCTCAGTTCTTCTTCATTTAGCTTGACTTCCTTTGGATCTTGCATATATTCTTGTGCCAGTCTGGATATTTCGGGTGGCATAGTTGCAGAGAACAAACATGTCTGCCTATCTTCGTGCACATAAAATAGTATAAACTTGATATCATCGATAAATCCCATATCAAGCATTCTATCAGCCTCATCGAGAACTACGAACTTTACATCCTCCAGAAGTATTGAACCACGCTTCAGATGATCAATCAACCTTCCAGGAGTGGCCACTACGACTTGGATGCCTCTTTTCAATTGAGATATCTGCAAGCCCATACTTTGTCCCCCATATACTGCGAGAGTTCTAATCCCGGTATATCTAGAAAGTTTCCTAATTTCGTTGGTCACCTGCATTGCTAGCTCTCTCGTAGGAACCAGAATCAATGCCTGTATTGGTCCATTCCTCTTCACGTTGCTGACTATAGGTAGTGAAAATGCTGCAGTCTTTCCTGTTCCAGTATGAGCTTGACCTATAACATCTGCACCTTTCAACATAAGTGGGATCGATAATTCTTGGATTGGAAAGGGTTCTTTGAATCCGTTTTCATCCAAGGCCTTCAGTGCTTCTACAGTTAGACCTAATTCTTTAAATGATGTCATTTTGTATTTTTACCTTTTTTTGTTTTTGGATTTGTGACAAAAGTTACGGAAGACGTGAAAAGCAAATATAATTACTCTACAAATCCGCCGTGCGTCTTTTGTATATCAACACTCCGTCTATAGGGATATAATAAGGTATGTTGACTCTAAATCTCAAAGGACCCGATTAGATTTTAGGTTGCAATGTTTTATATAAGTTCGGGAAATATTCTCAAAATATGATGAGTGAGGACGAGAATTTGAAAGAGAAGAAACTCCGCGGATCTGGTGGCTTTGTAATAGCTCACGTTAGGGATGAGGAACAAAAGAAAGGTAATCTAGGCGGTCCGGAGTTATTCTTGGCCGGAATAGGAAGACTCCCATCAGAAAGATTTGTTAAATATCATTGCAACAAGTGTGATAAAGACTATTCTGGCTCTCCAGAAATCAGGTATGACAATCCAAATGAAGACGTTGGAGAAGGAGTAATATTAATAGAAAAAGGAGAATACAAGTGTCATGAATGCGCCTCAGTCATAGCTCAGTATAGAAAATTTGATTCTTCTACAACGCAGGCCGAACCAGCTCCCTCCAAGCCGCAACCACAAAAAAAATCAAAATCCGTAGATAATCAAATTCGAAATTCAAATCACGGCCAAGGAGTCGCACAGCATCCTACGGTATCAAAGTCCTCTCTAGATGAGGAGGGTTTTATTCTAATGGATTCTCTCGTTGGCATGCCTGCTTATGATAGTGAAGCCATGCTTGTAGGAAATATCAAAAAGGTTGGTCTACGTAGATCAGCTCATGGGAGGATGGACATTAACTTCAAAATTTCAAAAGAAAAAAGTGGTAACGATACTGAGATGGTTGAGATCTCATGGAATAATATTTCCAAGATCGGAGATATAGTACTTCTTGCTCAGACCAAAAACCAGATATCTTCCAGCGATATCGAAAGTTCGGCCAGAGGAGAGGTCAAAGTCAAGTGCCCCAATTGCAATTTTGATAACGAAGGAGATGCTCTATTCTGTGCAGATTGTGGCAGGAAGCTTAGCTGAGCTTTACAACTCTTTCCTTACTTTTTTCTAAGACCTATCCTCACATCTACTGCACATACTCCCTTCCCCTCCTCCAATACCAGCAATGGATTCATATCAAATTCTTCTATCTCTGGAAAATCCAAAATAAGTTGTGAAAGACGTAATAAGGAGTCAACCAATGCGTTGATGTCTGCGGGTCCTTTTCCTCTGACTGCCTTCAAAAGTTTAGCAGTTTTTATTGATTTTGTCATATTAAGTGCATCGTATTCATCTATAGGAGCAAGTCGAAAGATTACATCCTTTAGAATTTCCACGTATATTCCCCCTAGCCCGAACATGATTAATGGACCGAATAGAGGATCATGGTTTGCACCCAATATAATTTCCCTAGCATTTTCTATCATCTGTTGAACCAAGACACCCTCTATTTTCGCATCTTGCTTAAACTTCCTTGCGTTTCCCATTATTTCTTCAAAAGCTGCTGATACCTCTTTATCGCTTCGTAGTCCTACTTTGACTCCACCTGCGTCAGATTTATGGATAATATCTTTTGATACAATTTTCATTACTATCGGATAACCTGTTTCTCGTGCTAGGCGAATGCATTCTTCAGCGGTATTACCGACCGAACTTTTTGGACGAGGAAATCCATATGAGGCCAAAACTTCGTACCCCTCTTCTTCTAATAGATTCAAGCGTCCGGACTTTCTTACGTTCTCAAATATTTGCTTCACTTTCTCTCTATTGACTTCGAATTGCTTTGTGCTGAATTGAGGTCTTCCTAGCCAATTTGAGAAATCATAGATTGACTTCAGAGTCCTAATAGCTGGTTCAGCATATGGAAAGTGAGGAACTCCACCATCAGAAAGAATTTGCTTGTTTTCCGTACCTTCAGCGAGGCCCATTAAAGCAGCTAACGAAGTTTTGCCCGAATCGCAAGTTGTCTTCACTATGGTTTTTGCTAGCTCGTTATAATCCAAAGTTGCAGAGGGAGTACACATGGTAACGATTGAGCCCACACTCTCAGCTGCTACTACTTCTCGCAGAACTTTCTCAAACCTGTTGAAATCAGCGTCTCCAACAATGTCTACAGGATTTCTCGTCGAGCCATGTGGAGGGATAACTTTCGCAATAACGTTCCTGCTTGAAGATAGATCAGCTATCTTGATTCCGTACTTTGAACAAGCGTCGGTGGAAATAATCGCTGGGCCACCCGCATTTGAAACTATTGCAACACCTTTACTGTATTCAGGAACAGGTTGCTTTGAGAAAGCGGTGGCAAGGTCAAATAGTTCTTGCATAGAATCTACTCTAATTACTCCAGATTGCGCAAACAGTGCATCGTACACTTCATCAGGACCCATGAGAGCTCCAGTATGGGACATGGCGGCACGTGCTCCTTCGGGAGTTCTACCAGCTTTTAGAACTACTACAGGTTTCTTGTTATCAAGCGTTGTTTTCCGTGCTATCTCCATAAAACGTCTACCGTCATGGATATCTTCTAGGTACATGATTATGACTTTAGTTTCGGAATCCCTGAAGAGAAGCTCTAGCACATCGTTTTCGTCAACGTCTACTTTGTTACCCATGCTGATCACCTTTGAGAAACCAATTCCTTGAGCCATGGCATCTTCAACAGTTGCCGCACATATTGCTCCGCTTTGTGACACTAGAGCAATGCCTCCATATTTTGGGGTAATCTTTAGAAAAGTTGCATTCATCATGTTTTCTTTAGATAGACTCATAATTCCAAGGCAGTTCGGACCGATTACTCTTGTACCATACTTTTTGCAGATCGTCGAAACTTCCTTTTCAAGCTTGGCGCCTTGTTCGTCTACCTCTTTGAATCCTGCCGAAACTATTATAGCACCTTTGATTTTTTTCTTTCCAACATCTTCCATGACCTGAGGGACTATTTTATTTGGAGTTGCAACGACTGCCAAATCAATGTCTTCAGGTATGTCTAGGACGTTCTTGAAGGCTTTGAGACCAAAAACAAACTCATTAGTCGGTGTAACTGGGTAGATTTTTCCCTTATAACCATTTTTTATATTAGAGAAAATTGCTCTGCCTATTCCAGGTTTTTCTGATGCCCCAATGATTGCAATTGAATTTGGAGAAAAAAATACATTGTAATATGTGTCACCCGAGCTCATACAAAAAATAACATCCTAGAAACATAGTTATAAATGCATATGATTTGAACATTAAATTATGAAGCTTGAACCTATCGTTAATAAACTAACTTAACAATCAAATAAAAATTAACCAAACTTCAGGCCCGCGATAACTATAAACTCAAAAATCATGTACTTGTGTCAAAGTAATGTAAGCGTGTTATAACGCGGTGCCTTAGTAGAGAATTAAGTAGGTAATATTTTTTGGTAACAATAAATTATTAATTGAAGCTAATTTTGAAAAGTCTTTAATTCATCGGAAATCTATTCAGGCCGGTTCTTTAATCCTAATCTTTAAGCCTGCTAAGGAATAGAAATGAACCCATGTAGTACAAATCCAGCTAATCGAGGATTTCTTACTTTAGTCCCTAGGTAAATTAGGCGTAGGATTGATTTTAGCACAATCATAGATGTAGTTGAAAATGTAAAATTGGGGACGGGTTTTGTTTATTAACGATTTCTTACAATTTCCCAATCAGTAATTGGAAAAATCGTTTTATATTACGTTGCGTGTGTATCGGAGTTTTGACCAAGTTCAACTTTAAAATATCTATTGTCCCATTTGTTGTTTCCTAGTCAAATTACAAGAAGCTCCTTTTAATATTCCAAACATTTATGAATTTGATATCCTGTATAATGAATGTGAAAAGCAGAGCGAGAGATAATTGCATCTATATTATTGCTAGCATATTGTTGATATGCACGCTGACAAGCAGTGCTATTATTAGTTCTCAGATTAGACCCATAAGTAATGCATATGCTCAAGAAGATAAGTGGTATGTCGGCCAAGGGGTCAAACCGAACATGTTCGTCACCTATAATATTGAAGATCATGATACAAACCAAGGTCAGCCCTTCACCATGACTATTTATTTCAAAGATCATAATGATACTGGCAAGTACTGGGAAGCCCCCGTTTTCGTTAACGATCAAGGAGAAATATTTAACGGCACTTTTCATTTGAGTGATCTCGATTTAACTGCACTTGGAAGCTCGAATATTCCACCAGCGTTATTGCCCTACAAAAGTGCTTATAAAAACTCATTGCAATGGTTGGCTGCTTTTGTACCAAAACCAGGTCAGTCTCTCAATGCACAGTATTGGGGTAAAATCGCATCCATCGGAGGTTCACCAATTACTCCTTCTGGGTCATCCACGTTGAATATTCCGGCAGGAAATTTTGAAACTACTCTAGTCAAATATCATAAGGGTGTAGATAACAACATTTGGGTCAAAAAGGATTTTCCATATCCAATAAAAGCTGAAACTTTTGCCGACGTTGCAACCCCACCCCCTCCGATTCAATACAAGTACGAGCTTCTAGGTACAGGAGAGGGACAGCCACCCGTTCCTAAGAGTATGCTAGAACTTCCAAAATCTCCTATCACGTTGCAAACAGCACGTGGTTCGTTTTTCATTCAGTTATTCTTTCCAGATGTAATCACCACAGGAAATGAAACTACATTTGGAGTACTTTTCATGGACAATGTTAAGGGGCCCATTACCGATGTGAGCTATGGTTTTAAGATAACAGATGCAAACGGGACTGCGATTGTGGACTTGAAGAATCAAAAGGCAGTAGATGGAACTGGTGTTCAGAAAGTAACTTTTGAAAAACCTGGTCCAATAACTGTCTCTGTAACTGTAGAAGGCGTAGAGGAGAAAGTCATGGGTGACTTTGTTGAAAGCGCTGATTTCAAGTTGGTAGTAGTAGAGCCTGGGCAAGCTACCGGCAATAACATTGCACAAAACTCAAGTCAATCCGCTGGGCAGAATATTACCCAGTAATTTTTTTATTATTTCTACAAATAATTGGATTGCTGTTTAAGGTATACAGAATAACTAGTAATTCAAGCCCCAATTATTTTTCCAACTAAGACGGTAATCCGTGCTTTAGTTTGAAGAGGGTCAAGTGGTTATAAATTAAAATTCGACATATTTAAGAAGTTGTTTAGGCTTTGGAGAAATTCTTCATTTTGATTCTGATTTCATTGATTTTGATTTTTAGCACTATGATTTCAGGGAGATGGATCACAGCCTTACGGCAAGAGCTTGCGTGCACGGGATGGCCATTATGCCCTAATGGTTTTACAATGCCAACAGAAAAATACATGTATGAAACCATCCATAGATTTCTTGCGATCTTGAGCGCATTTGCAATAGGGACAACAACTGTTATGCTGGCATTGAACCATTCGAAAAACGTGAGAATTGCATATGTAGCGTTATTTTTTATTGTAGTAGAAATTCTCATAGGAATGTTTGTGGTACTTACTAACCTTCAGTCTCTAGTAGTTGCAATTCATCTTTCGAATGGTGTAGTAGTTTTTGCCTTGACAATCCTTCTTTTGGTTTCATATCGGGAAATGGCTAAAAGTTATACTCCACAGCAGTAACTAATGTATATTGATTTATTGTAATCGTCAAATCATCCAACTATACGTAAATCAACCATGGACTTATGAGCATGGAAATCATTCTAGATCATGGTATTGTCTGGCTCTCTCCTATTATAAGTATAGAATTTTCACTCATTCCAATATCTGAATAAACTAAAAATCTAAGGATTTTTAAAGAACCATGAATTCAGAGTGTTGTTAGATCAAATTGTTAGATCAAGTTCACTAAACAGAAGATATAATAGCATTAAAGTGCATTCTCATGTAGAGATTCTACTCATGGAATGCCTGAGACAATCTTTCTATAAGTTGGTAATCTTAGTAAGCATGTTACTATCTTTTACTATGATTTTGAATCCAGCTAATGGATATGAAGAGTTAAGTGCTTCTCTTAATGGCATGCAAGAAATTCCCGTCAATAATTCGTCAGCCACAGGAGTGGCTTTATTCAAATATGGTAATAATAATTCTGTTTCGTATGAAATAAACGCAACTGGATTGGATAAAGTAATGGAATCGCATTTACACCTTGGAAAAATAGGCACAAACGGAGACCCTATTGTAATGCTTTTTAATTCTGGACCGACTGGATTGATAAATGGAACTTTGGTACGCGGCAAATTCTATGCTGCCGACTTTCTAGGGCCCATGTCGGGTATGTCCATAGCAGATCTCCTAAATAAAATGAAGACTGGGGAAATTTATGTAAATATTCATACAGGGTCGTTTCCCGATGGAGAATTAAGGGGACAAATTTCATCTGGCAATAGCAATCAAGCTAAATGAATAAATGCATATTGTATTTAGCGAAGATTTAAGTGTCGTGTACACCACTTGTACTGGAAGAAAATGTCGTCTCCAAAATCTAATAACAACAATTCTAAAAGCAATAAGAATAAGGATATTATTACATTAAAAGTTGCAGAAGCTGAGCAAAGAGATGTAGGAAGAAAAATAGCACGTATAGATCCTGATATAGCTCAAGAATTAGGAATTTCAACTGGCGATGCTTTAGAGCTTTCTTCGAGTGGCAGGAAGACTGTAGTGCTAAGTTGGCCCGCTAAGGAAGGTGACAGAGGCAAAGGATTGATTCGTATAGATGGTTTTGGTAGAAACAAGCTTGACGTAGGGATCAACGATCAAATTGAGTTAAGAAAAGTAGATTCGAAAGACGCCAGGAGCATAACCTTGGCCCCCACTGAATCATTGAGAATCATAGGTGCAGAAGATTACTTACGCGAGTACTTGAATGGCGCTTTGATGACAAAGGGAGATACAATCCCGATAAGTGTAATGGGTCAGAGGGTAGATTTGGTCGTAATATCAACTAATCCTTCTGGTCCAGTCATTATTAATTCTGATACTGAAATAACCGTTTCTGAAGAAAGCGCTAAAGCGGTTCAGGCGACAAAAGAGGGAAAGATTCCATCGATCACATACGAGGATATCGGAGGGTTAGGAAACGCAGTTGAAAAAGTAAGAGAAATGATTGAGCTTCCGTTAAGACACCCTGAATTGTTCAAGAGATTGGGCGTGGAAGCACCTAAAGGAGTATTATTGCACGGTCCTCCGGGGACTGGTAAGACTCTATTAGCAAAAGCAATTGCTAGCGAAACAAATTCTAACTTTTATACAATAGGAGGACCTGAAATAATGAGCAAGTTCTATGGAGAGAGTGAGGAACGACTTAGAAATGTATTTCAGGAAGCTGAAAAGAACTCGCCTTCTATAATATTTATTGACGAAATAGATTCAATCGCCCCTAAACGAGAAGAAGTATCAGGAGAGGTTGAAAGAAGAGTAGTTGCCCAGCTCTTGTCATTGATGGATGGTATGACTTCACGTGGTAAGGTGGTTGTAATCGGAGCTACCAACAGAATAGACGCATTAGATCCAGCATTAAGAAGGCCAGGAAGATTTGATAGAGAAATAGAGATTGGTGTTCCAGACCGAAATGGAAGGCTTGAAGTTTTGCAAATACACGTGAGAGGGATGCCATTGGCTAAAGATGTAAACCTGGAACGACTTGCGGATATTTCTCATGGTTTCGTAGGTGCAGATTTACAAGCGTTAGCGAAAGAGGCCGCCATACGAGCACTAAGGAGAGTTATACCAGAAATCGATCTAGCATCCGAAAGCATACCTAGTGAAACACTGAAGAAAATAATTGTCAATATGGACGATTTCGTCAGCGTAATTCAGGAAATGGAGCCATCTGCAATGAGAGAAGTCTTTGTAGAAGTTCCAGACGTAAAATGGGAGGACATTGGTGGCCTAGGCAATGTTAAGCAGGAGCTACAAGAGGCTGTAGAATGGCCCCTAAAATATCAGAATATTTTTACACACGCGGATGCAACACCGCCAAAAGGTATCCTACTTTATGGGCCTCCTGGAACGGGTAAGACATTGATGGCTAAAGCGGCTGCAAACGAAAGTGAAGCGAATTTCATCAGTATAAAGGGACCAGAACTACTTAGTAAATGGGTTGGAGAATCAGAGAAAGGAGTGAGGGAAGTTTTCAGGAAAGCAAGACAAGCTGCCCCTTGCATTATTTTCTTTGATGAAATAGATGCTGTAGCTCCTACAAGAGGATCCGATTTTGGAAATTCCCATGTGACTGAAAGGGTAATTAGTCAGTTACTAACTGAATTGGATGGCCTTGAAATACTAACAAATGTCATAGTTATTGCAGCGACGAACAGACAAGATATTATTGATACGGCGCTCCTTAGACCCGGCAGATTTGATAGACTACTGTACGTTCCTCCTCCTGACAAAGAATCTAGAATGCAGATAATAAAGATCCATACAAAAAAGAAACCACTTGCTAGCGACGTCAATCTGGAGCATTTGGCTGATCACACAGAAGGATATACCGGGGCCGATATTGCGTCTCTTTCATCTGCTGCAGTGATGTTAGCTATGAGAGAGCATATCACAAAATATTCTGATCCAAAACAAGCAGATGCCCACATTAAGGAATTAGAAATTCATATGCGCCATTTCGAAGAGGCGATGAAAAAGATCAGGCCACTATCAACTCAGGAACTAAATATGTACAAGAGGATGGCAGACCAATTTGGAAAACATGAGCTCCCTCCAGTGATGGGAGGAGGAAGTGGAGCTGGAACCCCTGGATCTGAGGACTCTGGTATATCCTAACATTAAAATTTATCGATAAACTTCACTAGTTCCTAAGATGTAGTAACAGTGATGGTACTAAGACTTTGGTCTCTCACGTAATGTCAAATACACAGTAGATCAAGCAAACTGCCATAGTATAATCCTGATGTTCGATATCAAGTAATACTACTCAGACCAGAGCTTTTGATTTGTAGATCTAACCTCCTAAATTTGAAAAATATCTGAAGAATCCTTCGCAGTTAATGTTTTGACTTCAGGATTTACTTCATCTATACTCTTTGCTAATTGCTCAAGTTTGACATTCGTTAGAATATTACGAATTTGTTCTAGCTCCGAACTTGACCTTATTATTATGCCTCTTTTCTTGGTTGGAGAACCAGATGAATCAACTGGATTAACTTCAATAACTATCGCAGCGGGTCTACTCTTGAATGCAGGTAATTTGAGCAAGAATACACCAGGTATGCTGGTGACCTTCCTTTCCCAATCATTTCCTTGATTTAAGAATTGTGCAAGTCTTTCGTCTACCATAACTTACTATGACTTGCCAGATCCTTAAAGACGTAGCTAAAATCTACGGACCTTTGTCATGAATGGTAGTTCCAAACTTCAATAGGATTAGACAAATTGAAGGCAACGTCACGTGGTAAGAACCGCCCAATTTGTTAGTATTCCGAATATGGTAAATAATGATTTCATGAATGAAATTGAACAAATGCAAGCGTAGTTAATTATTCCACCATTACAATATCAGCTGGCTTAAACCTTTGCCAATCTTGCAATAATTACATAAATGATCCCACGATATCATATTTCTAGCTAAATATAACTATTATTATGAATTCTTTTGAATAAAAGAGTTAGCAAAATAAAAATATTAGTTACTCGTATGATACATATGAACATAATAGAATTTGGCTATCTAAAGCAGATTCGCAATTGGCGTCTAAACTTCCTGTTTTCTGGCCTTATCGCGGGTGCTATAGCCTCGATTCTTATAAGTTCGATGATTCTGCTAGCAGAAAAAGTCATTGGATATCCAGTTGGAACCTTCTACGTTGTCATAATTGATGTATTATTGAATTCCTCCTCCACTTCCATAGTTCAGGTAATTTACGGATTTTCGCTTCACATTTTGACTGGAACTTTGTTGGGTATGATAATGTCAATTCCATTCATGATTACACGATCTTCTTTCCAACGACTGGCGAAATATTCTCAACTTTACGGAGTAATTTTCGGTCTATTCATTTGGGCAATCTTGTTTGTGCCAGTGTCCATTCTATTGGTTCTTCCAGAAATAAACCAGTTAGGTATGATCATATTTCAGCAAACCCCCACTGGAGCAATAGCCAGTCTAAATACAAAGAACTTGCAAGACATTATTTGGGAAATTATGTTCATTGCACTTCCTTTTAACATGTTCTATGGGCTCGTTGCTGGAATCATAATAAAAGCCTTGAACGAAAGGTACGTCAAATCGCTAAAGAATCGTGACTTAATGATCAAGAAATAACCTTTATAACGATTAGTAATACTCAGATCTAGAGATTTAATTTCATAATATAATTAAAAGTAGTTCGCATAAGTATATTGTCAAGCAAAGAACTCACTATGCCACCGCAACTATTGACCTTTGATTGATATAGCACCAATACGCAGGAAGTCAAAGTAGAGTCAAGATATAGTGACAGGGGTTAGTTTAAAATAAATTAATCAATTATATCAGTCTTGAAGATTGCTGACTAATATGGTGTGTTGGTTTGATCTATCTGTAGCGTAGCAAGTTCTGCATAAGAGCTTGTCGAACCAAAAATTCAGCGAGTTCGTTGTCTTGTGACAGATTTCACATCGCATTTGACTTAACATTTTTCTCCAATAGCTAAATGAACACTAAACATTATAATAATTTTCATGCCGATCTATAGATTCTATAGAGATTTAATCACCAAGTCATATGCGTCATTTGCGTCGCCGGGAGTGGGACTCGAACCCACGAGTCCTTGCGGACATCAGCTATCACTTTGCTCTATTTCGATATGATCTCGAGGCTGACCCCTCTTAGGGTCCGTTTGTACATACCTAGCTTGGGTACCCCGGCAAATTCACCTTTGTTGAATTCTAATTTATTAGTTTTTTGAGTAAAACCCAAATGAATTATCAAAAATTAAATAGTCAGCGCTGATATCGTTATTTATGCTTTCAGCTGTGGAAACCAAACTTCCTACTCTAGAAGACCTCCGCAATCTTTCTGGGTCTGACCTTGCCGTCATGAGCAAGCTGGCCGTTGATCTTAAAGAGAAGTTAAAGAAGTATATTGCGATTGATCCTTATACAGCAAATGATCCTTTTGAAGATCAGGATCAATACAGCTATTCAATCATAATAGATGTGCAACATATCAAACGAGTTATTGCAATTATTGCATCTGAGAAGGGATCTGTCCCACAACTCCCTTGGAATGAAATTTTAAGAGGTACGTATATGCGCCTACCTTCATCTAAGGAGGAAGCAAAAGGCATTAAGCACGAACTCATGCCCAAAGACACCAACAACTTCTTTGGATACAGACGTTCCACAAAGGTAGCAGGGTATGTAATGTTTGCATCACAAATTTGTGGTTTGAATTAAGTAGGATTGAGAGACTTTTGGTAGGCGACGTAATTATTAGCTCTAAAAAATTCCAAATATGAATCTCTTTAATTTGTTGATTCAACTGCATGAATATGAATGACTAGTATTGAAATATTATGTATTGGTAACGAAATATTATCGGGCGTTACCGTAAATACTAATGCATCCTGGCTATGTAAGGAAATAGCACACGTAGGGGGAGTAGTAAATAGAGTAATCGTAGTTCAGGATGATGTGAAAATTATTGACTCGACCACCCGAGAAAGTTTACATAGAGAGCCTAATTGGCTAATAACTTGTGGTGGGCTTGGCCCAACTTATGATGACAAGACATTAGAGGGAATCAGTCGTGGTTTGAGAACGAGGTTGGTTCTAAATTCTAGTGCACTAAATATGGTCAAACAAAGTTACAAGAAACAAGGGCGCGTAGTAAGATTGAATAGGGCACGAATTAAGATGGCATTAATTCCAAACGGATCAATACCTATAATGAATCCTGTTGGAAATGCACCAGCAGTAAGGTTCAATGCTAAAAAAACCAAAATTGTGTGTCTCCCTGGTGTACCATCTGAGATGAAAGGTATTTTCATAAACAGCATACTAAATGAAATCAAGCAGGAAGTTGGAGAATTCAGCCTAGAGGAACGGCTTTATAGAGTGGAAGGTGTTAGCGAAGCCATGTTATCGAGCGCCTTGACAAAATTGGTGAAAACCACTCCAACCAACTCATTATACTTGAAAACACATCCACAGGGGTACACTAACAAGAATATTCCTGTCATGAATATACAGGTAGTCTCCCGTGGAAGAAAGAAAGATGCAGTTAGACTGGTACTTGATAGGATATCAAATGAGATTATATCTGAGGTAGTAAAACACAAAGGAAAGATTCAATTAAAATAGATGAAAAAATTAACACATCCAACAGGGTTACCTAATTGTTAGGCCATGGCATAAACTCCATCGACCTGTTTGCGAAGAGTGCTTGGGTGGTTTGAACAGATGATTCTTGATTTCATGACAAAAATTAATCATGATATATATCAGATTACCAGCTGCGTGCTGTATTTACATAAAATCTAAATATTACAAAGTGATTATATTATACAAAGTGCAAAATTCATCCCCTGTAACAATTCGACGGCCATCTGGCATAATAGCAGGTCTTACAGCGGCATGGGCTATTTTTGGATTGTTTCTTGCAATTGACCATGAATTAGGATTGCCACCGGGCTCTCTTTATAAAATGGTAGGATTGGCATTTGGCATAGATTCATCCTATGCGGTGTATTTTGGATTTACGCTGTACATGGTAACGGCAGTAATTATAGGAATAATATACAGTACTATCTCCAAACGTTTCAAGATACTTTATATTAATTCGCTCATAAAGGGTTTAGGGACAGGTGTTCTAGCTGGAGTCATAGTCTGGGCAGTTCTATTTCTACCAATTAATTATCTTGTAATGCAACCAATTCTCCAGAATTTATTGAATACTGCAAGTCCGACATCAGAGGAATACAACCTAGCAAAGCAATTTGCCCAAGTCTCCGACACTATATTTTTTGGCTCCTTGGCATTACATGTGGTATTTGGGGGGGTAATGGGTTTTTGTGCTCGATTGGCAGTAGCTAATACTTCAGTGGTACACGATTAATTATGGACATTGGATAAGTGCAATAAGGTCTAGTTAAATGACAAACAAAGATAGGTCAGGTATTATTAGAGTTTTGTTAATATGATCGACTTTTCATATGTTATATGCTTCATATTGTCGAACAATTGATCGATTTCGAGTGGGTAAAGCAATACAATAAATGATTGAAATAAAGTTTAGAAAATGTAGTATTCAGTATTTTCCAATCTAGTCTTGCAATTCTTATGATCTTCTTTTTTAGATATTATCATTAATATTAGGACGAGTGTCATTAGTGGTAAGTCGTTGACTAGCAATACGAATATTACAGAGGAGATCAAAATAACATCTGCAGCAAAAATACTTACTCGAGCCTTCGATGAATTAAGGATTACAGACTTAAAAGTAAAGAAAGACGCTCAAGAATTTATTAAGAGGACTCATCCTAGCGCAGTTGACTCTAATGACCTGTGGCTTGAAATAATGAAGGCGATTGTCGCATCCTGCGAAGCTAATGCGTATTCATTCTCTAAATCCGAGCTTTGTGATTTGTTAACGATTGGCTCTAAAGGACTTGATCTAACAAAGGTTGTTGGTACTAGCAAAGCTGGGGTTGATGTAGTGAACACTAGATTGGTCGAAGATGCCATCTTAGGAATTTACAAAGACATCATGGAAAATTATGACGGTTACGATGACAAATTGAAATCCAATTATCCCAGACTGGTGTTAAATTTATCTTCAATAGTTCATAAAGGAGAAGACCTTGGTGGAGAAAGAGTTGGCGTATATGGACTAGAAAGATATTATCAGAAGAGTAAGAGAGATGCCATAACTAAAAATCTTAGTGCAGCAATGACTTTGCAACTTGAAGTAAATCGCGAGATTCCAGATTCTGAAAAAGTAAGTGACAAACAGCAACCAGAATTATTCAGTAAAACACGCACAGAGACTATACCGAAAACACAACAAAGAGAATTGGTCAATAGCCTTAGCTCCTTAACTCAAAGGAAGAAGCGAGATATAGAAGAATTATTGGGAAAGTTATCTGATCAAGATTATAGAAAAATCAGTGGACTCGGCTTGAATCACGACAAATTACAGAAATATAACAAATTAGCAGGGTCCAAAGAGTTCAGTCGTGAAATAGAAAAAGAAATAGGAAGAAAGTTGACCGAGAGACAACTTCAACATGCAACAATATCAATCCGAAAGGTGAAAACCTATATAGAAAATGTCCTGGATGGCAAATTCGTGCCACATGGCTCGCACGGTATTAACCACGTCAAGCACAACCTAGAATATGGTTACCAATTAATGGGTTTAATTGAATATAAGAGAAGAAAAAAGTAGAGAAATAATCTGAATTCAACTGAGTATCCTTTAAATTAGTAATATCTATCAACTCTAGAATTTTCAGCGTGCAGTAAGCTCGTTGATACTATGAAAAGAATGCCGATTGTATTAACCTGATTTACACTGCCATGAAAATTTAGATAGAATCATGATTCATGCTTTACAAAATTGAGGGTTGAGTCTAAGTTGCCCTAGCCTTATCCTCTGAAGGAGGTGGCTGAATCTTCTGTTTTCTTGCCATAAACAACAGCAATACACCGAACATAGCCAGTACTATTGCAAGACCGTTTGCTCCACCGTGTGCCACAGCCACGAAATAAACAAAAGAAAAAATGATGCATGTAATTCCTTGAAGTGCATATTTCAATACTTCAGATAACATTCGCTTTTTAGCGATAAGACCTATCCCAAAAAATACCGCAGTTGGATATATTGTAAGGAGAATAAATTGATCAATGTCTATTCCGTTGTGTGACAAGATTATTTTGTATATACTGCGTATTAAGATAATATTTACATTTCTTTACATAGGATTTGTATCATCGCGAATCTCCATGACCGTGCCAAGTTCAATTAGTGACCTCGCATTCTCAAAGGGTAAAATAGCAACATCCTCCTCAATAAATGGCCCATATTTGGTCATATCAACACCCATAAATTGTTCAATTGGTTTAAGAAACCGAACTATTATTTTTCTTGAATAAATCATCTTTGAAAGGGTTTTTAGCATTTTTTCACGCCCCTCAGACGCGGCCAATATAATAGATCTCTTTTTCCTAAAAGATTCTAAATACGAATCGACTATATACTTTTCTTCTTCAGTCAATTTTGAATACTGCTCAGTGGCGAATACGGGAGGTAAATCTGAATCATTCTGCCAATCAACTATCAGCTTCTGACACCTGATTTCCAATAATAATTGGGCTGCTTTGGCACTTAAACGAACTATCTCGTCTTTTATTTTTGATTCTAAATTATCATTGGTTTGCAACACCAGCTTTCTAATTAACATTGCAATGCTCTTATACGTATCAGGGGGCAGAAATTGTAAAATAGGAATTTGAATTTCCTTGACAAGCAGATCTGAAATGAAATTCAAATCTACCAGATCTGACTCTTCATCTGTGTGTGAATCTTGCTTCTGGTTTGAACTATCCATTCGTGGTCATCGACCTGTCTGGTGCTTGAGTGACAAGCAACTTGACTCATGCTTCATGAAATATAACTCTTTTATCAGTTATTCGGCAAAACTTGTCGTAGGAACAGTGTCTTTTTAAAACTTAATTATAGGGCTGGAATATAAAAACAAGATTCTAGTTGCCATATAAAGTTCTTCGCGGAAGAATCGAGCCGTTGTCATTCAGCAACGAGGAGGTCATGCAAAGACTTGAACGAGACGGAATAAAATTCTTAGATTTACAGTTCACTGGTTTATTTGGAAGATTTCATCATACTACCATTGCATCTAATACATTTAGAATAGAGGATTTTGATGACGGATTACCCAAACTCGATGGATCTTCAATAAAGGGATTTACTGAAATACAGGAATCTGATCTAATAATCCGTCCAGATTCTTCTACTTACGCGACAATACCTTGGATAGAGGAATATCCTACAGCGCGACTAATTTGTGATATTCTAAGCGGTGGATCAGCAAGAAAGCCATATCCAAAGGATCCTAGGGCCATCGCAAGAAAAGCTGAAAAACATGTGATGGATGGTGGATACGAAGTTTCAAATTGGGGTCCAGAGGTAGAGTTTTTTGTTTTCGATAAACTCTCCGTAAATACTTTAACAGCATCTAGAGGTCAGAGTTATGAAATTACCTCTAGGGAAGCTCCCTGGTCCACGGACAATGTTGGATACGCGCTCAGATTGAAAGAAGGTTATCTCCCAAGCGCCCCGGGAGATACCCTTATGCAATACCGTAATGAATGCGTTGATGTTTTGAGTAACAAGTTTGGAATTATTTGTGATGCACATCACCATGAAGTCGCAACTGCCGGTCAGTGTGAAATTGATATTAGGTATGATAGCCTTGTCAACGCTGCTGATTCTGCGCAAAGTTACAAATACATAGTAAAGAATATTGCAAAAAAACATAATATGATTGCAACAATGATGCCTAAACCGATTGCTCTTGACAATGGATCAGGTATGCATGTCAACGTAAGTCTTTGGAATAGCCAAACAAATCTATTCTATGATGCCCGAGATGAATACGCAGAAATGTCTGAAATTGCAAGATATTTCGGAGGCGGAATAATTGATCATGCTAAGTCGTTAGCAGCAATAGTTGCCCCTACTACCAACTCGTATAGAAGATTAGTTCCTGGTTACGAAGCTCCCGTGTACATAGCATGGAGCACAGGAAATAGATCCGCAATAATAAGAATTCCAGCGCACTACAAGGGGAAGAAATTTGCCAATATGAAAAGAATAGAATTCAGGGCCCCTGACCCTTCATGCAATCCGTATTTGGCCTTCTCGGCTATTGTTGCGGCAGGGCTAGATGGAATTAAGAGAAAGCGACCTATAGGAGACCCCGTAGACGCAGATATCTTCAAGATGACTGAACATAGGAGAAAGGAATTAGGCATCCAGCAGCTTCCAGCAAGTTTGAGAGAAGCATGTGAAGAATTAGAAAGTGATTCGAAATTCCTTGAACCAATATTTGGAAAAGAAGTGATTGCAAATATTATTGAACATGCAGGAAAGGAACATATGGAATTAGCTGTTAGACCGCACCCCCATGAATTTGCGATGTATGCAGATGTGTGAGCAGTTTGTAAAGTGACTATTCTTCCAAGTTGAAAATGTCATATGGATGAGATTTAACATGAAATAAGATATTCGTTGACTGCGAATGTAATAGAATATCGTAGCTGGTAGCTTACTAGATGATAAAAGTTCATAACGAAATAGGTCATGGATCGAGATATTTTATATTGCCAAGATGTATATTTCCTAAAGCATCAAATTTGAATGCAAATAGATCCATATCAAAATGTCCCTTGATACTCTTTAATAGAAACCGCTTAGATAGGACAATATTCAAACTGACTGCTGTCCAATTTCATTTGAATAATTTAGATTCACTTAAAGACGAATGGATTAGCGAAAATTTGACTAGTTATATGAGGCTTTAAATATAACTCGAAATTGACTGATTTTTGGCCCAAAAAGCGGTTCAGATTGACGCGCTATTGGTCCGATTAACAAAAGTCTGATTGAACTGTTAAGCCCGTCTTGCGTGGTTTATTTGTTGTAGATGTATGAACTGATGCAGTAGCTTATTCCTTTACCGAAGTCGAATCGGATCAAAATATATTAACTTTTTATTATTTTTTACATAATAAAAATGGATCACGCGGCAAAAACCATTTTTTGTGGAGCTTTTCTTTACTTTCAAACTTTAAATAAGATCAATGGGAATTAATAGGCAATTTTAAGATTGGACGAATCCACAGATACAGACTCTTCGGAGTCAGATTCAGATTCAGCATTTAGTAATAATACCAACGAAAAGGGGGGAAAGAGATT
>DATBFR010000049.1:0-63297 GCA_036558405.1 Nitrososphaeraceae archaeon | reverse complement strand
CCCTCACAGCTGATCTAAAATGTCCAGGTGATGGTCTCATAGTCGGATCGGATAATGCTGTAATAGACCTTGCGGGTTACTCGATAACCGGTACGGGCCCTGACAGTTCAAAAGTAGGCATAGTGGTACCAAATTCTGATGGCGTTCAAGTAGTAGGGCCAGGATCGATACGAGCTTTCCAAGCTGGTATCTTGATAACTGGATCTGACGGCACAAGTGTGAAGAGAGTTACATTTGATGGAAATAAGATTGCGGTCTTTATGACAGGAACAACAAATACGGTTGTTGAACAAAACATGATAGGCCCTAACAGCATAGGTGTAGCAGCTCACTCTAGTGACCTAGTAGATGTGCATGCAAATCTCATGTCATCAAATAATCTTGCGGGTGTAACATTCGTAAACACCGACAAGTCAGTAATATGGGCAAACAGCGTAGGTGGAAGTGCCAATGGTATATTCACTGATGCACAGAGCAGTAAGAATAACTTGAAGTTCAACAATGTCTTAGGCAATACTCTGGACATTAATAACGCAGATGGACTGGCGCTGAACATAAACGAGAACACATATGAGAAGAATAACTGCAACACCAGCAATCCAGTCGGTGTATGCGTCGGAACTTAAAGCAATCCCACAGAACTGAATCTCGGCAACCTCTATTTTTTTATAATTTATGACTTCAATGCGAGTTTGACCCTTGCTCAAAAGGGTAAGTCACTCACTTTAAAGCTTAGTTTAATCTAATTGCTTGAAACTTTAAGTTTAGTGTATCATACCAACGACTATTACTTTTATCCATATCCTTAAGCAGAAATTTATATATCATAGATAGTTACCGATAAATTGATGGTAAGGGCGCTCATGAACTTAAATTTAGTTACGTTAATCGCTGGATTATTCATTTTTCTCAATTCGATCTCATTACTGTACCCTACTTATAGCATAAATGGGCAGCAGAGCATGAATGATAATGTGGCTCAGAATATGAGTAGCATGAGTAACATGAGTAATGCATCTCAGACGCCTGGAGAATCCTTTAACAGATCAATAATTGGAACTGTCCTCAATATCACTAATAATACGAATCCTACTGGCGCAGCAGTTGAACAGATGATTCAGGCTACATCAACTGCAAACGTCTCTTCAAACGCAAACATTACATCTGCAAATTAACCTCTTTAGGTTTATTTGCACCGTAAAAGGATGCAGAAATGACCTTGTTCACTAAGCGTTAAATAATATGGAAATCGGCACTAATTTCCTAATGTAATTTGGAATACCTTGCTGCTATTCTATATCTAACGTATTTGTCATCAGGCGAAAATTTTGCTGGATAAGCGTCTTGGGTTCCATTGCCGCAGCGTTCACATTTATGATTAAGTGTATATATTTTGCATGAACTGCATTTTTTGAGTAAGCGCTTCAGTTTGCAACATCTCTGCGCTTCTTGGAGTCCTCGCGTGTATACTTGAATGTCCCTCCTTTCTTTTCGATCATTGAAGCTAGCTTTTCTATCGAGTTTTTCATTATTTTTTCAGCAATCTTGAAATTTTCTGCTCTCGAAGTTATCCTATATTTGGGAGCTGCAATGTAAGTTATCGAAATTTTCGCATTCCCTTTGTCTGATTCAACCGAAGAAAGAATATCTTTTATCAAATTGATTCCATTGGGAGCCCGTACTGTTACTTCAAGAGTTCCTCGAACTTCGACTTCCGGTATCAGGATTTTTTTGCTTTCTTCCTCTATTGACGATCGTATTTCCTCTGGTAATTCAATTGTCCTAATAGCCTCAATTCCTTTTCTGGCAACAACTTCAAACATGTCATATACGTAATCGAATTTCGATAGAATCCTGTCTTCCAGATCTTGAACTTGTTCATCTTTTAAATTATTCCTCTTTTTGATTATATCCATAAATGCTGAGGCTTTTTCGCCTTTTTTAACTTCAATTAGCTTGGATTTCTTCTCTTCTCCTGAAACTTGCTTTAAAGATAGATCCACTTCAATTCGTCCTTTATGAACTCTGATAACCTTAAGAACTGTCTTTTGTTTAGGCCTCACATATCTTTCGACATTCCGAATCCAACCTGTTGCAATCTCAGATATATGCAAGAACGCCGTCAAGTTATTATATTCATCAAGAGATACATAAGCCCCATGACCAGTAACTTCCTTAACCGTGGCGATAACTAGCTCGCCTTCATCTGGAAGTTCTGCAATTTCTGTTACCATGCACTTTCTACCGTGTATCATGCGTTACTTTAAGGTTGCCCTCATGAAATTTGTAGATAAATTAAGTCGCTTGAAGATGCAACTGAACCGATCATAATTAATAATTACTCGATTAATAATTACTCGATGTTAAAAGTCAATACCTTTTTTTGCCCTTATTCCAGCCTGAAATGGGTGTTTAATTTCTCGCATTTCCGTTACTAAATCGGCAATTTCTATTATTTCCTGGGAAGCATGATTTCCAGTCAACACTAAAGTTAAATCTGCAGGTTTCTGCTTCACAAGATTCACAACTTCTAGAGAAGACACTAGACCTAAGTTTATTGCATAATTTATTTCATCTAGTATTATTAAATCGTATTTCTTTTGAAGGATTTTTTTTCTACTAAAGTTGAGCGCATTCTTAGCTGAAGCTTGATGTTCTTTAATATCGTGATCATCATCGATTATTCCAACAAATCCTTTGCCCGCGGCCACTAACTCAAATTCTGGTTCTAATCTATTGGCGCTTGTCAACTCGCCGTAATACCATTCACCTTTGATAAATTGTATCATGCAAACTTTCATACCGTGCCCAACTGCTCTTAAGGCCATTCCTAAAGCAGCTGTCGTCTTGCCCTTGCCCTTGCCCGTGTATACTATTACAAGACCTTTTTCACTCGATAATCTACATCCCTCGATCGGTGTTGTAGTAAAGACAATATAAGCGGCACCATGAATCAGTGTAAGACAAGTATGATAATAGTGCAATTAAATGTTGCAAGAGAACTTAATTTGAATTTTGGAGGTAGAATCAAAAAATAATTCCTTCAGTGTCTGATGATGTGTTGTGTTCAAGATTTGACTGAATTATATTATCAAATCAAAAATACTCCTGCCCCAAAATTGGGTTAAGCAGTTATGAACCATATTGCAACTACCATCGAGAATATTTGTGGTAATTTGTGTAAGCTATTGATTCCAATTAGGACTCGGTATGTAGAAGGAGAAGGAAAAGATATTGCAATCTGCACACTATCTAGTTTTGATCTTTTGGAAAGAATTTCGAGGGACCAAGCCTTGATGAAAAAAATTGTTTTGGTTGGTAGATTACTTTCAGAAAATAAAGGTATTGATGCGATCATCAGATACTCCAAGCAAAATGAATTGCTCGGCCATATTATTCTGTGTGGAATTGACACGAATGGACATCATGCTGGTAGCTCTTTGCTAGCACTAATTGACAAAGGTATAGATCAGGAGGGTCGAATTTTGAATTCTACAGGTTATAGGCCTAATTTGGCAGTTAGTCATGATGATGTTGAGAGATTCAGAAAGAAAGTATCAGTACACAATTTACTGGGAATAGTTGATATTGAGTTTATTAGAAACTATGTAGATCATATTAGTAGTTAGACTTTCTCCGGTTTTTGTTAATTTCGTTCTTTTGGATATAGTATTTCATAATGTCGTCTGCCGTCATTCCCAATTCTATGGAAGCTTGCAATAAGAAATGCCACATATCGATTAATTCGCATTTTGCATCTTCCAAATCAAAATCTCTAGGCCTTTTCCACCACTTCCAATTCGTAAGCCTTTGAAGCTCCACCGATTCGTGTATTAACGCCAAACAAAGACATGAAATCCTTTGTTCAATTGTGTTAGGATATCTCCCAGAAGATAATTCAATCGATAATTCTTTTTGCAATTCTAGCATCCTATCAAGCTTGTCCATTGTAAAGACTATGAACTGGAATTTATTAGCAGTTACTCCGTAGCTGAGTACCGATAGAGTCGACCCCCCAATCTACGAGATCCAGTAATCATTAGATATGGGGATCTCTATCCCGTAAGACGCATGTTGCTGTTCCCAGCCTATAGATATACAATATCTTAATAAAGATTTCTAATTTTAATATAATATTAACAGCTAAAACAATAATTTGTAATAAATACCAGCTACAGCCTTCAGTCCTTATAATTATTATATCATCAAAATAAATGGTGCAGACATACAACTTGAACAAGAACTTCAATACTTTAACTGCTCGAGTGACTTTTGTAATTACAAAAATATTAGACACTTGTACCTAACCATTCGATTTGCATTCACCTTATTGTTATGATTTAGAGTCAAATATTGAATGTTGCAAAGTTTAATCGGATTTCTGACCAAACCCCAATTAGCACAGGTAAATTTTTGATGTCACTAAGTACAATATGTTCTAAATTAGGTGAAATATATGTACTTACTATGCTAATTAGGAATTAGGTCAAAAGGGTTCAATAATACTTAATGAAAATGACGTAATGCATTTTAACATTATCAATTTTGGTCCTCTGCCTAAGGAAATGGTTCATTGTTCTACTTACGAGTCCTCAATGTGACCATTGATGATTCTCACGCAATATTTGTTATACTTTCGAGGCTTTACCAATCTCAAATAGTAGATAGTTTCATCCATCTGTGATCTTTCGATCTGCAAAACAGTATGAGTGTAGATCCCAAGGGTTGAAGCAAGTACTTCTCTTTTGGATATTACATACGGGTCTGAGATTGATTGGAGATTTGTTTTATTATAATAATAATCCTTCTTTTGGTAAGTTGACGGGTTAGTGATGACTATTGCTACGTCAAAATTTAGTGAAATAACAGCAAGGTCATGCAAATGATGCATTATGGATAAATGCCTTGTAATTCCGTTAAACTCATTTGTAAATAAGGTGACAAAACTATCAATAACAATCATTTTGGGTTGATGAATTAGCGCCTTCCTTATTGTGGATTTTAATAGAACACTTGAATTCAGTCTAACGAAAATAATTTTGTTTAATATTTTACCATAATCAGGAGAACCATGCAAATGCTGGAATATAATCTCAGGCCGAAAATTTCCTATGGTGTCGATGTAAACGACTGAGGAGTTTTGGAATGTTCGTGCTGCGGCAATGCATGCCGCGAGTGTAATGGTATTACTAGCAAATTTACTGTCGCCAAATATGTCTGTGATAAGACCTGATCTAATCCCGCCTCCCAGAAGCTTGTCAATCGATTTATGTCCGCTAGTAATGATTGCCACCGTTTGTAATTTTCATATTTATGTAAAAAATGTATGCCAAAATGTCGAATGAAGCACGACAAGGCAACCTTTTTATTGTTGTAACATAGTCTTGATTGCAAAGTGAAAAGCTGAATGTCATCTTCATCAACTTCACAGCAGTCAAAAAGACCTCTTACTACTCTCCAACGGTCATTGAACCGAAAGGTAGCTGTGAGGTTAAAAAACGAAATAGAATATCGTGGCAAGATGAACAACGTTGATTCTTATATGAATCTCATATTATTAGACGCAGAGGAATTTAACGGCCCAGAGGCAATTGCAAATTACGGAAAGGTAGTAATAAGAGGGAACAATGTCCTTTTTATTAGACTAGAAAAAGAGTTGTAAGTTTTGCGGCCCTCCATAATTGGAAATAATACTAAAATATTGAGATGGTAAGAAGACAACTATTCACATCGGAGAGCGTTACCGAAGGTCACCCTGACAAGATTTGCGATCAGATATCTGATTCGATTCTTGATGAATTGTTACGTCAAGACGTAAATTCTAGAGTCGCAATGGAAGCAATGATTACAACTGGAGTGGTTTTTGTTGCAGGAGAAGTTACCTCCAAGGCCCATATTGACATTCAAAAAATCGTCAGGGATACACTTTTGGGTATTGGATACGAGGGGGAAAAGTATGGTTTCGATGGCAAAAGCTGCTCAGTGTTGACTTCAATCCACGAACAAAGTGCAGATATCTCTTTAGGCGTCGACACAACAGGGAGTAAAGATCAGGGTGCTGGTGATCAGGGATTGATGTTTGGCTATGCAACCAACGATACTTCAGAACTTATGCCATTGCCAATAATTTTGGCACATAGACTTTCAGCAAGACTTGCACAGGTACGTAAAAAAAAGGAGTTAGACTGGGTAGGGCCTGACGGTAAATCCCAAGTTTCTGTTATATACGAAGATTCGAAGCCTGTCAAGCTTGACACCGTGGTGGTATCTACTCAGCATACAGAGGATATGTCGATTGAAGATGTGAGACAAGAGGTCATCTCAAAGGTTATAGAACCAGTATGTCAAGACTGGTTGTGTGATTCTACCAGATTTTTAGTAAATCCTACTGGAAGGTTCGTTATAGGAGGACCAGTAGGAGATACGGGCTTGACTGGTAGAAAGATAATTGCGGATACCTACGGTGGGATGGGTAGGCACGGTGGTGGAGCGTTCTCTGGAAAGGATCCATCAAAGGTCGATAGATCAGCATGTTACATGGCAAGATACATTGCTAAAAACATCGTTTCCGCAGAATTGGCTGAGAAATGCGAGGTTCAAATTGCTTATGCAATAGGTATAGCTGAACCGGTCTCCATCATGATAGATACCTTCGGGACTGGTAATCACGAAGAACAAATTGAAAAACAGATTCGTGAAATTTTCGACACAAAGCCCGCGGGTATCATAAAAACATTGAATCTTAAAAGGCCTATTTACAAAAGTACCTCCGTGTACGGCCACTTTGGCAGGAACGAACCTTCATTCACATGGGAACGTACTGACAAGGATGGGTTGTTCAGGGTCTCCGGTTAGAATCAGAGTAAAGAGAATCACAACACAAAAAGGTTCTTCAACAATATATTCTTCAACATACTGCCGAATGTTCGCTTGACGGAATAATCAGCTTAACTGCGGAATTAGAACGCGGGAAGCAAAAAGTGAAAGATAATACTAATTAGTTTGTGCGAGCAGCAATAAGTGACAGCTTGGCATTATCGGAGAAGATAGTCGTAATTACTGGAGCTGCAGGAGGCATAGGATTTGCTATGGCTCAAGAATTCTCCCGAGCAGGATCAACTGTCATTATTACATCCAGAAATAAGACTAGCGCATTAAAAGCATCAGAGCTACTTTCTAAGAAATCAATCGGCCTCAAACTTGACATCACCAATAAAAATGATGTTGTTGGGTTTGTTGAACAAATTCGTAAGGATTATGAAAGAGTTGATGTATTAATAAATAATGCTGGTTATGCATTTCTAAGAAAAATATGGTACAAAAAGCTTCATATGATTTCGGACCGAGAATTGGAAGATATCCTACAAGTAGATCTAATTGGTTCATTCAGGGTCTCGAGAGAAATAATAAAGCTGATGATCTGTAATGGTAAAGGAGGAATAGTAATCAACATTTCCTCTACTCCTGCATTATCTGGATATTCTAGCGGTTCTCCTTATTCTTTAGCAAAGGCAGGTGTTATTAGTTTGACAAAGCATATTGCCTTAGAATACGCAAGTGATGGGATTAGGGCGTACTCACTAGTTTTAGGTAATATAGCTACGGATGCCACATACAAGTCCCTATCAGTGAAAGAAAGAACCTGCGCAGAACGAGAAAATGCAATGAACCGATGGGGCAACCCGTCAGAAGTCGCACGTGTAGCAACCTGCCTGGCTAGTGACTCTTTTTCGTTTGCTACGGGAAATACAATTTTCATTGATGGAGGACCAAGAATTAACCACAGGGGATATTCATGATGGCTTATGGCGAATAAAGTGCTAGATATTTTGCCTTCCACGTCATTGGGAAGGAAACGGCTGCGGACAGGTTATACTACTGGGACATGCGCTGCGGCTGCTACCAAAATTGCCCTGTCTTCTATTATAGAAAGCAGACAGGTTTCGAGGACGATGATTACATTGCCAAAGGGGTATTCTGCAACGTTAAATGCCTCATGGATCAAAATGGATAATAACGCAGTTACAGCTGCCGTTTTGAAAGATGGCGGTGACGATCCGGATGTTACTAACGGTGCCGAAATTTGCTCAACAGTATCAATTGTTCATTCCAGTAACGAGATCATCATTGATGGCGGGAATGGTGTAGGTAGAGTAACGAAACCTGGATTAGGTTTGAAAATAGGAAGTGCTGCAATCAATCCAGTTCCAATGAAAATGATTAGAAAGGCCATAGAGGAAGTTATTGGTTGCAATCAGAATAGCTGGGGGGTACGCGTGTTAATTACCGTCCCAAAAGGTGAGGAAATAGCCAAAAAAACAGATAACCCTCGGTTAGGAATTATTGGTGGGATTTCAATTTTGGGAACCTCCGGTATTGTAATACCATATTCGACTTCTTCGTTCGCTGCATCAATAAGACAAGCTATGGACGTGTCAGGGGCCATGGAGTCAAGGGCGGTAGTACTAACGACGGGTGGTAGAAGCGAGGATTTTTCTCGAGTACTACTTGGCTCGGAAATTCCGGATCACTCTTTTATTCAGGTAGGCGATTTTATTGGGTACGCTATTAGACAATGTGCCTTGAAGAAAATTGAGACTGCTTACGTAGGAGGATTCATCGGAAAATTGACAAAGATGGCGATGGGCGTAAAACAAACACACGTGAGAGGTTCCCATGTCGATATGGAATTCTTAGCCACCCAAGCTCGGTCCTGCCACTCAAATGATGAAATTGTATCCAAGATAAAAACTGCCAACACAGCAAGACATGTTGCTGAAATAATAGAATCTTACTCAATCACTGGTTTCTATGATTCATTATGTAAAGAAGCGCATAGGAAACTATCAAACTATTGTGATTTTAAAGTTAAAATATTCATGATGATGTTTGACTTCAACGGGAAACTCATTGGCACATATCCAGAAAAAGAGTTCTCTAGGGATTACAAAACTGCATTATCAAAACCATAAGTTGTTATACTATTCCCTTCAAAAACCCATCTGTTTCAAGCTTTGCGGCGTGGGCTGAAATATATCTCCACACGATATCAGCTTTTTCAGACTGAAAGTCCCATGGGGCAATTAAGACAATATCGTGTTCTCTTATCCACATCCTTCTTTTTATTTTCCCCCTGATTCTACAGGTCCTGACCTTTCCATCGGTGCACCTAACAATAATGTTATCTCCACCGACGAGTTTTATTACTCGCCCAAGTAGTTCTCCCTCTTGGGGCATAACCAATTCCTTTAGGTCCGATTCGCTTAGTACTTTTCTCTTACCTAACTTTAAAACCTCGTATCAATTTCTTGCAGGCAAAATAAAAATGTAATGATCCGTCGTGCAATTTGACTTCTCCATTCATCGCAGTGTAGGAGTTACATTCGAACATAACATAATAAACGAGTTTTTCAGCTTCCGGAAAGTTACTACACACAAGCCCATACCATTTGTTGAATAATAGGACCGGATCCAAGGTTACCAACTGGCATATGGGAATTAATCATTTCCAATATTATTTGAAAATTGTTTATTCCTTATCTGCAACCTCTCAATTCCAATCTCTCCTTGTGTTATATCTGGATGTGCGTACTTTACCAAATTATACTATATTCTATTAAAGCGGCTGAATCAGTAATAAATCATTAAAAGGATAGTGATCTCTATCAGCAGTTTCAATTTACTAATGGCATTAATATATCTTAATTTGACTACAAAACTTACAAATAAGTAGTAAACAGGCAGCTAAATCTAAATTACTGTATTCCATTGAAGCTAGCTATCAGTTTGTTATAAAACCGAGCAACATAGTCGTATTTCATTCTTTTTCGTGTAAATAACTAAACTTATTAACTACAATAAGATTCAATACGCGTTAGCTCACTAGTATGAAATGGTAATTCGCCGAATACCCCTATCGACATGAACAATATGACATAAAAAGAATATTATCAATCTAATAGGCCTTGAATTAGTATTACTAGCGCTGTTAACTTCCACTATAAAATCTCCCAATTTCAGAGTAATGCGAATTTTACTTACAAAACTTCTGCCTGTAAATAGTGCAACATCCTGAATCACCTTGATTACTTAATCTAAACCCCCCGAAGCATCGTTGTTACCCGTCTTCGTTTCCAAGACCACATGGACATAAATGAATCTTGAAATAATAAAACGTATACCGTCAACACCTGAAGGGCTACTGACATACGAAAAAGTACTCATTCATGGGAAGTCATTTCTACAAATACTTTGAATTACATAATTACTGCCTTCGATTATTGTCAAGACACAATCAGAGTGGTAATATCAATTCATGAAGTTATCTGCATATGTTAACACATGTTTTTATCTCTTTAATAATAAAGATAATAGGATATACAAAAATGTCAGACACCTCTGAACTGGGACTTGCTGCAATATATAGGATAATTAGGAAATCAGGTGCAGAAAGAGTAAGCGATGAAGCGGCTGAGTACTTGCGTAAAATCATTGAGGAACTCGCAGAGAGAATTGCTCGACAGGCAGTAGACTTGAGTATTCATGCGGGGAGAAGGACAATAAAGTCAGGGGACATCCAATTAGCTGCAAAGAATTTACTTAATCTTCACTCTTGAGAAATGGCAATGATATAGTCGCCGATTGGCTTAAGATCGAATAATTCGAACCAATTCAAAAATTTTTATGATCCTTTCTTCAATAAGTCTCGTAGTTTAGCTATGGTTAAGTCCGTCTTGATAGTAGGGCTTACAGGCATGCCTGGGGCAGGGAAGAGCACACTTGCTCGATCACTTTCTGAGGCTGGACTACCAGTGATTATTATGGGTGATGTCGTGCGGGACGCAGCTATAAATGCGAAATTGGAATTAAATGATATTAACTTGGGATATTTGATGGTCAAGCTAAGAAAACAAAAAGGGCAAGGAGCCATTGCATATTTTGTCCAAGATAAAATAAGAACTATCTTGGGGAGCTCGGCTCACACAAGGGCAATAATAATAGACGGAATAAGAAACGTGGAAGAAATGAGAGTGCTCGCGGCACTAGGGCCAATAAAATTGCTTGCGGTTCATGGCTCAACTCAGGTTAGGTTTGATCATATTAAGGCACGAGCAAGAGCAGACGCTCCCGTCACAATTGATGATTTTTGCAATCGCGATAATAGAGAGCTCAGCGTGGGATTGAATAATGCAATAGCACTAGCAGATGAAACTCTCTCAAATAATGGAATATCAATTAAACAATTCTGTCGGCAAGGGCTAAGAATTATAGAAAAATGGATTCTTGAAAATAAGGATCTTGACAGGTAGGTTGAGCTTGATTTGAATTTGCGGCTAGACCATGATCTTGATCCCGTTTTGAACGTCACTGTTACTGGAGAGACGGCAATTAAACCGTCTGAGGACGTACAAAAAGTCATTAGATGTTTAATAAATACTATAAATGGTGGAGATCAGTCAGTAAAGAGAAATTACGTAGTAGTAAAGACAAAAGGTTTACTCGCACTTCATCATATTCGAGTGGGCATAAAATTACGCCATTCTGCACGAGTTCTTCAAAGATTGGTTGAATATAATCGGGATGGTAATTCAACGTGGTTTCTATTAAATAAACAAGCTGCATACTGTGGCATAATTGCCATAGTTGAGAGTTGGCACGAATCTTCTTTGGGGCCAATTAAAGTCACCATACAGAGTAGTGACCTAGATCGCCTATTAACGTGGCTGATTCCACCTGTGATTAAAGTTGGTGAAAATAAATTTCACGGAAGTGAGTTAAAAACAGGAGATACTTTTGCTCGAAGTAAAAAATACTAAAAATATGTTCAATTGTATTCTGACTTTGATTTTCAGATTTTGAGATTTTCAGATGCAGTAACTTTATATGAACTTTCACCATGACTAATTCCAAAATATTCATTTTCCAATTTAATAATTTCGTCGGGATTTCTTGCCTTGCTATAATCTTCCAATATATTCAAATTTAGGTCCAAAAAAGTATGCCCCCACTTGAACTTATTCAATATTTGAAAAGCGAGGGTCTTATATCCTATTATATAGTAACAACCCCCTAATGCTTCTACGGTGGACAACTTCCCGAGTCTTGAGTAGTTTACTGGATTCCCAGCGAGGAGCGCGGGCATTCTTCTGGCAATTCCCAAATGCAAGAATTTACGAAATTGCAAAATTCTTTCTGCTTTGTTCCATGAGCAATCTATGACGCAAATAGAGCGGGCAATTTTAACGTCGTCCTTGTATAACACATATTTACTAAATGGGTTTAATACGATCATATAGTGTTTTATAGAATTCGTACGAATAGCCAAACCAAGTTTTACCATTCTAAGAGCCGTACATTTCTTAGGGTCGTCTTGATTTAACATCAACACATGAGCTTTCACTCTATTATTAATCAACAACAACAATAATAACAAAGCGCCGGAATGACTTAGATTATGATCATCTATAAGCAAAATATCAGGGAATCAAAATAGAAATGTAAAATTCTTGTCACTGCCTATCCCCCCACTAGCGGTGTCATTGTTCACCCATATCTTAATTTAATATCTCGTCAAATTTCGACCGCATCGATAAGAAAATCGAAAATACCGAAACGGTATCTTAAGGATGGTATTGAAAATAATGAATCGAAAATACTGAAATCGGTATCTTAGTAGCAACATTAAAAATCTTCAATTCCTTGAATATTCCAGGAATGTCAAGAATACAGAAAATTACTGTTCTGGGATCGGGTATAATGGGCCATGGCATTGCTCAAATTTCAGCCATGGCAGGTTTTGAAGTGGTATTGCGTGATATTAAGTATGAATTTCTTGATAACGCAATGGGTAAAATAAAGTGGTCACTTAATAAACTCGTCGAGAAGGAAAGACTCTCGCAATCAGAGTCGGAATCAATATACAATAGGATTCATCCAATTGTGCCTTTGAAAGAGGCTTTAACGGGTGCCGACTTACTTATTGAGGCCGTGCCTGAGAACATGGACCTAAAGCGCACCGTGTACAAAGAAGTAGATCTATATTCCGACGCAAAGACTATCTATGCCTCCAACACTAGCACACTGCCTATCAGTGAAATTTCTACTTTAACCAATAGGCCGCAAAATTTCATCGGAATTCATTTCTTTAACCCTCCACAACTTATGAAGCTAGTAGAGGTTATTCCAGGTACCCATACTAAGGAAGACACAATTAACGTCGGACTTGATTATGTTAAGAAACTTGGAAAACAACCTATATTGTGTCGGAAAGATGTACCCGGATTCATAGTAAATCGAATATTCATTCCATTAGTTCATGAAGCGGCGTATTGCATTGACAGAGATGCCCCCACTTTGCGTCAATTGGATTCTGCAGTCAAATTTAAGTTATCTTTTCCAATGGGAATATTTGAGCTGGCGGATTACACTGGTATAGATGTTATTCATAAAGCTACCATTGAAATGTATGCCAGGGATAAAACTGTATTATTGCCCCACCCAATAATTAAGGAACTTTTTGACAAGGGGAAGTATGGTAAAAAATCTGGAGCAGGATTTTATTCATATGGCGAAGACCAATATGAGAGGGTATTACTTTCTGAAGACGAGGCAACGGCTATTGATCCAATCGAAATCTTATCAGTGGCTATCAATAATGCCAGTTGGTTAGTTTCAAATGAAGTATGTTCATTGGAAGATCTGGAAACGGCGTTGAAGCTAGGAATGGGCCTACGAAATCCCCTATTTAATACCGCTAAACAATTTGGTTCGAAGAAAATAGTTACTACGTTAGAGGAGTTGCGTAAACGGTATGGCAATTTCTACTCCATGGACAAAAATTTAACATCTTTACTACAGTAAGGAATGCAGAGCTTAATGCTAATTGTGAAGTAATTCTTACTTAGTATGTTTGAGAATTATTTCAACTGCCTTATCGGCATCTTTTGCGGTCTCTATGAGAATGCTCTTTCTCTCATCTAGATACTTGCCACCGTAGAACTCCGCGGTGCCTCCACTATTAGGAATCGTGACTATTGGCTTTTTCAACATATATCCTACACAGAGCTCTACTAAAGTACCAACACCACCACCTACTACTATAATACCATCTGCAGAAGTAGCCACGAGAAAATCTCTTGCGTAGCCAATACCAGAGGCAATAACAATATCACAAAATTCGTTTGCGCACGAAAAATCTTCCTGTGGAATTATTCCAACAGTTATTCCACCTTGATCTTTTGCTCCTCTGCAAGCATTTTCCATGACACCTCCTAGGCCTCCGCAAATAAGTACGCCATTTGCTTTGGCTATTGCTCTTCCAACTTCATAGGCAATTTTATCTGTAATTGAATTAGACTTGTCACTATTATAGCCTATTACAGCGATTTGGAGTTTTCGCATATGAAGATTCCAAAGGTGTTTATCTTATACTTTCTTATGCATGTAAAAATATTATTGGCTGAGTCGATGGTTTTATTTCTAATTAAATTTAGAATACAACTTTTAATAGTAAAATAATAACAGCGGAACTTGATATCTTGCTTACATTATCACCATTGCATTTTATCATGAGAAGAAAGCCAGAGAAGGTAGCAAACAAAGTACTAATATTGATGAAGAAAGTTAGTCACTTCATTCTAATAGAACACCAGGTAGGCTTGAGCCGATCTTCAATATTTCATTCTTGCAGGATGGTTACTGATAGAGTAATATAAGGAGTCTGTTGTTAGGAATGGGAATGAAATATCGGGTCAAAGATATAGCACTTGCTGCTGAAGGAAAGAAAAAAATCGATTGGGCTGAGATTCACATGCCCGTTTTGGTAAGTCTGAGAAAAAAATTCCAGAATAATCTACCATTAAAAGGTTTAAAGATATCGGGTTGTCTTCATGTGACAAAAGAGACAGGTGTTCTTATCCGCACGATTGGTGCTTTGGGGGCTGATATTGCTTGGTCTGGTTGTAACCCTTTAAGTACTCAGGATGATGTAGCAGCTTCTATAGCTGATGCAGGTTTTTCCATATTTGCAAGTAGGGGGGTTACTAAGGCACAGTATTATGATGATATTCATTCTACTATGTACCCTCCACCCGATATAACTATAGATGACGGAGCTGATTTGACAGTTGAAATGCATAGATCAAATTCAGTAAAGCGTGAAAATGTTTACGGAGGTACTGAAGAAACAACAACTGGTGTGATTCGATTGAGAGCCATGGAGCGAGCTGGAAAATTAGAATACCCTATTATAGCTGTAAACGATGCCGAAACGAAACATGATTTTGATAATATTTATGGTACAGGACAATCAGCGCTTGACGGAATCATAAGGGCGACAAATATTCTTGTAGCAGGAAAAAACGTGGTGGTGGCTGGATATGGACACGTGGGAAAAGGGATTGCGCGTCGAGCAGCAGGATTGGGTGCGAATGTAATTGTGACTGAGGTTGATGCGATAGCAGCTTTGAAGGCTAAATTAGATGGGTACAATGTTAACACAATGCTTGCTGCAGCACCTGTTGGAGACGTTATAATTACAACCACTGGATGCAAAGATGTAGTTACGGAGGAGCATATCAACAAAATGAAGGATGGCGCTTTTATGGCGAATGCAGGTCATTTCAATGTTGAGATTTCACTAGATGCTCTTAAAAGTGAATCCGTTTCGGATAAAATGATCAATGAAAATAATAGAGAATATTTACTGAAGAATGGGAACAAGATTTATCTTATAGGAGAAGGTAGACTCGTAAACTTGGCCGCAGCTGAAGGACACCCGTCTGAAGTTATGGACATGAGCTTTGCAAATCAGCTTCTTTCTGTATTGAAACTAGCTAGCTCTAAAACTAATCTTTCTCCAAGAGTTTATGAAATTGATAGAGAACAAGACCAGCAAATTGCAATGGCGAAGTTAGAATCCATGGGTATTAATATCGATCAATTGTCACCAGAGCAAAGGACCTATCTCGAAGGTTTTACTGAAGGGACTTGACAAGAGAACTGATTTCCCTCATTGAATTTGTCAACCGCCGCTTGTGATACCAAAATTTAATATGACTGGAATACTCACTGCAAAATTGGAACTTTCAAATTCAGAATTAGGATGGGTGGTCTAGCCTGGTTATGATATCTGCCTCACACGCAGGTGGTCGAGAGTTCAAATCTCTCCCCATCCAAATGTTACTTGTTAACGTACAAATTATTGTAAGAATAGCGACCTATTATTGGAATTACTGAATAAAATTCAATTATACTAAGAAAAGAATCAATATACAATTTCGAAGTTATCTGAATTATTCAGCTATATAATTCCGATATTTCAACACTGAAGTACTAAAACGGCCTATATCCACAAAAATTATATGGATTTGGGTACGAATAGAATTGATAACTTTGCGGAATATTCTTCGTAATCTTGATAGCAGCAAGTCTTCTCATGTACATAATACTAATCCAAAGTGGGGAAAAGCAGAGGAGACTGAAATTTTCAGTCAAAAAGTCAAACTCTTTAGGCAAGGTAAGATTTCGGAGGAGGATTTTCGTCGATTTCGACTACAGCACGGGGCATATGGATCACGTCTTCAACAGAATTATAGCATGGTTCGAATAAAGATTCCCAGCGGACAAGTTTCTCCGGACCAATTAGAAAAAATTGCCTCATTGGCTGAATCTTTTTCCATTGGTTCAGCACACGTCTCCACACGCCAGAATATTCAACTTCATTGGGTGCAGCTTGAAGATGTAAGTGAAGTAATGAGAGGTTTAGTAGAGGTAGGCTTGACCACGAGAGAAGCATGCGGCAATACTGTAAGGAATGTAATGTGTAGTCACCTAGCTGGTGTATGTCCTAACGAATCTTTTGATTCGACACCTTATGCTAGGGCAATTGCCAGATTCCTTCTCAGAAATCCAATATGTCAAAACCTTCCACGCAAGTTTAAGATTAATTTTGGTTGTTGTAGTGAACATGGCTTAGTAAGGATAGCTGATATTGGACTTGTACCAATGAAGATAAACGAATTGAAAGGATTCAAAATCTATTTGGGCGGTGGTCTTGGAGCAGCTTCATTTATAGGACATTTATTGGAAGAGTTTACCCCAGAAGAGAAGGTTCTTTCTACGTGCATGGCTGTAATAAGATTATTTGATCGCCTAGGAAATCGTGAGAATTTGGCAAGGAATAGGATGAGATATTTAGTCCATGAAATGGGTTGGATAAAGTTTCAACAGCTAGTAAAGAAGGAGAGATCCAATGTTGAAATGACAATTTCCACCTCAACGGCAAAATCTTATAATGTGACTTCAGAGGATGATTCTATGCTTGTGTCTAAGATAACTAAATTGCCAATGATTGGTCAGACAGTTGAATTGGAAAACACAATATACAGGAAGTGGGTACGCACAAACGTATTGCAGCAGAGACAGGACAGATATAATGTTGTCTTTGTTACTTTGGGTGCAGGCGACATCACTTCAAACCAACTTAGAGGTTTAGCTGAAATAATTCGTAACTTTTCGGAGGAACAATCTGCTCGCAATACCCCTAATCAGAACTTTGCCGTTAGGTTTGTTACTACGGATAATCTGCCAAAATTCTACGCTGGTCTCTCCCAAATTGGCTTAGCCAATCCGGGAGCATTGACTTTAGCTTCTGCAGTTGGATGCTCGGGAACAACTTCTTGCAATCTTGCCATAACTAATTCACATAGATTGGCGAAAGAAGTCCAATTAAAGCTCCTGCGATTGGGATTTGAGTCCGATGATTCTCTTAGGGATACCACAATAAAAATTAGTGGTTGTCCCAACTCATGCGGTCAGCATGAAATTGGCACGATAGGATTCTATGGAGGGGCGTCTAGAATAGGAAGCTCAATGGCACCCACGTATACTATGCTGCTTGGCGGGAACTCTGGAGAGAACGGTGAACTTGGTAAAACAGTAATGCGAGTCCCAGCTAAAAGAGTCATTGATGTGATATTGAAGATCATCGAAATCTACAAGAACGAACATTATAAAAACGAATCCTTAGATAAGTGGATCGTGAGAATCGCAAATGGAGATGGTGCAGGAAAGGTTTCGAACTTGAATGATTTAAAATCAACTCTAAGTGAAGTTGCAAGTCTTGCATCTGTAGAAGAGGATCCTGATGCCTATCGTGATTATGGTAATGATTCAAAATTTATTGCCAAGACGGCTAGGGGCGAGTGCGCAGCTTGACTAATAATCTAGATTTATATTGCGTAAAAAAAGAACAATCGATGTTTGTAAACCCAGCCAGGTAGCAGATTTGGGTAAATCAAATAACTTGGTTCGCAAGATTAAAAAAAAAGAACAAACAAGGTTATTCCCAAAACTCCTTTACCTGACGGATGTCGATACCCTGCGAACACTCATCAGGAAAAAGCAAGTACGCGTAGTGGATGTGCGTAAAAAAGAAGATTACGTAAAGGAGCACATCAGAAGTGCTGTGTCTATCCCCCTCTCCTCCATCCTCGAGGCAGATTCGCCAGAAAAAATCGTAAACATTATTCAACTGGCTGGGATATCTGATGAGATGCCTGTGGTAATTTACGATAACACATTTGGTGCACTTGCTGCAAGAGTAGCGTGGACATTTGAATACGTAGGACATAAAAATACCTCTTTGCTAGAAGTGACCTTTGATCAATGGAAGAAGCAAGGACTGGAAACAGAAAACAGAGTACATGATTTTGGAAGGGCGCATCATTCATTCAATATTAATAATGAAATATATGCCGATGCAGAATACGTGGAAAATTCTAAGACACGCAAGGATAGAATTTTAGTAGATTCTCGAGAACGCCTCAACTTTTTGACTGAACATATTCCAGGAGCGACAAATATTCCATATACCATGCTTGGAACTAGCGAAACTATTCTTCGTACTCCTACTGAAATTAAAAGATTTATGGAAAACAGGAACATCGAATCAAACTTAGAAGTAATAACCTATTGCGGGAGTGTGGGTACACTCTCGGGTCTGGCTTATTATGCACTGAAGATCGCTGGCGTCAATAAAGTAAAGCTGTATTCCAAGTCATTCAAAGATTGGAAAAAACTAGGGAAACCTATTGACGAGTTTAATGATGCCAACTACTGGGATTTGTCAGCAGAATAGGATAAAATACCCTATCAAAATTCGGATAACCAAAATGATCTAAATTCACGTTCAAGTGACAATTACTGTCTATGGTAATTAATACAAATAAATTGATACCATTGTTCGATCGAACAAATTGATCGACTACTCATTCAATGACTTTAAATATTGAAGTAATTTTATGGCATCTCTTGTTTTAATACTGTCACGGTTTTTCATGATATATTCTCTGAATTTTTCTAATTTTTCGTGGAGTGATTTATGCTTTTTTTGACAAATATTCACGATAGTTTCATAATTACGGTAGGGGAAATAAAGGTTCTTTGCTTCCCGTTTCAAAATGTTTCTACAATTTTCATCTATGATTCCGTTCCTCTGGGCGACAAATAAATTGAACCTGATGTCAATCATTGCTTCAGACTGAAGTCTATTTTCGCCTTCTGCATAAGTTACAGCTACTTCATCATCTGCGAATAGTAGTCTTTTTTTGTAAAACTCGAAGACCTTCCCTACGCCGATCATTCCAAACTTTTCAAGTTCTACCGCCCTTAATGCTCCCAAGGATGATGAGCCCAAGACTGTAAAATTGTGCAACATAGTTAGTTGATAAACTTCTATAGGCGAAGGAGGATAATCGTGTAGGAATACCCCATCAATCAATCCTATAATATTTGATTTTTGTTGTAACGATGCCAACCTGAAGAAGTCCCCTTTTTTCGCAGGAGGTCTATATTCTGCATCCAAGATCTTTTGAGCGACATCTAAATCTAAGGTTGGTCCCACAAATACTATCTTGTTCAAATTTGGAAACACCGCCTTCCTCTCTTTCCAATTACAGATTTAGTAATTTTGAATGTTTCTAAGCCTGGAACAATTGTCCTGACCACGGGCACGCCAAGATAAGGATTTGTAAGATCAATAACAATTGCCTGGTTCAAATTAAGTTCCTTAAGTTTTCCAAGTATTAGCTTAATATCCTCCAGAATATCATTATTTATATTAGATGCTGTTTCGGAAAATTTCACATTTTCTGCCGACTTCATAAACTGCCAGGACCTTTTATCATCAGTATTATTTTCACCGTAGGGGATTTTTCTTAGATCATCCCTTGCGCCTTGAATATTAGCTGCTCTAGTTTGAGACACTTCGGTTATAGCTCGAACTAACGCAACCCGCGCATCTGGATGGGTGCCATGACCCTCTACCAAATATCCATAGTCGTGAGTAATCCATTCAATGCTAGCCGCGTTGAAAGTTGGGATGCCGACATCGGAAGTAACATCTTTTAATATTAGTGGAATTTCATTTTTTTCAAATCTCTTAATCAATTTTGAAGCAGGTTCAAAATCAATACTAGATAAATCCAAGTCTGGAAATAATGAATTATCATCAACATAATCCTTAGAGGAAACATCTGAAACTTGAAATCCATTCAATTTGAGGCAATTCTCGATCGTTTTAAGCGTATGAAAGTGTACTACACTGGCTTTCAACTGAGCAATACTAATAGCATCCCTTTCTACTACTTCGCATAAAGAATGACATATTGCTTCCTCTATTACATTACCTGAAGCGAGACCATTTGTGTGATGATAAGCAAATGGATTCACCGATGGCGAATTCGGTGAATACCTAAAAAGTGCTACTGGCGCAGGTACTAGTATCCTCTCACGATTCATCAAGTCAAAACCCCAAACGAAGTCCATGACCATCTCATCGTCATAATTGAAAAGCATCGGTTCGACAAGGCTTGAAGGATGAAGTACTTTATATCTTCTTGAGAGGTAACTATAAGAACCGTTGATCAATTCTCTAGATGTGCCAGATGGTAGGGCACAGAATCTTTCAATACTTTCCATAAGGGCACTAACTTGAGCATGTATTCTGGTAGGTCCTTTGCCACTATATACCCAGATGTAATCATCGGTACCAGGTAAGACAGCGGAATAATTGGGTATTCTCAAAATATCCATATTTGTAATATCTGCTAATCTTGTAATACCGATTTTTTCTGCAATGGGATATATTTCATCAAGCGTTTCTTGTACTGGCTTGACCCTCGATGTACCGAAAGGTGACCACTTTAATTTGCTTCCTAGATTGAAGGAGTCATTTGCCACGTCGATTTATAGCTTTCTATCTGTTCTTATCAATATTACTCTATAGAGTTAAATGTTATAATGTGTCTAGATTGCTTACGGAGATGGAAGAAAATAGACAAGAAAAACTACTTGTTTTGGATACTCTGCTCTCACGAGCGATTAAAGATCCTGTCTTCAGGAGAAAGTTTTTTTCAGACTACGATAAAATGCTTAAATCTCATGACATGCCTGAACAAATTGGGATTCTCATAAAGAAATGTATTAGTGATTTGACCAAATAGACGTATAGTTCAGTTATATTTATTGAAATTGCCCGACACTAATACATCGAGACTTAATCCTGAACCCCGTATCTGACCCACACCTAGTCATTGGCTAGCCGTACACCAAGTGTACCCTCCTAGTGCACTCTCTATTACGGGGCATCATTGCCCTATTTGAAAGGACTAATGATATACTTTTTTTTGGTTATGTCAGTTATAAGTATAATGGAATGTTAAGTCATAAGCTGTGTTAATTCAATCTCAAAACCGACCACAGGGACCCTGATCTTGAAGTTTTCAATTATTGTAGGATGAATTTCTCCAAGGTGACCTATTTTTTCTTTTTCCGTGTAAATGTCAGCACCTCTACCTTGTAAAAAAAGACCGCTTGACACCGCATTCGTAAAAAATCCCTTCCCAAAACCATTCGTCATCAAAGTCTGAACAATAGATTTGATTTCGGTATAATCTGCTGTATCATGAGCAACTACTGCACAAACGCTCCAACATTCATGTGGATTCTTAGACAAAGAGAATACTTTGCCTATTTCAAATAATCTTTGAGGGTACTCTTCATGAATATTATGAGACAGTGAATTTATTAAAGAAGGAAGAAGTGAAGACCTTAAAATTTGGTGCTCCGAACTCTTTGGATCATGTACTGTCAGAAAATTGTCATTATTATCCACTTTATCTGAATTCATTAACTCTTGCTCGACTTTCCTACTAGAGAGACTAAAGTTTATGTTCTCTATTAACTCCATACCAATTAAGGTCTGCCTAATTTTTTCAAAAATCATGGTGCTATTATTTAATCTGCCAGCTTGTGAGAATGAAGGCAATGTTGGCATTAAATTAAAAATGCCATGTCCTATGGCTATCTCTTCCACTAGGTCAATGACATTGATTATATCTGTCCTATATCGGGGGATGCTACAAATTATTACAGATCCATCTGATTTAGCTTCAAGTCTGCACATCTGCAAGTTTCGAATAATCTCTTCATTAGTCAGTTTAAGACCAAGCATTTTGTTGACAAACTTTTGTCTGAGTCCGCTCAAGTATTTAATATCCAGATTTGGACTTGAAATGATGCCCTTACTAGTAGCAATATTCACAGTTTCCATTTCAAATTTCAAGTCTGATAATGTCATTGATACAACTGCCAACATGTCAAACAGCTTTTGCAAATTCGTGCCAGTGGCGGCTACAAATAGATCTTTGGAATTATTATTCAGGGGTAAAGGTGAGACAATTGTTTCTGTATTATTAAGAAGCACCGGATAAAATATCGAAGAATTTACAATCTTATTCGGAATGTTACCATGAAGGGTAGCCTCAAATTCTTTGCGCAATTCCTGATTCGAACTATATTTTGAACGTGGATACGAGCTGTCACTCCTAATTTTACTATACTTAAGTGGAAATTCTAATTTAGAAAAATCATAGAAGCTAACTGAGGCAACCGTACTCTTTCTTCCCAGACCATTGTTTAGGTCATCTTGCATCCCTTTGAGTTGGTTAATCGATTCTTCGTCAATTTTCCCGTTTTTTGCCACAAGTGCTGCGATAAATGGCCGTCCGGTCCGAATTGTCACAGACCTGTCGACTTGAATCAAGTTGTCATTCTTGGCACTTAACACGATAGCTGGCAACCCCACCTCAACCCCTAAAAGGCCCTTTAAACTTCTCGTTATTCCATAATAAGAAGAATAATCTGGCCTGTTAGGACTATATTCTACTTTGATCTCGTTATCGTCAATTTGTTCTATATCGAGGCCTATGTAAGGCAGCATATCGACTATCTGCTTCAATTCATGTTCAGGAAACAGCTCTTTGATCTTATGTGTCGGGAACGTTACAACGGGCAGACTGGAACACTCCTTAACCACGATAATCTATTCTCGTATAGTTGTCTCACATCAGTCAGTCCGTACCTTATCATTGCTATTCGTTCAAGTCCCCCGCCCCACGCCAAAGTTGTTCCTTTGATACCTATTGAGCGTACTACTTCTGGTCTAAATATACCCATACCGAATAGCTCAATCCATTTATTTTTGTCTTCTACATACGCCATGGATTGGAGTGATGGTTCAGTGTATGGAAAAAAAGTAGGCCAGAACTTGACTTTTGTTAGGCCAAGTTTTGAATAGAATAACTTTTGCAATCCCATTAGATCTCTAAGGCTCAAGTCATTTCCCGTTACCACCCCTTCAATTTGGTGAAATTCCAATAAATGTTTGAATGTCATTTTTTCGTTCCTAAACACTCGTCCTACGGAAAAGATTCTCCCTTCAGTAGGCATGTTCTCGGAAAGGTACCTTAATGTTACGGGTGTGGTATGAGTCCTCAAAACGTGCTTAAGGGCATTACTCATTTTCCATTCATATTTCCAGCCTATTTTATGAAATCGTGATACTCTTCTCACAATATCCGTTTTTAGCTCTTCAGTAGAAGTAATATTGCCTAAATAGAACGTATCTTGCATATCTCTTGCTGGGTGGTCCTGTGGCGTGAAGAGAACATCAAAATTCCAAAATGATGACTGAATAAATGGGCCGTCTATTTCTGAAAAACCCATGGAAACGAATATTTCTTTTATCTCTTTTATCAAATCATTCATCGGGTGGATTCTTCCAAAGCTATGACTTCGCACATTCGCAGAAACGTCTAGACTGCTAAATCTGATGTGTTTCCAGCGACCGGACCGTAACAGATCTGAAGTGAGGTTACTGGCCTCATCCTGCGAGTTTGCATCAATGATACTAGCGGTAGTCATACGTCCAGATTCTGACAGATTTACCTTAATTGTTGTCTCTTTATGAGATTTCAAAAGTCCAGGACGCTTCTTCAAGGCCGAATATGCTTTTAATTCAACGTCGTCAAGGTCTGAAGTTTTTATTTTTTTTTCTGTTGCTAACTTTTGCAACAATTTTTCTTGAGGCGAATTCTCACTTGAAGATGCACTTCGTATTACAAATTTACCGTTCTGCAACAACCATCCGTTATTTATGGCTGTTGCCAATCCAGCATTAAAGTCAGCTCGTTCAAGTCGAACCCCTTGAGCGAGATCCTTAATTTCAATAGAATCTTTACCAGTTCTTGAAATATGACCTACTATGATTCTTTCAGGTAATTTTATTTCTGCGTTCCCTCTAATAACGCTGGAAGTTATATATGTCGTATTTTCATTAGACACGGTCACGAGGTTCTTGAACTTCAACCATTCAATTCCGCGCCTTACTTGATCGACCGACAGCTTTGTTCCTTCTACGATCGCATCCAAAAATGTAGACCCAGCCTGTTTCTTGTTTAAGAATATCATTATTTTCTTTTCTATTGGGTGTAAACCTAAATTTGACATCAGGATATTAAAGGAATCAGAGGAGGTAGACTTTTTAAACGTTTAATCCAATCGACTATTAGAAAAGAAATACAATGAGATCGGATTCGCGGATAAAAAAATACGACACGGAGGGTAATTGAGTTACAATTGGAACCCAGTATTACTCCATGGTCGGTTGACGGGTATGTGAATTATGACAAACTCATTAAGAAGTTTGGAACTCACAAAATCACTGATGAGTTACTCAAAAAAATAAAATCAATTGTTGGCGAAATTCATCCGTTGCTGGAAATGAATTTCTTTTTTTCCCATAGAGATTTCGATTGGATTTTGGATAGATTTACACAAGGGGAAAAATTTTACTTGTATACAGGTAGAGGTCCATCTGGTATGAGTCATTTGGGTCACCTAATGCCTTGGTTATTTACCAAGCATCTGCAGGACAAATTTGATTCACCGCTACTATTTCAAATGACGGATGATGAAAAATTCCTTTATGGTCAGGACAATTCCATGGCTAAGATTGAGAAGTACACCCAAGAAAATATTTTAGATGTTATAGCAATTGGATTTAAACCTGAAAGAACTAAAATAATAATTGATATCAAACATATTCAGTATCTTTATTCAATGGCGATCGAAATTGCAAAGAGAATTACCTTCTCTACCGCAAAAGCTGTTTTCGGTTTCAAGAATTCCACGAACATAGGTATGATAGGGTTTCCTGCAATCCAAGCTGTCCCTTGCTTTTTGCCTTCTTTAATTGAAAATAAACCCACACCTGTCTTGATCCCTGCAGCAATTGATCAGGATCCCTATTGGAGGATAACTCGTGATATCGCAGAAAAAATGGGATACTTTAAACCCGCACAGATTCATAGCAAATTTTTACCTTCTCTTGAAAGTTCTGGGAAAATGTCATCTTCCAAACCTGAGAGCGCACTATTAACTACAGACTGCCCTGAAGTCATAGAAAACAAGATCTCTTCGGCTTTCACTGGTGGGCAGCCAACTGTTACTCTGCAGAGGAAATTAGGGGGAAATCCAGACATTTGTCCAGTGTTCTCATATTTGAAATACTTATTCGACAATCCTAAATTTTCGACTGAAAGGGCAATAAAGTGCAGGAGTGGCAATTTATTGTGCGGAGAATGCAAGCATGATCTATCTGACAACTCAGTAAGATTCCTTTCTGATTTTCAGAAGAAAAGAGAAAAGGCTCGAGATAAGGTCTCTGAATTTATATATGAAGGATAACGAATCCAGACGATCGGTCGAGCAGATGTCAGAAGATTTGGCTACGTTTGAATGTCTAGATGCGTACGAATCAGAAAAGCTTGTAGGCATGCTGTCACACCAAAGTGATGAGTTAACTTATATTTTAGGGATAATAAAAACCGTAGATAACGAAGTTGTCATCATGTTAAAGGATAAATCATGTCATTCAATAATTATGAAGGATGCGAACAATAGCAGTAGACTAAAAGACTTCATAAATGACCTACTATTCAAGAAGAAACTATTGAAATCTGCAGATTTCAATGAAAGTGTACTTTTCGTCAAGTTCCTGAATAATTTGGCCAAAGTCTAGGAATGCTTGAATTCATAGGTAAATCATATCAATTTTCCGTCTGCATCAATCAGTCCTGCGCGTATTCTGCTAGATGATATCTTTATTGCATCCTTAGATCTGACAGTCGGAATAGTGATTACTTTTAATGGCTGAAGACCATTTTTCCTACGGATTACATTTATTTCCGACGCATTTGATTTAGTCTCGTTACTGGTCACAATAGCTTCAACATTATTGGACAGAACTGTAGGACCATAAATATTATCTAGTTTGCTGATAGTGAAACCTACATCTCCAAACCTGCAAGATAAGGCTTTTTCAAGGTTTCTTACCCTTTGACGATAACGATTCATAAGCTTTTCATTAGGCTTTTGTTTGGTTGCAAATTCATCACTAGTTACACCAATTATTACGTGTTCCCCCACTTCAAATGCCTTCGATAGAAGAGCGTAGTGACCTTTGTGCAAGAGATCAAACGTGCCTCCAGTGGCTACGAGCTTAAATGATTTCATTAATGATTAGACGAGAAACTAAGAAAACCTAACACACCTTAAAATGAAAAACTGTATCTCAACTAAAGGACAGGGTTATCATGATCCTTTCTGGAATATTTTTACGCACTGAGGAGGACAAACATTTTCACATGCCATACAAAATATGCAATCTTTTTCTCTGATCATGAATGGTTTCTTCTCAGAGGCAGGGTGTCCTGGAGTATCTAACCATTCGTAAACATTAACAGGACAAGCTTCAATGCATGCACCGTCAGCAACACATATATCAAAATCGACAGTCACCTCTGTTCCCCAAATTCCAAGCTGGCCAGGAGGATCAGTAGGTCCCCATACCTTGATTCCTTGAAATGTTCCAGTAACCTGGCGTTTTGATTTAAAAGCTGGATCAATTGGTCCTTCTACTTTAGAATATGATGTCCCTGAACCAGAGAGTGAAATTGTAGTGGGACCTGCAGTGCCTGAAGAGCCTTGGGTTAAACTTGGCGCAGATGATTCTACTACTGGCGCTGACGAACTGGATATTTGTGAATTAACAGTTGACGGAACTTGAGTCACGGCCTTTGCAGGGGATAGAGCGGCTGCCGGGCTTGCCTTTTGCCTTTTTACAGCGCACAATTGGTTATGTACTTCTTTCATACTTTCTAGAGTATTTGGGTTACTATGCATCAGTCTGGATCCACAATATTCGCAGATAAATTCAAGAACAGAAGACATTGAGAATTATTAGTGTTCAGACCCTTATCAAGGTTGTGAAACTTGCTATGGGGCAAAAATCGTGCTTGCAAAAATGAGAGTAGATATTTAAAATTTCATAAGGGTTATCTTCAGGTAGATTGAATTCAATAATACTTATTACCTATCCGACCATATGTGCGAAAGCGACAGCCAGATGGCAGGGCTAGGACAAACCTATTGGAGAGAAGTCATAGAAGTTCTCAGAAATCTTATTCCTGTGTACAATAAGGTCAATCGAGCCATTTCACTGGGACAAGATATAAGATATAGAAAACAAGGACTGAAGGGAAAGGTTAACGAGGGTGACATCGTGTTAGATGCCGGCTCGGGGTTTGGAAACATGACTTTACTGCTGTCAACTATGCTAAATTGGAAGGTGAGCGTTGTCATGTATGACCCAATTAGCGAGATGTTACAGAATGCCAGAAGGTTCTTAGGTACTGAGAATGTCAAAAATTTGTCCTGCGGAATATTCGAGGGAATGCCATTTAGGGATGAAATCTTTGATGCTGTATTATGTGGTTACTCGCTAAGGGACTCGATATCACTAGTGTCTGCAATATCTGAAATTCACAGAATTTTAAAGAAAAACGGGAGGTTTGTAGTGGTAGACCTTGGAAAACCTGACAATAGCTTATTTCGATGCCTAGTTTCTTTTTATTTAAAGTATTTCTTGAAGTTTGTGGCATTTTCAGTTTCTGGAAGACAGGGGTTAAAATTTAAAACACTATACGGAACATATGTTAAATGGCCAAGGAATAGCGAGCTATACGCATTACTTGCCAATAAATTTTCGAAAGTGGTATTGGAAGAAAGGTTGTTTGGCGGAGCAATAATAGTAGTAGCTTACAAGTAACAACATTTAACACATCTGTTTCCAAATTTTCTTCTTATTAGCAAGGGTTTCTAAAAACCAATAATACGATCTTAATAGGAGGAACATAAGGGATATTATTTGATTAATGACCGTAAGGATAGATATCACGGTACTAATTGAAAAAGTGAATGGTGGTTCACATTACGACCACTTTTGTAATAACGAACTTTCACTTAATAAATTAAAGAATGGATATGACCAAAGATTTCATCGGGAGGGAAAAATATATGTTGTACTGTAGATAGATTGAAAATCGCGAATATTCCTAAATATATTATGATGGCCTGCTAAGAGACAATAGCTTCTATTATGTTCCATTTCAAAATATCGTAAATATTTTTACCGTTTTCTATTTTTTTGTGACTATATATTGTCAGATTATTTGTTTCTGTTAATACTTATCAAAATTTGTTTATTCAAAGTTAAGGATAGGTCCGTCAAGGCTAACTTGAGATAACCTCACATTTCAATCTTGAAAGATAGATACCGTACTTCCGAGTTGTAATTCAACGCAATAAAAATACTGGAAAAACAAAAAATTCATTTACTATAATAGTTTATGCCGAGGTTTTTATTCAATACTAATCTCTTGCTTCTGTGGAATCTGTAAGTCGTCTTGAAGTTGTATATGCAATACTTCAAGAATCGCGTAGAGGATCTGATCTTTATCGACTCAGGACTAAATTAAGTACTTGTTTAAACGCCTCAGATCTAAACAAATATTTGCTCGAAATGAGTAAGCACGGATTAATATGCCCTACTAGAAAGGGGTTCCACTATGATACAACGTCAAAAGGTGCTCTTTTCCTAATGACATATAGGGAGCTCTCAATTAATACCCCAAGTCATGAGTCAATAAAATTTTCGCCTTTAAGTTTAGTAAGTGGCTTGAGACGATTTCTACTCAGAATTCTGGAATTAATAATGTCAAGGTGAACTCTAATTTTTTACTGATCATAAATTGTAAAGAAGGCTAGAATAAAAAAAATTGTAGACCGTATTAATTGCATGCTCCCATTTCTAGCTATTCTGAGTTTAAACTAATCCCATCCGATCTTCTTAAGATAGAATTAAAGAAAGAACGAAAAGTTGAAGGCGCACTCAAGAGACATATTTACTCAAGAATTGTTTAAAGTTCAGGCTCTAAGTATTAAACTAATTTCCTCAACCCCCTTGTACATTATTTGTTTTACATTTGATGTCAGTAAAGTTAATTAGATGCAAAGAGCGCCAATTTGTTCGTCTGAGTAAGAAATGGTTGAGAGAACAAAGGTCGATGAAATTGTCGACTCCTTTATAGGCAAGGCGAAGGTTATAACTGAAGAATCTGCTAAACAGATACTCGAGAAATATGGTATAAAAGTTCCAAATTACGCCCTAGTGACAAATGCTAGTGACGCGCAAGAGAATGCTCGTAGAATAGGATTTCCAATTGTAGCGAAAATAGTCTCCGAGGATATTTTGCATAAGACAGATGTTGGTGGAGTAAAAGTCGGGCTAAAATCAGAGGAGGAAGTGAGGGCTACATTCGACGAGATGTATACTCGTCTAAAGGGGAAATATAATGTGAAAGGTGTATTGCTTGAAAAAATGGTTCCTAAAGGTTTAGAATTGATCGTTGGCCTACAAAATGACCCACAATTTGGACCTTGCATAATGGTTGGCTTAGGTGGAATCTATACTGAAATATTCAAAGACGTTTCCTTCAGAGTCTTACCTATTGGAGAAAGTGATGCACGTGAAATGCTTGAGAGTTTGAAAGGCAAGGCGCTACTTAAAGGATTTCGCGGTTCAGAACCAATTAGCTTGGATATGCTGGCCAAGGCTATAACGAGTATAGGAGTCTTAGGCACTGATTTGGCGGGTAAGTATGAAAGCGTTGATTTTAATCCTGTAGTCATATATCCAGACTCCTATTATGTTGTTGATGCTAAAATAATTCTAAAGGAGAATTCCACAACTAACGTCATTTCTACAGCGGCTCCTGACTCCAATTACATGGATCAGTTCTTCAATGCAAAATCCGTAGCTCTAATAGGCGCCTCACCAGAGGTTGGGAAGATTGGAAATTCAGTTCTAGAAAGTTTGGTAAAACATGAATACAAAGGAAGAGTCTATCCTGTTAATGCTAAAGGATATCCTGAAATAATGGGACTAAGAGCATACAAAAGCCTTTCAGACATACAGGATCCGATAGATGTTGTAATAGTAACAGTTGATCTTAAGTTTGTGCCTGATTTGTTAAGGGAGTGTGGTAAGAAAAACATCCACAACATGGTGGTGATCTCTGGTGGAGGAAAGGAATTAGGAGGAGAGCGTGCTCAGATCGAAAAACAAATACAAGAACTTTCAAAGGAAATGAAAATCCGAATAATCGGACCTAACTGTATTGGCATTTTCAATGGTGACAATCGTTTAGACTGTGCGTTCCAGGGGCATGCAAGAATGATACGACCTAAGAAAGGTAATGTCGCATTCCTGTCCCAGAGCGGGACAGTGGGAATTGCCTTCATGGAGACGTCTGATACATTTGGATTAAGCAAGATGATCTCGTACGGAAATCGTTCTGATGTTGACGAGGCAGATATGATTCAATACCTTGCAGAAGACCCTAAGACCGAGGTGATAGGACTTTACGTTGAAGGACTGGGAGATGGACGTAAGTTTATGAATACAGCTAGGTCCACCATAAGAAGATATGGGAAACCAATTGTCGTGTTCAAGAACGGACGATCAACAAGGGGAGCAAAGCAAGCTGCATCACACACTGGATCACTTGGTGGCTCATTTGCAGTTATAAGCGGAGCCTTGGCACAAGCAGGAATCGTTTCTGTAGATAGTTATGAAGAATTAACCGGATCCCTCAAGGCATTGACATGGCAACCACTTCCTAAGGGCAATCGAATAGCAATGGTTACTAACGGGGCAGGACCCATAATCGCGGCAATTGATAACTTTGAAAGGCTCGGATTACAACTGGCGCAGATTAGCGAATCCACTATGAAGGCATTTAAGGACCATTATCCTGCGACTTATGTGATCGGTAATCCTTGCGATGTTACAGGTTCAGCTAGTGCAAGTGATTACGAATTTGCAATAAATGGGTTCATGAGTGACCCTAACGTGGACATCATCATGCCATGGTTTGTATTTCAAGATGATCCGTTGGAAGAGAAGATAGTTGAAGTATTGGCAGGCTTCCAGAAACAAAAGAAGAAGCCCTTACTTGTAGGTGCAATGGGAGGTCCATTCACTCAGGCGATTTCTAATAGAATCGAACGGTCGAATGTTCCTGTTTATCAATCTGTAATCACGTGGGTAACCGCAGCTGCATCTTTAGCCAAGTGGGCTAGCATTAAACAGAATGCGAAATAGTTCGTGGCGAATCTTTCGTAAATTCGCATCCTTCAAGCTAATGGACTAATGGACCTTAATTTAGAATTGCGGAACAAAAGATTCTTATATTTTATTGACTCAATTTATCGTAATGGAAAGCGCTGAACAAACTAGGCTAATTAGCATTACTCCAAAAGCAGCTGAGAAAATTGGAGAATTCATGAAACAAGAAAATAAGGATAAACTCTACTTACGTGTATATGTTTCTGGAGGAGGTTGCTCTGGACTATCTTATGGCATGGGTTTTGAGGAGAAGCCTGATGAAGACGACGCAATAATTAACGAGAATGGCGTGGAAGTGATTATAGATAGCTATAGTCAAAAGTACCTGAAGGGAGCAAATGTTGATTACATAGAGAGCCTAATGGGCTCGGGTTTCAAGATCAATAACCCCAACGTTACGAAGAGTTGCTCATGTGGTCACTCGTTCTCAACTGACTAGGGTGACTACAGCCGGAGCTAGTAAGATATTTATACCATTTTTAATGGTCAGTTAAGAACCCAAACGTTGAAGTAATTGCAATTGCAACTAAGGCCACACACCTCTGATCTTTGTAGCCTCTACCACTTTGTTTACTGCTAGAATCATGCTAGCTTTGCGCATGTTCAAATTCCTTTTCATATGCACATCATAAACATCTGAAAAGGCCTTTGTAATATTCGAATCCAGGCGCTCATTGACATATTTTTCAGTCCAATACTCCCTCCTTAGATTCTGTAGCCATTCGAAATAAGAAACAGTGACCCCGCCCCCGTTTGCCAAAATATCTGGAATAAGAAGCACCTTTTTTTCGAAAAGAATGCTATCAGCTTCTGGAGTAGTAGGACCATTTGCTGCTTCGGCAACTATTTTTGCTTTCACCTCACCAGCGTTATGATTTGTTAATTGATTCTCAAGCGCAGCCGGAACTAGAATAGTACAATCCAATCTCAGGAGTTCCTCGTTGCTTATTGTCCTAGTATTCGGGGTACCAGAAACAGATCCTGTTTCTTCCTTGTGCTTTCTAAGAGCCGAAACCGAAATACCTTCCTTATTCATTATACAGCCTTTTGAATCACTCGCGGCTATGAGTGTTGCCCCTTGTTCTTCTAAAAACTGTGCAGAAAACTGACCTGCATTACCGAAACCTTGCACCACAAGTTTGGCACCCTTCATATCAATCCTAAGCCTTTTAGAGGCCTCTCTTACAGTAATGGCTAAACCTCTGCCGGTAGCTTCATTTCTGCCTAATGAACCTCCAATAGCTAATGGCTTTCCTGTTATTACTTCAGGCTGAACGAAATTTCCTTTAATTGCAGAATAGGTGTCCATTATCCAAGCCATTTCCTTCCCGCCCGTGTAAACATCAGGGGCAGGAATGTCCTTATGGGGACCTATGATGTCAGAAATAGCATAAGCATATCTTCGAGTTAATCTCTCAAGTTCACCAGATGACATGGACTTTGGATCGCAAATAATTCCACCTTTTCCACCTCCGTAGGGGATATCAGCTATTGCACACTTCCATGTCATCCACATGGAAAGAGCTTTCACCTCGTCGATTGTGACTTGCGGATGATACCTAATACCGCCCTTATATGGACCTCGAGCATCATTGTGTTGAGATCGAAAGCCTGAGAAGACCCTTGTTTGACCATCATCCATTTGAACTGGAAGTGAGACCAATAGAACTCGCTTTGGATTCGCCAAAATTTGATGCATACCATCATCCAAATCCAGTGCCTTGGCCGTTTCATCAAGTTGGGTAAGTGCTACCTTAAAGGGATTAATTGCCCCATTATTAGCCTCATGTCTATTGTTACTAGATGGATCAGACACGACCATTTCTCAAGAGGGCACATATTTAAATCTTGAATTATACGCCTAATTTACTTTATTTTACCAAGCCCATCTTATTAGAAATAAGTTTTCGTAGCTCATCATCGCTCTCGTTAGTAAACTCTATTCCCAATGAATGGGCTATCATTTCCAGCTTCTCACGTTCTGAATTTAGGGGAGACACTACCTTGGGTCCTACATAGTCAGCTTTTAGTGATGACATTGATTCAGAAAATTCTCTTTGGGTAATTATCCGAGCTTTCTCGTACTCGCCTACTGCCTTTCCAATCATTCTAGAAAATTCAGGAAGTTTTTTAGAGCCAAACAATAAAAACACAATTAGCAATCCTATGATTATCCATTCAGAGCCACCAATGTTCATAAGTTCTGAACTAAAGTACAACTGACTACTAGTCATCTATCGCAAAAATAAATTTTCCCTTACTGTTTTGCTTCGATTTCCTAATTTGAGAATAAGGTTCCAAATTAATACTATTCTTATTCTATTACAATGACGAGCTCAATAGTCGCTTCTGTTTATATTACGGTAGGAATTTCTTTCTGAAAAATGTTTGGACACTAGAAGGAACTTATTTTCGGGACAGAAAAAAGAGAATCCATCATTAGCAAAAGGTAACCTAACTTTTATCCTACAAAATGCTTTCCAATGGCAAAAAATAAAAAATCATTTCCTGACTTAAAATTATTGGCGAAAATTTGGTTTTGCGAATTGAACACTATTTTCAGGCTTAATTGAGCTTGAACTGTAACAACACTGTAAGGGAAACTTTGCAAACAAGCAGATCGAATCCCTATAATATTGCTAGTTGGGTAAGTCTGATAGGAGAGATGAACTGCCTCTTTTGGCTAAAATCAGTTGCGATTAATAATCTTTGCAAATGTGAATACACACGCGCACCATTTCAATCATTTGGGCTAAACACAGGGTCTCGGAAGTTGTTGATTTTAAATATATATGAAAATTCTAGTAAGTTCTGTTAGAGTATTCTCACATCCATTCAAACTAATCTAAGTTTATATCTACTGTTAGATAATTACCTTATATTGCAAAAGGGCATCCTTGATATAAATACACTTAGGGATGACTTTCCAATTCTTAAGAGGAAGATAGGTGGAAAAACTGAAATTGTATATCTTGATAATGCTGCTACAACTCAAAAGCCACTCGTAGTAATAAAATCAATTGCAAACTATTACATGAACAACAACTCCAATATTCACAGAGCAGTCTACGATTTTGCTGAAGAATCCACTCGTGCCTATGAGCTTACTAGACACAAGGTTGCAAAGTTTATTAACGCTAAATCTCCCGAGGAAATAATTTTTACGAGAAATACTACAGAATCGTTAAACCTGCTGGCTTATTCCTGGGGACGGAGGAATATCAAGGAGGGGGACGAGATTCTAATTACTGAATTAGAACATCATAGCAATATTGTTCCCTGGCAAATATTGGCAAGAGAAATGTCCGCGAAGCTAAGCTATATTGGCATTGATGAAAATGGATATTTGGATCTTGACTATTGTTTTCAAAGGATAGAAAGTGGTAAAGTAAAATTAGTTTCGGTAAGTCATATGTCAAATGTACTCGGTACGATTGTTCCTATCAAAAGGATTATAAAATCTGCTCATAAGTATGGCATCCCAGTTATTGTAGATGGTGCACAATCAGTTCCACACATGCCTGTTGATGTCCAGGACCTTGATTGTGATTTCTTGGCTTTCTCCGCACATAAGATGTTGGGGCCAACAGGTGTGGGTATTTTATATGGAAAGAGGGAATTAATCGAAAAAATGGATCCATTCCTAGCGGGGGGTGATATGATTAAGGAAGTTTTCAAGAACGAGACGTTCTATAATGATATTCCGTTTAGGTTTGAGGCGGGAACACCGAACATCGCCGATGTAGTGGGGTTCGGGACCGCAATAGACTATTTATCCGAAATTGGCATGGACAATATTAGAAAACATGAAATTGAACTCACTGACTATGCACTGAGGTGTTTGTCTACTATTGGGCTCGTTACGGTCTATGGACCTAACAAAGCGGAAGAAAGAGGGGGGGTTATTTCATTTAATATCGGCGATATACACCCACACGATCTTGCCACTATCGTAAATAAGCACGGTATAGCAATTCGATCGGGTCATCATTGTGCGCAGGTTTTAATGGAGCGACTAAATGTTTCTGCCACTTCTAGAGCTAGTTTTTACATTTATAATACTAGAAAAGACGTAGATAGACTGATTTATGCCCTTAATGACGCTAGGAGGATATTCAGATTATGAGCGATGATATATACCGAGAAATTATTTTAGATCATTATAGAAATCCTAGAAATAAAGGTAAGCTAGCACTTGCAGACGTTAGTGTACACGACAGCAATCCCTTGTGTGGAGATGAAATAGATATTCATTTGAAAATTGATTCGAACAAAGTTCAGGAGATAAAATTTGAAGGTAGAGGATGTGCCATTAGCCAAGCAAGCGCATCGATGCTTACAGAAATGGTAATGGGAAAGGATCTGGAGTTTCTAAAGGATTTGAAGAAAGAAGACATACTTGAAAATATTGGCTTGACAAATCTGGGTCCGGCGCGAATTAAATGTGCATTACTGTCACTCAAGGTCTTAAAGGTCGGAATGATAAAGTACTATGCGGAGAAGGACCCCGGTTTTGCCGAGAAGATAGAAGGTGACACACAATCCCTGTGATTACGCAATTTCCTAACCTGCGCTTAAATATTTCGGGCTAGAACTAATGCTTATGCTGAAATTCTGATACTACGAAGGTGTCATATTCATAGGGCGAGGATGGTATCAAATACATACTTGATATGGGGATGTTCAATTAAAAGCACAAGGTAACTTACTCGAGAGGTAACCCAATTGACTAGTATTGAAAATCAACCTTCTAAATGGCTTGTGCATCTTCGTACACCTGTCTTCGTACTGCTAGTAGTTTTTTTCGGAGTCCTGACAATATTAGTCCATATCGGCACATTTTCAGGTTCGGATATCTTCTTGAATACTTTGTTGGGGAACTTGAAATTGAACGATATTATGCTGTATATTATAATCGTTTTTGCTTCTTTTGGAGAAATTATTTACCTAATCCTAGTTTCAATAATATTGACTATTATTGGAAGGACAAGGAAAACTGGGATGATCCTCCTAATCACCATCGTGATTATTACTTTAATCAGTAGTTATTTGAAGCCCATAGTTCGTCATTCCAAACCTGCAGAGACTATCAAATTGGATTTCCTTCCTTCGGGCTATAAATTAGAGAGCGATAGCATGACTCCTTCATCTAGAAATTTCTCTTATCCTTCTAATCATGTTGCCAGTGTAGTCGCTTTTTCGTTCATAATTGGATATTCCTTGTCTAAACGCATAGCTCTTTCTAGGTATTTGATATGGTTGCTTCCTTTGTCTGTAATCATTTCACAGTTATTATTGAATGAGGGTTATTTTTCTGATATGGTCGGTGGCGTCTTGTTAGGCTTAGTAATTGCTATTTTCACAAGCAACATATTGCACTTAGACTTACCATTTTCAAAAGATCGATTCAAGTGAAAGAAAATTTAGTTAATTCTAATTGCTTATTCTTACCATCAATTCTGGCGAGACAAAAAGCCAGCCATAATGGTCACTGTCATGAAGGTATCTGATTTCTTTTATTGAAGGTTTCAGATTAAACCTCTTCATCGTGAGTATTATTTCCCCCTGAATTGATAAACCTAACTTCTTAGCTTGAAAATTAGATGAATCTTTGTACCTGGGTATCAATATTCTGTAGCTGAAATTTTTGGTGGAATTGAGCAAGATATACGCATTTACAAATTCATCTACTAAATCACGTAAGTTTGTTTTTTCATTCAATAGAACCGTTGAAAATACTTTGAATTGTGACAACTCGATTGAATTCAATCATGTTCAAACCCAAACGATTATTTAATAAAGTTTGCATGATTTGTCAATGAATTATCAATTATTTTAGTAATCTGAAGACTATTCTAATCGTTTACAATGGAGAAAAGAATTCAATTGCATTAGGGAAAGTTTATCAATAGTTCCCTAAGCAACTTTCCATAGACCAAATGGAATCGACCGCGCTTGTTAATCGTCATCGATGGAATACTTTGGTGCATAGAGGGGTAGCATTTCCTCCTGAATATCTGCAGAGGGGAATATCTATTAGGATCATGGGTGAAAACGTATTGCTCAATCGAGATCAGGAGGAGTTGATTTACGCATGGGCAAAGAAGAAGAATACGCATTATGTAAACGATACTGTTTTTCAAACAAATTTCCTTTACGACTTAAGAAAAATACTCCCTGAAAAATTCGCGAACTTGAATAAAATTCAAGATATCGATTTTGCTGAAGCATTTGAACTAGTGGACAAGGAGGCAAAAATAAAGGAAATTGAAAAAGAGCGTGTAAAATTGCTTCCAAAAGAAGAGAGGAAAAAGATCTCACTAGCCAAAAAGACTGAAAGGGAAAAAATTAAAGGAATATTTGGGAAAGCGTACGTTGATGAGAATGAAGTTGAGGTCGCCAATTGGCTTGTAGAACCACCAGGATTATTCATGGGAAGAGGACAACACCCGTTAAGGGGAAGATGGAAACCTCGCATAAAATGCAGCGATGTTACCTTGAACCTTGGTGAAAATGCACCTGTTCCAGAAGGTGTTTGGAAGCGGATAGTCCATGACCATAGTTCCACTTGGTTGGCCTGTTGGACCGAAAATTTGACCTCAAAGAGAAAATATGTATGGCTGCACGATTCAGCCACTCTGCGTCAAGACAACGATAAACTAAAGTATGATAGGGCAAAGACCCTTGAAAAATACATAGAGAAAGTACAAAGGGAAATCATATCAAGAATGCTTACTAAGAAGGATGATCGTATTAGAAAGATTGCCACGGTTTGCTACTTAATTTTTAAATTGGCATTAAGGGTCGGCGATGAAAAAGATCCGGATGAAGCAGATACAGTGGGTGCAACTACGTTAAGAGCAGAACATATAAGGTTCCCACGAAAAGAAGGAGCGCTTCTGATAGAATTCAACTTCCTTGGAAAAGATAGTGTTCCTTGGCAAAAAACTCTTGAAGTAAATTCAAGTGATACAAGAGGCTTATATGATAACCTAATCTATTTCATGAAGGGGAAGGGAGAAAAAGATCAAATTTTTCATGAAATCAATTCTTCCAAGGTGAACGCTTTCTTAAGGTCAATCGACAGAAACAATATGCCACACCTTACCGCCAAAGTCTTCAGGACTTACATATCTACACAAGTAGTCAAAGAATCCCTAAGAAAACCACCAATCCCTGTGACGAAAAATGTTCCTGAAGCAAGAAAAGTATACATCGCAAGAATTGCAAACTTGCAAGCTGCGATAACATGTAATCATAAAAAAGGTATCGATCCAAAAAATCCCGCCGCAAAGGTTATGTTGGAAAGATTTGAGGCATCAGTTAATAAAAAGAAGATGAAAATTGAATCACTTGAATCTGAAATAAGCACTCAGAAATTCAAATCAGGTATGCAGCTGAAAAGGGCCCAGGATCGGTTGGAAAAACTGAAGCTTCAACTCAAATTACAGGAAGAAACGAGAGATTATAACCTGGGTACATCTTTACGAAATTATATTGATCCTCGTGTCTTCAAAGCATGGGCTGATTATTTGGAGCTAGATTGGACCAAGATTTACACGGCAACATTGCAGCGAAAATTCAAGTGGGTAGAGAATTATTCGACATCCGATCTTAAGAAATACCTTGTTACTGACAATACTTGACTCCGAATATTTCGGCTGTCCAAAATGATTTCAATTATTTCAGAGGACTACACCATGACGTTACTATTGACAACGCTTGAGATTTAGTTCATTCAAGAAATACCTGACAAGACTTATATCTTTTTGCCGGTTTATTCTAATTGACTGTCAAATTAAATTGATTCATGACTGCGAATTGGAGGAGTTCATAGATATTCTTCAATGAAGTAACTAGTTTTGCATTAATTGTTATGGTTTTTGGTTGTTGTGTTCATTTTGATGCGAAAGTATTTGGTTCTGAAAATGATTACTCCGTTACTTCTATGTTTATTGGCATTTTTTCAAATGGTGATGCCCTGATACAACAGGACATAAAATCTAATCCTTCTGCCAAGGAAATATCAATCGATCTCCTAGGTACAAATGTTACTAATTTAGATGTTAAGAATTATTCTTCACATAGTCTATCATCTTATGTTATAGTAAAAAGTAAAGAGCTTAGAATAAAACCTCAAGGATCAGCCGACATCAGAATTACCTATATCACTCCTACAATTGTAGACAAGCAAGACAGGACTTGGACATTTTCAATAAATTCAACTTCAATATTTACAGTCAAATTACCTACTGACGCCGTAGTTACCAGCCTAGGGGACCATCAGCCAAAATTGATCCGGCGGCTCGGGGAGCAAGAATTGCTTACATTTGAACCTGGAAAGAGCACCGTTAAATATATTTTGGGATATGTTGGTACAAGGGAACAAGCTGAAACGACATTAATTTCCGCACGAAATGATATCATAGCTGCGCAAAGTAATTTCGTTGGAATTAATTTGACTCGAGCTGATGTATTATTAGAGGAAGCTCAATTGGCTCTGGACAAAGGTAACTTGGTCGATGCAGAACGACTTGCAAGTAATTCCTCATCTCTGGTTAATAAAGTTTCAACTGATTTTGAACTTGCAAAAGAAAGTATTCGTAATGCAAAAGAGAGGATGATTAGGGCTCAACAAATGAAGTTGAATGTAAACCAGGCAGAATCGCTTCTGTCGCAATCGAACAGGACTTTTGCGATTGGAAATTATGCAGATGCTATCAATCTCGCTGGAATGGCGATCGAATCATTGAGAAATAAACCTGAATCTAAAGATTATTCGGTTCTTCCAATCATAGGAGTTATTTCATCAATTGTAGTAGTTGGACTTGTTATCGTGTTGTTTATGAAGTTAAAGTCGAGGAAAAACTACAATAATTCCAACAATTTAAACGTACGAAAGTCTATTTTAGATGATTTTTTGCATCATGGCACGAACCAAGAGAAGAGTAAGCATAGTGAATCGGAACCGCCAACCAATCTAGATTTACCAAATCGTAGCTTTGATCAAGGGATTAAGGAAGATAGACATTTAGACCTTAGGAAATTGGTTGAAACAAAATTATTGAATCACTATGATCTGCACGAAGAGGATCAAAAGGTTATTTATTTTCTTGCCGACAATGGTGGTTCAGCATTTGAAGCTGAAATTAGAACAAAATTTATTTTGCCTAAAACCAGCCTTTGGAGATTAGTCAAAAGACTCGAAAGATTGGAACTAATCGAAGTAACAAAGATGTCTGGTCAAAACTTGTTGACACTTAAATTATAAGGACGTTTAACCTAGAACATCGAGATGGATATTTATTGTAAATAGAAATGAATTACCTACGTCAGTATGTAGCATTCTATAAATCAATTCTTACCAAACAATCAATTACCTGATACTCAATCTCCAAAACTGGAATAGGTATTTAGAAAATATGGAGTAAATATTGTAGTAGTATTGACGCATAATAGTAATCAATTACTAATTCTTTTATACGTAATACCATAAATAAAAAAACTCTTTAATAGATTATATTATGTACTGAGAAACCAGTAAAAGAAAACTGCTGATCGGGCCGGGGTAGCTCAGCTTGGCCAGAGCGTTCGACTCATAATCGAAAGGTCGCGGGCTCAAGTCCCGCCTCCGGCATATAAAGTTCTAGACAATATCTCCATCTGACTGGTAGCAAAAGGCTGTGTCCCCCTCTTTCAGTTATCTGCCTAACGTGTATCCTCCACTCATCTTATTGCAAGAAGGGTCAAGGAAAAGTCATCCGTACCGGTATGCACATGGGAAAAGAGTAAAAAAGCGTAGAAACACGTTTGATCGATTTATTATACTGTAGAGTGATTGCCATTCGTCTATCACAGTATTATAGTAGCTTTTTTTAATCTGGTGTGCAAAATGAAAGTAATGTCAGAAGAGAAAAAATATTGTAAAATGTGTAATACACAAATGGAAGTCGGTTCAAAAGTCTCAGGGTCACAATACAATCCTGGAACAAATCTGCAAAGCAATACTAGAGAATATTTCTGTCCAAACTGTGACACTAAGTTTGTAGAAGAAATAGTAGACGATCAAAAAAGAAGATTAGACTAGCAGTAGGTTGAATGATACCTTAGAAATTCCTCCTATGTTCTCGATGAGGTAATTATTTCACAATTAAGAGATCAAATAAGAGTTCTCATCTGCATTATTTCCTAGAACTTTAAATCATCAGATTTGGACAAGCGTCAAATAGAATACACTTATTATGATTCATTCCCAACGTAATTCGTTTCTGTAACACATAATTACTAATGACCAATAATAGTCAGTTGATAGAAGGTGTATGAAGGATGCTTCGGTACTCATAATCGCCCAGTATGTAGACGATTACTAATTGAATTATCGCTAGTGATGTTCACTTAATTAGGTTGTATGAGCTTTATCTTGGTGTTCATCTAACTCTGCCAAATTAGGAAATTCCGCTCGACACTTATTGCAACGGTATCGAGTTATCGAACCCACGAAAGAACATATTAGATGTCGCTAAAAAGAGTTACTTGATCCAGCTAGGAATGCTATATTCTTTATAGCAATATCTACTTAGAAACAACCTGGGTTCATGTTTATCACATTCGCTTTCATAACTGTCATCAATCTCTTAGCATTTTCATTTGATTCTCGAGGCTTATCGGGTGCGTTCTTAATAATGTCGTCGCAAATATCGCACTTGAAAATCTTTACATTGGGTTCTATGGCTCTTTTTATGCCTTTAGTGTTCCAGGTGCTTATGTGGGTCGCTTATTTCGCTCGCTATAAAACTGCTTCTCTTTACATTAAAACTAGAATAGGCCAGGACAAGTATGTGTGTGGGTTATAGATGCCCCGGCCCTCGTGACATATGCATATCAGAATCTGAAGAGAATTATTAAAGAGCGATTGTAAAATTTGTTAGGTCAAAGGGTAGCGTGGAATAAAGAATTATGCGCCGGATAGATGAGTAATGGCAATGAATGGCGCTATTAAGGTTTAAGTGACTAGTTAGTACAATGGCTAAGAAAAGAGCAGTGACGGTTAAAAGTGGAAGTGACTTGTTTACAATAATTCCACGTGGCAAAAATACAAAGCCGTTCGATACACGAGATGGCGTTGTTCTCGTTAACTCAGACGCGGTGTCGAAAAAAGACATCAAAACTCTGGCAAAGAATTGGAAGAAGACATAGAATAAACCATGACTAAACGTTCAATGAAACGGCGGCGGAATAGTGGATTGATTGATACCTATTTCAAACGCTCTTCTTCTGATTTCGGATGTTTTGTCCAATTGTGGACTTCTAACGACGCTATACTAGCAAATTCAATTCCGCAATTATCACAACGATATTGCGACACTATGCTCATACTATAGAATAGTCATAAATCTTAAAAAATGATTTCGTCCAATCCACACCCAGTCAAGTACCCGGACCCCGTTCGTACGCGCTTTTAATGCAGTTATTACAATATCGTTCAATTCTAGTCGCATTCCCTACGTTGTAAGTTATTTCGTGTGTTGGAATAGATCTGCAAATGCAGCATACGCCACCAGACAACTGCTTGATAATATTTTCTTCACTGAATCGGACACATTTGATTTTAGGATCTTTTGTATTACTTCTAGTTTATCTGAAGGAATCTTGATTTTGTTTATCTTTCCGTTGTCTCTTATTCGAATCTGTTCGGCCATTTTTTTGCTTCACATGTATTGTCATAAATGGCAGAAATACTTTCTCATGCTTCAAGTACATGTAGAATAAACAGAAAGGACTGTCAATGCTCTTATATCTGCTGTTTCCGTGTTGCCATTAACCATAATATACTTGATTGTGAACTATGATATAGTTGGAAGAGAGTGCGTCCGAAGAATACTCTTCTGAGTTGCGGACAGAGGTGGTTGATGGTGTTAGAGCAACTGAAAGATTAATGAAGACAATTGAAGAATCACTCTGGCTCTACGGTTGCTCATCATTTCCTAGTTTAAGTTTGATCGGAAAAGTAATCGAAAAACCGTTGACAAAAATTCTGACCAAGCAGAGTCACAGAGGAGTTAGATGGATAGGAAAAATAGACACTTTTGAAGACATAGATATTGTTAAGAAATATCTACGCCTAGGCTTTGAAATAAAGCACGTAAACGCTATACCCGTTAATTTCATTGTGACAGACAAGAAATTTAATCTTACAATCGATAAAGTATTAGAAGGAAAGCAGTCCTTACCGGCCAATGCTCTTGTTAGCAACGATCCGACTTACCTTAACCATTTCAATTCCCTTTTTGATCGCTTGTGGAACGACCGGGCCAGCATAAACGCCTCAGACAGGATCTTAGAAATACAGGAAGGCGTCGAACCCGAAGAAATTAAAATAATATCTGACATACGAGAAGTGCATAGGCAATACGTTGATCTACTGAATTCTGCAATGTCGGAGATTTCTATAATTTTTGCTACTCCCAACGCTCTACATCGGGCACAGAAGATTGGTATTATTGATCTTTTAACAAAAGCGGCAAAAGAGCGCAAAGTTAAGGTCAGTGTTATTATTCCCAGTTACCAAGAGGAACTAACTAACCATGTCTCTACAGTTTTTCCTCAATTTACTGACATAGAAGAACTATCCACAATTTATCCGAACTTTAAAGTCAGAAGGAATATACCTTTTGTTAACCAAAGTAGCAAGATTAAATCAACATTTTTGATCGTTGACAGGAGATCTTCGTTGATTATCGATCTAAAAGATGATGCAAAAGATGATTTCATGGTAGCCACCGGATTCGCAACTTTTTCCAGTAGTCTATCTCGCACTCAGTCTTATAGTTTTGTCTTTGACACGATATGGACTCAAGCTGAATTGTATGAAAAACTAAAACACCATGACGCTATGCAGAGGGAATTCATAAATATAGCAGCTCATGAACTTAGGACCCCTGTCCAAGCTATAACTGGATACGCAGAAATGCTATCTTCTCTTCCCGAAAAGAGAGAAGAATATCAATCAGCTATCATCAGAAACGCTGATAGACTAATGAGATTGTCTGGCGACATTTTAGATGTAGCAAGAATAGAATCTCAAACCTTCAAACTCAACAAATCTGAATTTAATCTCAATGATGTAATTCGAAATGTTATTGCTGATATCAAGAATTATAATGCGATCAATTCCAAATTTAAAGAAGTCAGTATAGATTTCGAGAGTTCCAAATTAATAATAGTGGTGGCAGATAAAGCGAGGATATTTCAAATAATTTCAAACTTGATTAATAACGCTGTAAAGTTCACAGAGCACGGATCTATTTCGATAAAGGTATCAAAAAATATGCAAAAAAACGAAGCATCAGTAACAATTATAGATACTGGAAAAGGGATAGACAAGGAAATTCTTCCACGCTTATTTACAAAGTTTGCATCGAAATCTGATCAGGGGACCGGACTGGGCTTATTCATTTGTAAAAATATTGTACAGGCCCACGGAGGAACGTTATGGGGGTATAACAATTCAAATGGAAAAGGGGCAACATTTGCTTTTACTTTACCAATATCTAGTGAATAACTCGAAATATTTAGCCCAATCCCTGAATCTGATAGATTTGATTTGATTTTACAATGATTTGCATTACTTCTAGTTTGTCTAAAGAAATCTCGATATGGTTTATCTTTCCGTTATCTCTTATTCGATCTGGTCGGCCTTTACTTTCAAAGAAATATTTGAACATTCAAATTAACTTGTCTGTAATTTATGAACAATGAGTCAAAACCAAGAGTACGTCGAAGCCGGCAAAGTTAGTGAAATCAGTAAGGGTCATATGAAACATGTAGAAATTAATGGGAAAGAAATTGCAATAGCCAATCTTGACGGAAAATTCTATGCTTTTGCCGATAGATGCAGCCATATGAACGCTAGACTTTCCCGGGGAAACATTAACCAGAATGTAGTAACGTGTCCTTTCCACGCGGCAAAGTTTGATATTGCAACCGGAAAGAAGATGGGGGAGCCTGTGTTAGAGATTCCGCCTGGAATGGAACCTTTACCTCCATCATGGCAAAAATATATGGAATTCGTGGGTAAAGAGATGTCATTCATTAAAACAAACGACCAGGAGATCTATGATGTTAAAGTAGAGGGAGACAGCATCAAAATAAGAGCATAACTAGGCCCACCTCTTTTATTTTAATTATTAAATTGTTCCTTTTCCATACGTTTGCTGTATAGTTGCTGCCGACTGGTTACTTTGAAATATGCCTCGCCGTATAGGTAGACCGCAGTTTTTCAGTTCCGCTGCGTATGATCTGTACAGTACACAGGATATTCTCCTACAATCGTAAACCGGGCCTAATCAGGGTTAAACTTCAATACAGTATTTTGCAGTTCATCTATGTCCAAAGGCTTCTTTAATACGCCTTTGACTCCGGCACCTTTCAGATTTTCGGTGAGATCGTCACTTATTGATGAAGCAGTAAACACTACAATGTTTTTAGATTCTGTCAAGTTAGTTTTTCTAAGATGATTAATAATATCTAGGCCAGTGAAGCCGGGCATGGCTATGTCAAGTAATATTAAATTTGAGTCAGTAGTCAAAATTGCGTCCAACCCTTCTTTCCCATCATTAATAGCACTAAAGTCTATACCCTGTGCTTCAAAATATACTGACAACATATCAGTTATTTCCTTATTATCATCAACGGCTAATACTTTCAAATTCTATTATCCTCAATGGGCAAACTAAACATGAATTTAGCACCACCGGTATATTCTTTGTCAATCCACATTTCCCCGCCATGTTCCTCAACTATGCCTTTTGAAATTGCAAGTCCCAATCCCGTTCCACCTTTTATAATTAGGGTAAGTTTAAGTCCTTCATATTTTGTAATAATTTTCCGTTTTCCAGTGTCCGGTATATCTTAACTTTCTTTTGCAACAAGGGCACGCTCTATCTTCAGTGATCATGAAGATTTCACATTTAGCACAATACCTGTGCCCTTTACTATAAGTGCCGTTACCAAATCCGATTTCTTCACATAACCTGGTACAGGCCAAAGAGCTGAGCTAAGCTAAATACTAGAAGGGGCTTTAAAGCCCAGAGACCTACCTGGAGAGAGGGGGACACTGAAGGTAATGGAATCGTTTTTAGCGTTGGCAGACTATAACTCGTAAATTGTCCGCCGTGTGTTATTTTGATTGGTTTTTTGCACCATGGCCGTATATGCTGGGTTCAAGACTATTCTTTGAACCTAGTAGGGTTCGAAGAGACATGCAGGCCAGAGGTTGAGGTATATCCGCCAACCTCTGGTCTTAAAATTATTTCGATTGGTTTATTTACCCAGGGCAGGCTTGGACTCGTTTTTATCAGTCCGTAAAAACGGACGCAGATTTGTATTCCTCGATTGATCCATAAAATAACAGGTTCGGTACAAATCCCTTAACATATTCTGTTTCTGCTTTTGTGAAAGTGGCACGCTTAGTTGTCACATTTTTGTGCAATTATTACCTGAGATAGGAGCAGCTATCTCTAAAATAATTCTTTACAAAAGACAGTCGTCAATAAGAATGATATTCTTTTTTGTGATTGAGTAAACCTCTAAAATTTGGGAAGGTATCCAAACATTTTTCACACATCCATTTACTTCTCAGTGTTTCTTCATATGTCATATTTCTCCCAACTTTAGTTTCATAAAGTCCGGAATCAGAATTGTAATAGGCAATGTTATGGTTTAATTGATATTTCTTTGTCATACTCACATAAACTCCCGACTGACGAGGATATAGGTCCTCATCAGCAGCACATACGATAACTAAACTTTAGATATGATTTATCATAACCCTAGTCTCGGCTCCTTGCCGCCTTTGCCATGACCTGTTTTTCATTAATAATATACAAGTCGAGACTCATAAGGTCTAGTAACATGATTGGAATATTTCTCAAAAGAGTTTATGATTTATCTTGAAGGGATCCGGAAGAATGAAAAATCTACCGGACTGTCTTCCATTCGATTATTGCCCTGCGAGCCATGTTGAGCGTCAGACACAAGGTCCTTCTCGTTATCGGCTGTGCTAGCATGAGCATTAAGCTCTCGGTACGCTTCTTACTATTGTCGGATTTGGCAAATTTATTCGGCCGATGGAACCGCTTTAATATCATGTCACAAGATAAATGTAAAGTAAATGTCCGAACCTCCCCTTCAACTCTGGACAGACGATAGTAATAGTGAGTTTGCAATATTTTCTAACTCAAATTATATGATAAGAACAAGTGCAAAAGTTAATTATACTAAATTAGTTGACGAATCCGTTTGTATGCAAGGATATAACTATGACTGGAAGCACACCCTTTCGCAATGGGTAAACTTTCATTTTGGCAATCAATTGAACCTGCCTGACAACTTAGACGTATCCAATTTTCAACGAACTAACAACGCAGTTCAGGAAAAAAGCAAGAGTAAGCGTGTTCGGATCCCAAGACCTCATAATCTACGCAGAGAAACTGAAAAGAAAATAAAACTAGAGCGCAAGTCAAGGCCAAATTTGGTCAAATGCACTTTCTGCAATCTCAAGTTCTGTATCAACGAAGAACGAGATGAACACGAAAAGTTTTGGCATAATAATAACCTCGCTGCAAAATAGGTTACTATCAATAGTCCAAATTCCTTGGCCAATTACCATGATTACCCATTATATTTAATCGGAAAGAGCAGTAGCAGGTGTCGTAACTTAATTATTAGTCGAATCGGAAAAATATGACATTTTAATCTCTTTATTCGTGTCGGTCACAATATCTGTCTAGTGTTGCTTCTTGGGTTTGACCATAACAAGTCGGTACATTATTGGGCAGAAGTATATTCTTCATACCTTTCAGTTTCATTAACTGCTTGTAATGATGGAATAAAATAGACATGATTACTGAATGAAACACTACTGGACTCGCTTGCATCATACAGTTTGAATTGTAAAGTCTTACTAGGGAAAACATCTGGTCAAATTCTTTCTTGTCCTTCATGCTCTGCAATTTTGACCTGAAGTCTTTCCGTTTTGCACGCTCCATTTCTGCAGCAATTCTAAACGAAGGGATGGTCCTACCCATTCGACTTGCTTCTTGTCAATGGTGATTTAAGGAAGGCAGTACTAAAAGGGGAGAGGGTAGCCGGAAGCAACCATGGCGACTCCTCGATTAATTCAATTATTTAGTAAATACCGTGTCATGCTTAAATAAATCATAGCGTGTAATTTATTACGGTTCAAAAGAAGAACATTAGGAACAAAATAGCGGTTGTGGATGACGAAAGGGACTTGGCGTACTTGTTTGGAGATGCACTCAAATCACGCGGTCATTCTGTTGAAATATTTACTGATTCAATTGAAGCAGCAGAAATGATCAAGTCGGAGCACACAAAATATGCGCTGATTTTAACAGACGTGAGGATGCCAGGTCTCTCAGGGATTGAATTAGGTAAGGAAATTTTGCAGATCGACGACAAGATCAAAGTTATTTTGATTTCTGCATACGAATTAATGGAGAATACCGCTTTAGAATATATTAAAAAGCCAATTGAAATCTCAAAACTAGTAGAAATTGTCGACGTGAAATTGGAGTGAAAGTGTCTATGGAGATTCTAAAACTGAATTCAACGTTTGTACGAGCGAACTAATTTTAACAGGTTTATTAATTAGAAATTTATCTTCAAATGACGGGCAAATCTCTCTGAAGGCTGTAGTGTCAACTTCTAGGCCAGTCAGAATGCAAATCTTGAACTTAGAGTCACGTTCCTTGAATTTCTTATAAACAGTTCTACCGTCCATTCCACCTAGTTTTAAATCCATAAGTATCAGGTTGTAAAACGCGTTAGGTTCAAAAAACGATTTGACGGCGTCCGAAGCCTGGGAATAAGCATCAACTTCAAAGCCGTAAACTTCCAATGACTCCCGCAAAAGATGTAATAGATCTGGATCATCTTCAACAATCAAAACTCTTTTCTTACTGCTGACTGACTCACTGGAAGAATTTACAGTTGGAGCAGTTGCCACTGAAAAAGTCATGGTAAATATAATATAAAATAATTCCAAGATATTCCTTCAACAGAGATATTTTAGTTTCAGGGTGGTCTACTTAAACGCTCTAATAGTTTACGTTACTCTCTATATTACTTAACGGCTGTGAAACACAAGAGTCTTGCAATAATTGGCCTAATTCTCATTATAATCTCGATAATTTTCATCTTGAATGCACTTATTCAACCTCAAACCAGAGTAATGGTGGGTCCAGTTGAAATTTCACATATAAGTGAACAAGCACTTTTACAACTTATCATTTTTTCTCTTATTCTTTTGGGTAGTATAGGGTTACTCGTGAAAGGGTTCATTTAGAGAAAATCTGGAGTCTAACCTTCTAATAGTTTGCTTCACTTTGTATATTACCAACCAATTGGACCTTGGGTCTTGCCAAATTATTCCAGGGTCCGATTCTCGTTCAACAGACTTCATTTGACAGCAAAGGGCCTCGGGCTTGCCAAATTCCCGAGGTCCAACTTTTCGTTAATCGTTGTCCCAATCCGCTCTATCCGGCACTCGGCCATTCTATTCCATCCTAGCATTCTAACTTTGAATATTTGTCTGTTTCAAATATGTTATTTGACTCGTACTTGGCGAGGCAGAACTTCAAAGTAAAATAAGAGATCCTGAGTTTTAAGTATTCTATGCCCTCCTACTTGAATGACTTGGATCAAAATTCTCCTAGCTTTCAGATCTCTTTGTCACGCAAGTAGAATTCTTGTTTAACCTTAACTATACTCTTTTACTGGTTAGGTTGAATTCCTCTGCTTTTTATCAACATATTCCACTCGATCTGGCTTGGTAGCTGGTCTATTAGTATCTTCATGTTGTTCCTCGATCGCACGCTCTATTCTTTTCTCTGGAATCTCTGGGTCGGGTCCTTCCTCAATAATTATTTCTTTATCTGCGATCATTTTGGTTGGAATAACAACAGTTTTGCCTTCTTCGTTTTCCATTATAATTTGAAACGCTCCTGCCTGCTTTATAATTCCAGTTTTACCATCAAAGCGGACCTTTTGTCCACGTTTCAGGGTTGATTCAATATTCGCTGAACCGTGAATGAGAGAAGGTAGCACGTCCTTCAGACCGTATGCCATTCCAACTCCAAGGCCAATTGCTATTGCCCCCGCTATACCCCATACAAGCGCTGATATTACCACATTAAGTATCCCAGCTCCAATTTGGAGCTGAGTTATGGCAGTGACAAATACAATAGCGTACAAGATCCCCTTTCCGGCTAGTCCTATAACTTTGCCCCCCGGTACTCCTCTGGCTGGCAGTTCTCTTTGGGCCCAATTTCCAACAAATTCTGCTATTATAGAACCTATTACGAGTATTATTATGAACGCTACTAGATTAGGTATCCATAACCATATATTAGTCAACGCTTGGGACAGCTGAGTGAATTGTAATGCGTTAACAGCTGCGGTAATAAAGAATATGTAAATGAACCATCTAACCGCAGTAGATATTATACGACTCATGCTCCAACCCGATCGGCTCACCGCCTGTCCCAAACCAGTCTTTTGCATAGCAGGTTCAAAGCTAGTCTTTTCAAGGATTTTGGCTATGGCCCAACCTACACCTCTTCCTATAATGTAGCCAATTAATAGAATAATGCCAGCTGCTATAATTTTCGGAATGGCGGCTATTACCTGCGCTAAGAATGAGTTTAAGGAATTCAATGCCGGGCTAAGCACAGATGTGGAGTTAACCTGTGCAATCATGGATGCAATCGTCAGGAAATTGAAATCTAAAGTAGAAGAAAATTCCACAACTTAAGATACACTACATTGTTAATAACCGAAGATGGCACTAATTGAGTGGGTAGTACCCATTTTCGGAGACGATGTACTCCCGTCTTAAGACTAGTCCCTTAGACGGGAAGCGAAAATACAACCTATTATAGCGATAGTGAAGCTAGACTTCTGTTGGTTGAATATGAAGAAAATGTCGTCCGCTCCCGCAAAAGGCCGGGCCGGCCGAGGATACAATTGGAGGAAAATTCACAAATCCGATCTGAGGCGCCGCAGGATAGTTTTCTAATTTGCGAGGATTGCAAGCACAACACTATAACTTACGAGCCCGCGAAAGATGGTAGCTGCGATTGTGGTTGCCATTAACTGATTGCTCCTGACCATTTGGTGGTTGTTATTTAGCTATTAGTTTCACTGATTTTTCTATTTTGTTACCTGTTTAAGATGGAGATTCAGTTTTGATCCTCAATGCGTTATGATACACTTTAAAAATCGCCGGAAGGATTCCGACAGGTTCCCCGTCTAGTGACAAAGTAATATTTCTCTCCTTCGGTATGAACGCAGCCTCTGTTGCCTGGTAATAGAGAATATCTTCCTCACTAGCGTATTGAGTTCCACCTTTCATTTCTACAAGTTTCTGGAGCATCTTGAAACTACCTGAGTTCTTCATTATAATTACGTCCAACAATCCGTCAGACATGCTAGCCCGCGGTGCGGCGTTGAATCCGCCTCCTAGGAAATTTCCATTTGCAACAATAGCCATAGTTACCTTGGTCGTTATCTTCTTCCGTCTATCGATAATTATATCACATTCGTTACTTTGATATGTTGGCAGGGTGGAAACAATTCCAGCCATAGTAGAAAGAATTCGGCTTTTCACTTTGCCTCTAACTTTTTTCGACCTATCGATTATTTCTGCGCCTGCCCCGATTTCTGCGGCATTTAAAACTATTCTGCTGTGAGTAATTGATGGTTTGTCCCTATCAGTTGCAATTACACCTATCACATCAATCTTGCGCTTTTTCATCTGTTTTATGCGCGTAAGTGACTCTATACCCTTCTGTCGTAATCCAAGTGATGCCGCAAGGACATTGCGGCTCCCGGAAGGGACGATTGAGAGGATCCCACGAGGATTAACATATTTCAACACCGATGGCAACTTAAATTTAGCATAATCGATAGCAGTTCGACTTCTTTGTTTAATCTCAAAAAAACCATTGGCAACTTCATTGATTGTACCATCTCCGCCAACAGAAACAATATTTTTGAACCCCATGTTTAGCAATTTACGAGTTACAGCTGTTCCGTCGCCCGCTTTTTTGGTAAATATTATGCGGTGTTGCTTTGGAAGGAATTGCTTAACTTTGGAATAATTCTCGTTCCAATTATTTCCAGTTGCTCCACCTTGAGAATTTGGATTTAGTATTAGAATTAATTGATCGTACTTGGACGGTGGATCATCTCGCAGAGTAACCGAAGCAGGTTTTGGTTTAGTTATATTGGGAATAGTTGTAAGAAAAGTTCTACCGGATCCGGTTCGAGTTGTAGTCATTTATGACGATCTACACTTTACTATAATTCTTATACGCGAAGGACTAAACAGGTTCGCCTGTACTTGGTTGGTTTTTGTCCCTTTTGACTGCTGTCGGTTCATGAGAAGCTATTTTCTCTGGTGACATTGGGTCCTTATTTCCTTCCTCTCCTTGATCATAATCTCTAGTCTGCTCAAAGTCCCCTGCTCTCTCTTTTCCCTTCTCTTTTTCGTACTCAGCTCCCAGGTCTTTACCAGGGTCTGAAACCTTCTTTGCGACAGCCTTCGCTCCTGCTTTTAATTTATTAAACGTGTCTTCTACTTCATCTGCCATACACTATTGATGCTCAACATATTATTATAGGGTTAAAATGCTATCTCGCCTAACTTTCGAAACGAGGGTAAAATTATTCACGAACTAGGACCAGAGAAATCGCTAGTAACATTTCGAACTGGAGAATGAACCCGCAAAGGAGGAAATAGACATGACTTGGTCAAAGGCGCCGAGGATAAAGTTTCCAAAACCAGGATACATTTTTCACAGACATTGCTTCTTATAATACCATTCAACTTGCAGTCGCTGCCTCAAATATGGGTTCTCGGAGGCGATAGGTTGTTGTCAAAAGTGGGATTTTGTGTGCGTTTCCCTTTGCAACGCTTTTAGGGAGGTATTTCTCATTATGTTTTCATATAGCTGTATGTGCATATTTGCAGAATAATCCCACTTTAGTCTCGCTTTGAATGATTCTACGGCTTTAGAGTATGCTGCATAGTTGACTTCCAAATCTAATAGAGCACGCGTAAACGCACGAGGAGTTCGTTTTACCGTGATACCCAATCCCATAGACGAAAATTCCCTGAAGAATTCCAAATCCGAGGCAATGAAAGGTAAACCATGGGCCAAAGCGTCAAACATTACTCCTGAACCTGAGCTAACTTTATAAGGTAACAATACAACGTCAGCAGCGTGAAACAAAAGCGAAAGTTCTGTATCATTGAGGAAATCCATATTCAAGTTCACTATTTTTGAGTGTTTAAATTTCGGATTCAAGTTTTCTAAATTATAATGATTTTTCGAAGAATTTACCACAATTGTCCATGACTTGGGGATGCACATTTTTTCGAATATATCCCATCCTTTCGTCGCGGTCCTAAACCCTACGGCTAATGCAATTCTACCGCCTTGGGGCAACGAAAACCTCGATCGGGCTAACTCTTTGCTGGTATAAAACGGGATAATAGGTTCCGCTCCATGGTAAGCTATCGTACCGCCGCCAACTTTGTTTTTCATATATTGCGAAAATACGATTCCTCCTGCAGACTTGCGGAGCTTTCGTCTGTTCAGATCATGGAATGAGTGGTAGTTAAGAAAATGGGTCCAATATCTGTTTAGCTTGTTTCCCCAATTACCAAATCTTTCAATTTTGTTCCTTTTAATAGGAATTAGAATGGACATCCACTGTTTAAAATTAAATGATGTGTGGAATGTTGTTACTATTGGTACGCGGCATCTATCATAAAATAGATCAATATTGGTGTGGGTTTTGTTTCTATTAATTGAGTCTAGCACTAGACCATAGAGTCCGTGCTCATATTGAATATGAGCGAGATCGGGACTTATTTTATCAACTAGCTTCAACAATACTTTGTAATTGTCTTCATTACCCGGTGCCAATTCATGGAAATCACCATCACCTTCCTCGCTACAAGCAACAAGCACTTGTAGTCCTTTACTGCGTAAACTTCTAACTAGATTAAAAGTATAGCGACCTACCCCGCCGTGCATTGGAGGATATTCGGTTGATACCATAAGTATTTTGATTTGGTCTTTTATCAATGTACAGTATCGCCGTCAATAGTCATAATCTCTTCATGGATAGGATAGATTAAATTATTAGCCATCATCTTAATAACGACATTATACTTTATAGGTTAGATAGACTTGTCCTATCAAACAAGTTTGCCAAATTCTATATTACTTATGTAGTTTGATTTAAATCATTTAACTATTGAAAACTTAGTCTTTTAGAATGGAATTTTAAGAAAGTCATTTTTTTCACTGCCATGTCGATGGGAAATATCAATTGAGATATAGAACTAATAAATTTGGTCAACAGTTTTACCATAGATATAAAGTATGTAATACCATAATAAAGTAATGACAGATGAAGTAGAAATAAAATCTGAAACGAAAGTAGAACGAAAAGGTGAAATTGAACAAGATCTAGAGAATGCCGGAGATAAAATTAAAGCCGGTGCAAAAGCGTTAGGTAATAAAATCGAAGATCCAGATAGAGACTTAGGAACAGAATATAACAAAGAAAAGTTTAAAGAAAACGTCGACTAGTTCACCTTTCTGACTTTTTTGATATTCGTGCCTGATGTTTATTACCGATGATTTATCTTGCAATGTTCACAGCACAATAACTCTATAAAGGAATTACGTGTCCAATCGAGGATACAAGCAATAAGAGAAGATTGTAATTACTAGATTAAATTAATTTCCCATTCTATTTGAAAATACAAGTAATCAAAATATTCCTAGGTTGAATTTCAGATCAGATTCCATGACTATTAACTTAAATAATTTGCTGACCTTACTGTTACAGGGAATCAAGATTGTTCCCTTGTTTTTCATCAACCGGGGCCCCTGTTCGTGGGGGCGTGATTTGTATTCACTACTAATAAAATTTACACCGGAAGTAAAAAAATTGGTGGTAAGCCGGCTATTTTCCACTAATACCCTCTTTTATTTCTCCGGATATATTCCCTAATACACTTCCTACGCCTGAACCGACACCCTTCAGAACCTCGCCTGTCTTGTTCAGCGCAGTCTTTCCAGCATCAGTTACATTCTTACCAATTTCGCTCATTGTTGCATTTGCAGCTTCGCCTGTTTTATTCAAGCTGCTAGACGCATTTTTACCCAATTCTGAAGCTGTTTGATTTGCTGAGGCACTCATGTTACCGGCAGCATTAGATGCATTTGTAGTTACGTTTTGCGCACCTACACTGTTTGCGACCGATGCAGACACAAGTATCGATATTGCAATTCCTACTAACAGTAGTGTGTTTTTCATTAACAGTCTAATGCTTCATGCTTTTTTAAGTCTTCTGCAATGAAATGAGCCATACGAGCCATATGACAAAGTATCGGAAGTTTACGCCTCTTGATTTTTTTGCGTAGGGTGTTTTCCAATCTAGTTGGGTTGTTAAATACAATATGTTACATGTACAATTGTGTCAGAAAGAGATGCCAAGAAAACGTAGATCAGCTGAACCGCTAGAGAATAATGAACGCAAGAAGGCAACACAAGAATTTGAAAAATCTGAGCATGAACATTCAAGTAATTGTGGTTGCGAAAGCTAGAACTTCATAATGAGTTACTTCTCCACCTTCAGACAAGCTACAATTTCTCTCTATTGTAACTATCACAGCAAATCACTCTTTTATTAGATTTCACGGGAGGGACTCCAGACACCGGTACAATTACCTATATTCAAAAGAGGAACTTGAGTCATGGGTATCAAAAACTAAAATGATAGAAACTGAAGTATCTGCAGTTAGGTCTTATTTTAACAACCATTACGGAGCTAAGGCGGTAGTAGAGCCTCTCCAATTCAGAAAGCTTTTGGGTGCAGAGGTCAGCGAAGAGCAAAGGAACGTGTTGCGTCATGCTGAATAATACATTATCGCGACATCTCCGGTGCTTCCGGTGCTTGGGGTATTTCAAATCCATCTGGGAACCCGTCAAGAGCCTCTACGTCTCCGTCATCGAATGGCGAAGTGCCGTGGGATATTTCGCCTAATCCTGATTTATCATCAGAGAATGTCCACTGTTGATTATGTAAATTTCTTTTTTCTAGTTCTTTGACTTCTGGCATCTTTGAGCTATCAGCCTTTGGAATGGGTAGCGTATTGTTCCAGTCAACATCCAGCGATTCTAGAGCTTTGGCGAAGACTTTTTCATGCGCCAAGTCCCTCACAATAAGATAGGAAACCGTGGCCCTGAATGTCTTGTTCTTACTCATAGCATATAGTCTACATTTTTGCAGTCTGCCAGTGCACCTTAACATCAAATTATACAATAGATCCAGTACAAGGTTCCCGCTATTGTGGACGTACGAGCCGGACCAAGGATTACCAACCGAATCTACTGGCATGGCACCTTGTGCTCCTACAAGGAAATGGTGGATGTTGCCTGCTTTCAGGGGGGGAAACGGTGGGATTTCATTAGGAGGGAGATCATATGTCGTGCCTTTGCCTTCTAATAGTATGTTAATCGTAGCGGAAATTAATTCCACATGATCTATTTCTTCTCCTGCTACGCTCTTAATGAGGTCTCGGTATGGCTTGGCCTTACCTCTAAAGTTGAAATTCTGAAACAGATATTGCATCATTGTACGCATTTCTCCAAACTGTCCACCAAGACCTTCTTGTAGGGCACTAGCAGCCAGATTGTCTGGCTTGTCTTTCGGAAGTTCGTTCGCAAGTTTATTTATTGATATGAACATGATAATTAGAGTACCACAGACAATATTAACTGAACAATTTAGAATGCGTCCGAATGTTAACTACGAACTCTTCCTACCTAAAGCATTTCCATCAGAAAGAGGTTCTGTGTTTTTATAAATGGTAACTTAAAGTCCAATATATCCAATATGTCAATGGGTGGATTCACATATCATATACTAGAAATAACTAAGAATTAAGAGTGGCCTATTTTCATTATTAAGGATAATGTCCTAAGAACATCATGGCAGATCAAGAATTGATTCAAGAAAAAATAGGTGAAGCTCTAGGCTTAGAAAAAGCTGCCCAAAAGGCAGTTGAAGAACTAAATTCTAGAGGCTTGCTGAAACCAGAACAGATGAAAAAATTAAGCAAAATGAAAGAAGAAGCAGGGGAACAGGAGCAACGCATGGAAGAATTGGTTGGGGAATTGTCAGAATCTGAAGGCTTTAATTCTTCCGAAATAGAAAGTACAGCAGAAGAAACCGCTGAAAAAGGCTCTAAAATAATGGAAACATACCTTGGCGAAGACCCCGACACTCAGGAAGCGCTGGAGTTCCTATGCTTGGCAGAAGGTGGAGAAGTAACTCATTATGAAGTTCTAGCTTCAATTGCCAAGGATGTCAAAAATAAGAAATTTGGGACGACTGTTCGAGCAATTTTAAAGGAAGAACAAAGACATCTGGATCTGTGTACCAAATTAGCTAAAACCAATGCAGCTGGATAGTAGCCGGTCTAAATTTCATATCTTAATTTTCTCGAGACGCGGCTTCGGTCTGAGAGTCTATCACTGAAATGCGAAATGCTCAGGTGCTCGACCAACCCATTTCTTAACATGCCATGATCATTGTTAAGATATATGGCATTTCTATCAGCCTTTCTTCTTTTAATTCGAGTTAGTATTTTGTCCAATTCTCTCGAAGAGTAAACATAGTTATACCATTCGGTGGAACCATGCAGTCGTAAAATATTAGGTCTCATTGATTGTCACTAATTTTTTGGGAGCTGCGGCGCATCAACAGAACAAAAGGCTACACCTATTGCTTCTAGCTCGTCAATTGCTTCTTTACGCCACCACGAGGCATCTCTAAATTCCATGACTGCACTATTTCCTAATCTAGTCTTACTCTCGAAATCTTTAATTTTGTGAATATTTTCTAATGTGAATCTAAAATTGGATGGCATTTGCAGTAACCAATAGCTTATATTTTTTCTATGAGTGAAAGCGGTTTTTTGAAGCGGTCCCATAGAGGTATTGATTTTGGACCAAGTTTAGAATAGTGTGTAATAGCACGATGAACCTTTATAGAGAAAACGAAGCCCTTGGGTAAATCTGACTTCCACTTGGTAACCCAACTTGAAGCAGGAAAACGATAAAAGCTGCCATTGATCTCTACAGAATTAAAACCTTGTTCGGTATACCATTTGAATTTTTTGGAACCCCCTTTGTTCCAGATATATGTATAACCAGAGGTGCCAACTGATATGTTCTTTTCCAAGTGATCTTAGTTAGATAACTAGACTTATCTAACTACTTCCTTTTATCAGTCAGAATGTTCCACTAGCAGTATGCCAGATCAAGAAATGATTCACATCGTCTGACTGGATCAATAGACTCTGTTAACTTTCATAGAAACAAACACTTACTTTCTGCCAATTCAATGACTCACCAAGGTAAGTTTTCAACTTTGTTATAAAACTAATATTTGACGGCACCGTCAGCATAAATCATGTCTTAGGATTAATGGAAAAGATTGGGAGAGAAAGCAGACCAATATTCCTGGCGTATACTTATTTAAACTACCCACCTTTCGCAGTAGGCCTGAATGTGTTGCAATAGAGGTTGATGCCACAAGCGGGAGTGGAGGAGGGGGCAACAGAAGGCGAGGAATAATAATACGGAAAGAGGAAGAAATAAATGAAATATCTAAAATCTTTGAAAATCCCAACTTAACCAGCCTGGCTTCAGCTCTTGAGAAAATCAACCCACCGCAAGTAAGGTCGTCGAGGGCAACAATAGATTCTGAAATATTTGAAGTTTAGTAGTCAGGAGTATTTGCAGTGACGCTAGAGACGAGAAAGACAACTTGATTACCAACGGCTATTCACTCGAGAGAATAGGCAAGAATGATAAGGCCATAAAAATATTATGACAAGGCTTTGGAATTAGATCCGGAAAACATTGTAGGGCTAAAGTGAAGTTTATAGGATGATTTTTAGCATATCTTTCGGAGAATCGTACTCAAGATAAGTGGCGAACCATTCATTCCGACATATTATGACCATATACTTTTATGAGTAATATGGTAGTTTGTTAGTCGTTTCAAATATGAGAAACAATATCCTATCTGCAAAGTAGAATAAGGTAATAAATCTAGATAATTCAGTGCTTCCTGAAAAAGTTTTACACAGAAATGTTTAGAAATCAACTCTCAATGTTTGATAGTCTTCCCACAAATTTGGACCGGTGAAAATAAAAACCTGAAAATGAAGGTGAGGTAAGTAAGTAAAACCTGTCATGCCCACCTTGGCAATTACTTGGCCTGCTTTTACAAGTTCCCCGACTTTTACTTTACTGCTTCCTAGTGCAAGATGGTCGTATCGGCTATGTTCCTCATGTTGATGGCTTATCGAGATGAAATTCGAGTAATCCCAAAAGTTTACAGACGGTCCTCCAATATCAGAGTCGTCTTTGACGTACGTAACTACCCCGTCTGCTGAGGCTAGTACGGGGGTATTTAGGGGAGCTACAAAGTCAACTGCGTTTTCTAGCTTGCCCCAGTGAGCGGGGGAGGAATCAGTATTTATACTTATCAGCTTTTCATATGGGATCGGCAATTGGTAATGATTCCTAGTAACAAATTCCATGTAGAATTAGAGTAATTTAATGAGCTTGGGTATGCTCTTTGAGTTCAGGTCTGGTGCTTAATTTTTCTCCACATTCTTTACAGCTAAAAGCGGCCGCTACATTAGTACTTGATTCATTTGATTTACTTCCCGTATCGACTTTACTTGTATCGACTTGAAATTCACCTTCACCCATTTCTGATTCTTGAGTCTGTACTGCTGAATTTATATTATTAACATTTTCATTTCCGGTTGTCATCTAAATACTGCAATTCGACAAAGTAGTTTAATATTTCAGTACTTTTCCAATCCCATAGATGTATCGAATATTTTCCTGCCCTTGAACGTACAGCTTGGTTTGATAAGGCGTTTTGGATTAGAAGAAATCGGTTCTTCTTCGTTGGCCATACAGTCGGCTCCAGTGACCTTATTATTAAATGATGTAAGAAAGTATTCTAAAAAATCAACATAGCCAATATTTAAGATTAGACCATTAGAATTTTATTGGTATATGGGAGTCCAGTATGTGAAATTTGTGGGGATGAATTTGAAGTACAATCCATCATTAAAACTAGTAGAGAAGAAAATATACCTCACTGGTATTGTATTAAGGACTACATGGCAATAAAGTTAAAACAAAAACTGCTGTTAGAACCACTTTACCATTATTTATTAGAAGGCTAGACTACAGTCGTAAATATATTCAAGAAACTGAGTCCGGAGTTAAACAAACTCAATCATGGCTGATGACGGATACTACCCCGGTCAGTGAAGAGATATTGACTATGGGAAAAAGACACTATTATACTTGATCTATCCCAGGATGGGCACTTCGATCATGATCACGCAGCTCCCTTACACTGTCAAATGTCAATCCACATTTTTCACATTTATAATAAGTTTCTGAACTCATCTATTTTATTGGACGTGGCTAGACGTTAAAAGACTTCGCTTGGCACATCAATAGTTTGGAACAATATACCTAATTTTGAGATGCATTGCGAATTCAGTAGAATTATTGCAGCCTAGAATTGAACATTTATGTGCCATTTTGTATCAAGGTACTCATGTCTGTCAGAAAAGAAGTGAAGGAAGAAGAGAAAAAAATAGAGGCAATTGAGAGCGGTCAATTGTCGCCCAACAGTGACGAGTATCAAGACGGAATCGTTTCGAGGGTCGCCGAACTGGGTCGCACTAAGCGAGGTAGCACGACAGGCGTTTCAAATCTAAATCCTGTTGAAGACACAAGGAAGAAAAATGAATTGCAAGCAGAAAGAAAGTATCGGACATGAAACTGTTATTTCAAAAACTACGACCTGCATTATTAGGCGGTTTACTAGTAGTAACCGTCATGCTTTCGTCCTTATACACAGTAGCAAAAAACACAGCAGCTCAGAGCAGTGAACCTATTTTGATCCGAATAGTGAATTCAAGTTTTGCTCCATTATCCACAGTTGAAGGCAGCCAGGTAAGGATACCTGTCTTTTATCAAGTGAATGATGCGTCCCTTGAAGATCAGAAAATAAACGGCGTAATGAAGATTTACTCAGAAAATGGTACCTTGATTAGGTCATCATCTTTTCCAGCAGGCTTTATAGCAAAAGGAAGTGGGGGGACCGAAGTGTTTCGGACTACAATTAGAGACCCTGCGGTAAGTAGCGTGTTGGCAAATATAACATTCATTGACTTTGCCAGGGAAAATTCTCTGTCGAACGCCGTCACAGCATACCTGACCCTCCAAGAAGATAGCGAGAGCCAGACCATTTCTAACCAAACTGCGCCATTTGAGCTACCAGGAGACACATCTGAAGCGGATGAGTTGAATGAATGAAATCCTTGACTAACACCATTAACATAAATTTCGCCAACTGATTGATATCTTGAACTGCTTTATGGAATAATATCTATTGTCGATCAATGATACAAATCCAAGGTTTCGTAACTTCGCAAGTAAGTACTCTTGCTGATGAAATTAACAGATGGTTAGTGAGCAACACGAAGGAAATGGATACTAAATTTAGATTAATTAGCATAAAGTATGCCACAGCAAACGATAACGGAAAGGTAAACTATTCCGCACTTGTCATGTATGACGTTGGGGAAATTAAGAAAGCTGAGGATTCTACTGAGCCCCTAGATACTTCTGGAGTCGAGTAATGCTTTGATGATCTGACAAGAAAAGGGTACAGTGTAGGTATCCTTTACCCATCGTATTTCAATGCCGATGTCTCTGAATGTCCTCTGCAACAGCTTTAAGCACCTACTGAGACGCGCTGCAGTTTTAGGCCAGTACTTGGTATGCCTATCTATGTTATTCGCCTCAGCTACCAAATTCAAGTGGACCAGTAATGCTGTAGGGGTGTCACGAAATTCCCAATCGTCACTCTTATCAGCGATCATTAGGCGTACTGCAATTGCAACATCACTACCTTCAATGACTTCTTCAGCCTGCAGATTTATGTTTTCATTATAAGCTTTGATGAATGCATCATTCTCCTCACCCATGCATCTTGAAATTATTTCGCACCATTCAGCCCACTCGATCCCTTCTCTAGTGTCTAAGTAAAAGATGGGTTCGTATGGTAACGAAAAAAACCCACACATGGGGCACTGCACTACGTCTTTGCGCTTTTGCGGATCCCCGAATAGCTGATTATGATACTCCTT
>DATBFR010000048.1:0-94792 GCA_036558405.1 Nitrososphaeraceae archaeon | reverse complement strand
GATTAACAAGTTGTCATCCATATCTGCAAGCCTCTTAATCACTTCGTTTAGCGCAAGCCTATATGCCATAGCAACGGCTGTTTTCTCGCCTCCACTCAGCGTGTCAACTTCCATTTTATGGCCATTCTGATGTATCAAGGGAGCAAAACTTTCATCCAGCTCTACCATAATGTCAGGTGATTCCACAAGCAAATTAAACCATTTTTGAAATTGGTGTGCAAAGCCTTCATTGATTGTTTTCATGACATATGTTTCAATGGTATCTAATGAAGGAATGAAACATTCATCCAGCCACCTTGCCAAATTATCCATATATTGGAGTTCCTCGTATTTTTTACGCAACGAGTCTACCTTTTTGCATATTTCAACTATATTGTCTTGAGCCTCCTTTATGATAGCAGTCTTCACCGCTAACTGTTGTTTCTGTGCTGATAATTCGTCAGCAATCCTCGACCTTTCTGATTCCAGATTTGGTAATTGCTCCAAGTCACCATTCTTTAATTTGTAGGAAGTTTCTAGTTTTGGAATTTCTACCGATGCATCATTGATATCACTATCAAGTTCAACTATTGACTTTTGAACAAGTCCAGTTTGCTCAACAGTCTTTGCTCTAGATTGTGCAATAGATAGATTATCCAGATACCTTTTCTCGACATTGTCATTTTGGTATAGTGTGAGGACACTCTGGCAATTTGCATACATACCTTTTGCACCAGATAGCGATTCTATATCAGAATTTACGGCAATTAATTGGGATTTTTCTTGCCCTGCAAAATCGCTATTTTCAAGCCTTCGTGACAAAATTTCGAACCTATTGACTGTCTCTTTCAGTTTCTCAGCTGTATTTTCCCCTGCCAGTCTTTTAGCATTCAGACCAGAAATCTCAACTCTTACTGCATTCAGTTCCTTCTCCAGTCTCTCGCTCTCCTCAATTTTAGATTCGATTTCATTTCTTTTACTTTCAAACACCTTGCATGCATCATTTAGGGCAGAACAGTCTCTTTCAAGGACTGCTTTCTTTTGCTTAAACTTTTCAACCATTTGCGATACATGCGCTGAAGTTAATTTTTGTCCGCAACACGGGCACACAGCCTGATGACTAAGCTTTAGTATATTATCTATCTGGTCCTGCTCATTAGAAATTTCACTTTCAACAGATTTCATTCTAGCCGTTGTTTGCGAAAGCCCATCAGAGGTATTCTGAAAATCTCTCCTTAATTGTACGAGCGACGTCAAGGTACCACTTAGGTATTTTTCCCTCTCCACAAGGCTGTCAAGATTTGCAGTTGCTTCTAGTCCATATTCTATTTCTGCATTCATCGCATCTATCTCATTTTTGACTCTTGAGCATTCTGTATCAAGTTTATCGCCTTCATTTTTGATCTGTGCATCAAGTCTTGCCTTCTCTGAAACTAATCTATCAAAGGTCATTACAGAATTTGCCAAGCTAGTTAATTCCGACCTCTTTGCGACGAGGTCTTTGTAAGGTGATTCTAGTTCAGCAACAATTTTTAGTGATTGTTCTGCTCGTGATAAATCAAGTGCAAGTCTATCCAGCTCTTCACGCTTGCTTGCCTTTTCCTTTTCATATCTGGCCAGATTTGCTTTGCATGATTTCAGTGATAGGTCTAGTTTAAGCAGTTCTTCTTTGGTTTTAGCAAGCTGATCAAGATCTCTATCCAAAACAGTAATCCTTTCTTCCAGTTCCTTAATGGCAGAAGTAATTACCTCTATTTCCTTTTTTGAACTAGTAACTAGTTCTTGTCTATTTGTTAGATTGGATCTATACTCCTCTAAATCAGCAAGCAGATCCTTTCTGCTTTTCAATTCTACCCTTAATGTCGAGAGGAATTTTTCGGTGTTCCTTTTTGCAGTGCTATATTCTTCAATTCCAAATGCTCGCCTCAGAATATCCAATCTTTTTTCATTATTTGAAGAAAGAATCTGTTTCATCATCTCTTGGGGGGTGTAAACTGCATATCTGTAGACTATCGACGTTGTCTTTGTCTCACTTCTCTCGTTGATTTTTATGATATCAAGGATCTTTGTCTTTAGTTCACTTACTGAGTAAGAAGATCGTGACCCATTTTCGTACAGATATCCTTCATTTTGAACTATTTTGTCACGCTTTCGCGAAAGCGATCTATACACTTTGTAAACTTGTTTGTTGCTTTCAAATTCCAAAAATACAGAGCCCTTTGCAGTGCCTGCGCGCAGAAGATGTTCAGCATCAATATCACCCAGGCCAAACAAGGCAAATTCAACTGCAGATAGAATTGTTGATTTACCAGAACCAATATCGCCTTGAAACAGAGTCCTCCCGTAGGGAAATTCTATGACAGTTTTATCCTTGTAACTTCGAATATTTTCCAGTTCAATGCTCTTTAGAATCATTATCTAAAGAGCTCCACTTTCATTCATCTGGAGCTTGTCAATAGTAATAATAATGGGCCCAGTTTTCATGTCAGATTTAGTTTTGGTTTTGATTACAAAACATATCATTTCAAATGTCACTCTCTTCCCCCTTGCTCCTCATTTGCTCATGCGCTCACTTTCTCACTCATTCAGTTGCTCAAAGATAACAAAGACTTTGCCATTGAATTTATCCGCTCATCATAAATTCCCACTGTTTCATTTTCAATTTTTTCTGCTCTAAATGCATCAAGTAACTTCGCTGCCATCTCTTCGTCCTTACACAAAAGTGACATCTTTTCTTTTACCAACTGTGGTAATGCAGAATCCATTTTGAACTTTTGTATATTTTCTTTAAATATTGAAGTTTCGATTTCAGATTTACTTGTGCCCCTTAAATCTAGTGTACTAATGTCACATATTGTCGATGAAGAAGATGCCAAGTTATTTGTGTTCAAAATTGGCACCATAGCACCCCTTGAAAGTAAGTTTGACCCAAATTTACCAAAATCAATATCAGAAAGCCTGCCGTTAAATACACCCACAACTTTAACCAAAATTATCTTATCTTTGACTTCGTCAAGAGCAGAAATCACATCTCCCAGCTTTCGGTCCAGCTCTGTTGCAGACATACCATCAACTTGAATCTCCTGTGAAACTATGTCAGCTACTTTTACCTCTATGAATTTGCAATCGATAAGTTTGTCGTCAAAGCTGATTATATAGAAACCTCGCCTCTCGCCCTTGGCAGTCTGCTCCAAGTCCTCATAAGTGGAACCAAAAATAGGACCAGGATAAATTACTTTATTTTCGCCCATATTTCCTTCAATCCTCTTGTGAATATGTCCCCCGCCATAGTAGTCAAATCCCCTTGGAAGGTAGCTTAGGGGGATGCAATCTTTAACTAAAGCCTTGTCTGTTGTAAGCTCACTGATTCCTTTGTGAAGAAGAAGGATCTTAAATCCGTCTTCTGATTCTAGCCCCGGTTTATCCAAATTTTCATAAATTTCCCTGTCAAGACCCATTTTTCTTCCTGAAATTCCAGTAATCTTTGCTTTGGTTCGGGCGTCGGTAAAGAACTGGAGTCTTATGAGTTCGCCGTCTTTATCGTATCCTGTCGGCTTTATGAAAAGATCAGTAGAGTGTAAAATGTCAATCATTGATACATTAGTCATGGCAAAATCGTGGGAACCATAAATCATGTAGGTTTGAATTCCATGAGATTTTGCTAGGCGGATAAGCTGTACTGCCCTCTTTACAGGACCCAACTGGGGAATATTAACATCGAAAAAGTCACCGGATATGACGATAAAATCTACGTGTTCATTGATGCAGCTCATTATGGCATTTTCGAATGCCTTCAGGTTTAATTCTCTAAGTTTTGGATTTCGCCAAGCTCCGATATGACAATCTGTAATATGTGCAAATTTCCTTATCATCTTCTTCTCCTTGACCTCCTCCAAATCCATCAATCCCCTGCCTACTACTTCTTCTTGTTCTCAAGAGGCTGTAGTTAATTAAGCATACAGATGCTCATCTGTAGATTAGCTAGTCTAATTTTCCCAACTCAAAAGCGGTGTGAAGTGACCTGACTGCCTTTTCACAATCGCTATCGTCCACCACGAACGCAAGATTGAGCTCAGAAGAACCTTGTGCTATCATTATAACGTTGACATTATCCTTTGCAACAGAGCTAAAGACTTTGGCGGCCACTCCTTTGATTCCCCGCATTCCAGAGCCTACTACAGCAATTACTGCCACGTCATCATTTACTTTCAAATTTCTAATGACTTTTCCCAACAGTGTGAGGTCTAGTGTGGTTGTAGCATTATCCAAGTCATCCTTCCTCACAACCATAGTTATGCTAGATTCAGACGGACTCTGTGATATCATCATAATGTTTACTTTTTTCCTAGCCAGAGAGTCGAAGATCTTTGCTGCTGTGCCTGGAGTGCCCACCATGCCACCCCCACTAACATCTATCAATGCAGTATGTCTAATTGCTATTATGGACTTGACTATTTTTTTAGCTGACTTGCTGGTATTCTTTGAAATCATAGTCCCTGCGTGATTTAACTTTAGGGTATTTCTGATGTGAACAGGAATGTTTGAGTCTAAAACTGGTTCAAGTGCTCGAGGATGCATGTATTTAGCCCCAAACAGCGAAAGCTCCGTTGCTTCAGCAAATGATACCTCCTTTAGGACTCGAGCACCAGATACTATTTTTGGATCTGCCGTCATGAGCCCGTCTACATCACCCCATAGGAAAACCTCGTCTGCATCCAAGCTTGCAGCTAGTATGGTCGCAGTATAATCTGAGCCTCCCCTGCCCAATGTAGTAGTATTACCATTCTGATCTGAGCCTATGAAACCAGTTATTACTGGTATTTTGTTCTCCTTTAAGAGAGGTTCAATGTTGTGCTTCAATCTAAGTTTGGTTGTATCCATAAGTGGTCTGGCCTCGCCAAAATTTGAGTCAGTTAGAATGCCGGCCTCCTTACCAGTCAGGGCAACGGATTCTATATTTCTTTCTTTGAGGACAAACGATATTATTGGTACAAGAAGTCGTTCACCAAATGAAAGTAGATAATCCAGAATTTTTGGTGTTACCTCAGAAAGTATTACTATCCCACCAAACACATCATTCATTTCAGAAACCAGATCTTCTATTGTCGATAGTGCCTTTGACCGCAGCTTACTATCCTTTATACAATATTCAACAATTTTTATGTGGGCCTCCTTAGTTTCATCTAAGAATTCTTTAATGGCCTTTTTGTCGCCTTTTTTTACTGATTCAGAAATATGTAATATTTGATCGGTCATACCATTTATTGCAGAGAAGACTCCAACAATTTCATTCCCACTCTTTTTGGAATCGTCTATCAAATCTGCAACTTGCAGTACTTTTTTACCTGTATCTACAGCTCGGCCACCAAATTTCATCACCAACCGCATGTACTGAATTATTGTGATCTGCTAGATTAATACTTGTATTACGAAGTAAATTGACGAAAATCATGATTACCTCTTGAGTGCTGTCGCGAGACAGGGATAACTGATTCATAGATACAAGGAAGTGAATCTCAGATGCGGTATGACCTGGACCCCTGTGCTCAAATGCGAATCAGCTGACGTGATTATCTAACTCCTGGAAGCAAGAAGGATGAGAATACTTCCTCCTAGGGCCGATCAGATTTGCAAACACATTGTGTTCAATAAAATTCAGCGAATCATAGATACGAAGTAAACAGAAAACCAAAACAATTGTCAGAAAAAAGTGCTCTTGCCGCCTAGAGGTGACAAGAGTAAGTATACGTTCCTATTTGTTACCAGTCATTCCCCCGAATAGTTTGGAAAGTGCATCTAAAATTGGGTTGCCGCTTGTGGCATTTGTTTGATTTGTAGCCGCTGCGCCCGTTTCATTTCCTGCCGGTCCTGCAGCAGGTGGCTCGGTCGTTGTCATATTGGTTGTTGGTTCACTGGTAGTTGGTTCACTAACTGTCGCATTTGAGGTTGGTTCGACGGTTGTAGTTGGTTCGGTAGCTGTCATGTTTGCAGTTGGTTCGGTAGCTGTCATGTTTGCAGTTGGTTCGGTAGCTGTCATGTTTGCAGTTGGTTCGGTAGCTGTCATGTTTGCAGTTGGTTCGGTAGCTGTCATGTTTGCAGTTGGTTCGGTAGCTGTTGGCTCACTGCTTGTTGCATTCGTTGCGTTCATTGTGGTTGCTGGAGGTATTGGGACTGCTTCAGTAACTGCGTTGACTGATTCGTTCGTAGCATTAGAGGCTGCGCTGGACATTGTGTCAGTAACTCCGCCAATAGTTGTGTTGGTCGCATTAGAGGCTGCACCGGCCATTGTATTTGCCACCTCGTTCATTGAATTATTTGCTGCCGAGGAGACAGTATCATTGATTGCATTCACCGTACGATTTACCGCACTTGAGGCAGCGCCTGCTAACGTACTCTTCAACGCACCAATGGTTTGATTAGTAGTGTTCATAATTGCAGTCGTTGCATTCGAAAGATTTGACATTTGGGCCATGGCAATGGTTGTAGAACCTAGTGCCATAACTGAGACAATTGTAGCCAGCATTAAACATATTTTTCCGTTCATAGGCTTATTCAATTATATGCTTCCTTTTAATGGTTTTGGGTTTTCAATCTACTCTATAGGGTAAATTATGAGAAATGACAAGTTGGGTCATGGTAATTAGGCATATGTTTTAGAATATTTTGGTCCTTCCTCAGTACTTCTCTCTTTGCACTTAATTCAGTTCAATTCAATTGAGGTCTCATAAAATTTACATTAACTTGTCACACTTTACCAGAAAAAGAGTCGTTCCCGAATCACTCAAATATATCCCCCTTCTTACTATTTGCGAAAACTTATTTACTATTTATATACACACTATTGGTGTTAGTAATTGGAACGCTTCATTAGCGATAATGCTTTGTTAAAAACTTCTATCCATGAGTCCCATTTTAATTTGCCTGTATTTGTGTTCTGCCTGCTTGGGTGATAAGATGCAATAAGGTATTTGTTATTAAATTCAAAACATGCACCATGCTGAAACTTCAATTTTTTCAACCCATAATGACGGCAGAGTGAATCGAATGCGATCTTTCCAAGTGCTATAATTACCTTAATGTTCTTATCTAATAAACCAAGTTCTGTTTCCAAGAATTTAGAGCAATTTCTAATTTCTGAGGGAACAGGCTTATTTTGAGGCGGAGCACATTTTATCACCGAAGTGATATACACGTTACTTAGAATGAGACCATCATTTTTAGAAACACTTTGTGGACTATTTGCGTAGCCTATTTCAAACAGAGCTTTCATTAGCCAGTTTCCAGAGCTGTCTCCCGTAAACATTCTCCCAGTCCTGTTTCCTCCATGAGCGGCTGGCGCAAGTCCTACTATCACCAATTGGGCATTTGGATCACCTAAAGCTGGAACAGGTCGTGACCAATACTCATCTTTGATAAAACGCCTGACTTTATGTTCTCCTACTTCTCGAATATATGAAACAAGCCTAGGGCACATTGTACATTGTACAACTTGTTCAGATACCTGCTGCAAAGATTGTACCTTAAATCCGATCATATCTGACTTTGTCTCGTGCCCAGAAATAAATTTGCTAAATAATCAAACCAAAAGATCAAAGCAAGCAAATGAAAGTATAGTCAACGATGTATTTATCAATATTAAGAAAAAAATGCCAAGTCTAGAGGAAACAATACTGCTTCATACTAAAAGGATTATTCAGGTCAAATAAGTCAATCCTGCACACGAGGAGCAAGGTAAAAGTGAATCTTTCCGACATTTGAGACTCGAAACTCTAGCCTTAGTGGCATCTTTGTGGAAAATTCTGCCACCAGTGATCCACCGCTCACACTTATGGCTTTTGTAATTTTTGAGAGATAATCCAGACTATAAGTTGCCTTACTATTTTCCTTAACTTCAAGTTCCTCTAGACCCTCACTTCCTGATCCAAGTTCAATATCAACTTCTCCAGAATCACCTTTACCAAGGAATGATACCTTGCCCTTCTCCGAATTTATCGTAACATATTCAGATACTACTTGAACATCCGTAAGTATCTTGTCAAAAGCAGGAGGGTTCATGACCACTTTAGAATTGAATGTTAATTTCGGGAGTGGTGTAGAACTTGCAGAACTTTCTATTAGCCTCATCTTATATTCCCTAACATATCCATTGGATATTTTTATATGTAAAATGCTGTCTTCAGTAACTTGGACCTCAATTGCATCCCTTTTGTCTGCTCTTTTCATTAGCTTGGAAAATTCATCGATTCTGACTCCGAATTTAACTGCCGCATCAGCTTCATAAACTTCAAATGCTGAATTGGGCCAATTAATATCGATCAAAGCAACGTGAGATGGATCCATTCCTCTAAATGACAGCCCCTCTGTGGTTGCCTCAAAGGTTGCCTCATCTACAAGAGTCGATATCGCTGATGATACCGCTTTCCATTCATCTGGGGATTTTGTCTTGGCAATAAATACCAAATCTATCTATCGGTTATTTGGGATCTAAAGAGAGGTATTAAATATTGCTATGATCCGCCTATTTTGAGATACGATTAAACGATTTAGCATCCATCTAATCTAATCTAATTTTAGGGTAGAAGTAATGAATGAATGTAAGGAAACAGAAGCAAGGAAGTAGGAGAAAAGAAAGGCAAAATAATAAACATCTCTTCTAGAAGTAAATCTAAGGTAATTCTACCGCAAACAGATCAGGGGATCTCAGGAATAATTTCTCCAAGTGTGATTGCACTTGGTACATCTATAAAACTGAGTTGTTGCCTCATCAGCAGATCTTGTCTGAAGCATCCACCAAAATGCAAGGTTGTTCCCACACTTGGGACAGTCTATACTTGTCGTTGGCAATGCATCTGGAATCTTATCTGCCTCTACGACCTTAAGCACGCTTCCGGCTCCTCCATCAAATGAACCAGGCGAATTGGATGATGTAACCGCAATTTCTTCTCCAATTTCCCTATTAGTAGAATATCCACATTTTGGACAAATCATGACTCCCTCGTCGAATCTTGATTTCATTCTGCTTTCACAAGTGGGACAGAACTTCACACCGAACCACTTTCCCCATTGGTCTTGAATTGTGATTCCAAAATTTGTTTGATATTTCCTATTTCCTCTATGCCTGATTCTACCGATTTATGAAGTGTCTCAATTACTGAATCACCTTTGGAAATGATTCTCAAAACAAAATCCTTGATTAGCTGGTGCTTTAAGACTACGCCTGCAAATTCAATGTCCTTATTCTTCAATAGTTCGTGCTGAACAATATATAAAATTGAAATATCTTCCTCTTTAATTTTCAGCTCAACAGACTTGTCATCATCACCGTGCAGCTCCAAAAGCATTATACAGACAACTACTTATTGAGGATATAAATGATACCATTTATGATGATTCTTGAATGAACAAGAAAATTCAATTTCAGATATTAAAATTTCCCAGTTAACAGATTCGCATGCTAATGATAATCAGACTCCAATTGAGATAAGATTCAGAATTGATGGAAAAATAAGAGAGGGTTTCGAACAAAAAAACTGGGAACGAGCATATAATAAACACGACAACATATTTAGAGTCACTATTATTCTTGAAGTCATAGCAAAAAGGAACACATTATTTTCAAAGAAACTTGTCAGAAAGGCAGCATTTTTTTGGACGCGTAATCCCAAAATACAGCATAGAATCTGGATACAAATAGTAAAGGATGACATGCCGTACTATCCACTAAGCGTAGAGGAGGCAAAATCTTTGTTATTTGATTTCGACAAGGTAATTGATCTAGACAATACCGTACTGGATTCTAAAACTAACAAGATAAATGTCAAGATAAAGGTCTCTTGGAGTAAGCATAACTTTACAGAGCCAGTGGAATTACTTGGTCAATCTGAGACCTTCGAGCTAATGCGCCGCCCTAGTTCAGGGTAGTCTGGGTGGTGGATACTGGAAAAGAACTTTGAACTGTCACTATTTATTGCGAGACATATGACCAGTGTTCAAGGAAAGACTTGTGCAAAATGTTTCGATCCTATATGATCGCCATGTCTAAATATGACTAGAATGTATGGAGAAATTAATGGCAAAATACGACGGCATAAAGGGACAGGAATTATTGGATGTAGAAGAAGGTAATAACGAAGTAACTTTGATCTTCAAAGATAACAGATTTTTGTTCGTAAAATTTGAAAATGGTAAAATTGTGTGTGACTCTGTCCCAGAGTGAATTTACCTCTACGGTATCAATATTCTTGAAATCAAAAGACCTATCAATCTAGATCATTTTAATTAAATTTTACATCAGACCGTTCAATATGAATAATTAGTTCGTTGCTATTACAATATCAGGATCAGCTAGTTGTAATCATTGGACTATTCTTTGAAAATGACCACCATATGATCAAGATATGATTATTAAACCAAGCAGCATTTTTGGTTAATTGCCTTATGTACTACAGAGCCGAAGAAATTAAAAAAGAAAATTTTGTTGGGAAATCTGTTCAGGTAAGAGGATGGGTTCATAGGCTAAGAAAACAGAAGGATAAGAATTTTGTACTTGTCCGTGACGATAGAGGCGACGTAATTCAATGTGTTTCTAATAGCAGTCTTGGTTCTGACTTGACCGTAGAGGCATCTGTCGAAATTAAAGGAGTAGTGTTTAAGGATGAAAGAGCAAAAGAAGGTGGATACGAGATTAGGGCTGATGAGATAAAGATTGTTGGGAAAGCACCTACTGACTTCCCAATTGGAGAATTTCAGAGCCCTGAATTATTATTGGATAATAGACATTTGGCTATTCGAACCAGAAAAATGGTGGCTGTTTCGAAAATTAGGGCTACTGTGACTCAATCTGCGCGTCAATGGTTCAAGGAGAACGATTGGATGGAGGTAAATACTCCCACTATTGTCAAGGGCGCCGTAGAGGGTGGCTCCACCCTGTTTAAATTAAATTACTTTGATCAGAACGCTTACTTGTCACAGAGCGCCCAGCTGTACTTGGAAGCATTAATTTTTTCCCTGGGTCCAGTTTGGACTATGGGTCCTTCGTTTAGAGCAGAAAAATCACGTACCGTGAGACACCTGGCTGAATTTTTACATCTCGAAGCCGAGAGTCCGTGGATAGGAATGGATGACCTGCTCTCATTTCAAGAAGACCTTATGAGCAATATTATCCAGACTGTTGTGCAAGAAAGGGCAAAGGATTTAGATTTTCTAAAGGCAGATCTAGTAAATCTAACCCATGTCCGAACGCCGTTTGAAAAGCTGAAGTACGAAAATGCAATCGAGTTTCTACAGGCAAAGGAGGTCAAAGTTCAGGAAGGTGAAAAATTAAGATTAATAGAATGGGGTGATGATCTTAATATTGATTCTGAGAAAGCACTAACTCTCGATCGTACTAATCCAATATTTGTGGTTGGCTTCCCGATCAAGGTTAAACCGTTCTACGTCAAGAAAGATCCGAGCAACAAGGACGTATCATTGTCGGCAGATTTGCTTCTACCAAAGGGTTTTGGAGAAGTAAGCAGTGGCGGTATTAGGGAAGACGACATAGATGTTATCAAATCAAGGATAAAACATGAAGGGTTGGATCTTGAATCTTATTCTTGGTATCTGGATCTGAGAAAATATGGCTCAGTACCCCACGGAGGGTTTGGAATCGGTATTGAACGTCTTGTAAGGTGGATAGTGAATTTTGATGACATAAAGGAATGCGTTCTTTTTCCAAGAACTATGTCAAGGGTTATGCCTTGATTACAGTAGTATTAACTGCAAGTATATCAAAAGCAAAAATTCCTCTGCATGTTTAAATTCAAGTAAGTATGTAGTATCTAAGATGTCATCCGAGCCCAAAAATGGGGCAGGACCGCTCTTCTTTGAATTGGCAGGAAATTTACGGTTGTCCGTGCTGTCAAAGGTATCGGATAAACCGTATAGATTATCTCAACTAGCATTGGAACTCGAAGCCACCATGCAAGAGACTCATAGAAACGTTGTCCGCCTGATGGAAGCTGGTCTGGTTTTGAAGGATAGTGAAGGGCAACACATGTTAACCCCATATGGGAAGATGATCATATCAATCCTACCGAGCTTTAGATTCCTGTTCAATCAAAGAGAATACTTTGGTGAGCATGACCTTAGTGACTTGCCAAAACATTTTATCGAAAGGATTGGTTCACTGGAAAGGTGTGAGGTAGTTCACGGAGTGCTTGCCATCGTTCAAAGATGGAAAAATTTGTATCTCGAGTCTGGATCATATATCAAGGAAATTATGGGACAAGTTCCAGTAGATTTGATCGAAGTGTTAAGCACAAAAATTGAATCTGGTGTAAAGTTCTCCTATATTTTTGGAAGGGATAGCGTCATCCCAAAAGGCAGGAGCGAAATACTTCACAAAGTAGGATGGACTGATTTGATAAGTAAAGGACTTGTTACAAGGAGAATGCTGGAAACAGTAAGAACCATGATAGTAATTAATGAAAAAGAAGCTTGTGTTCTGTTCCCAAATTTGAAGGGTGAGCCCGACTTAAACACGATGTTTTATAGCCGTGACAGGGAATTTCATTCATGGTGCAACGAACTATTTGAATTCCATTGGAAAATAGCATCGTCTTTTGACGAGTCTAAATTGATGGCTGAAATATAGGAACCTAGATTTTATTTGTTGGAATCGTGGGACTACGTGTTGTTTGATGTAAATAATTTGAATAAATAATCGAACGTGCTAAGATTCTGCTACATCATCTTTTTATATTTCTATCGTACCTGAAACCTTATGCCCAAGGCTTTCGTTCTCATGAATGCCGAACTAGGAAGTGAAGATTCTATCGTTGGTGAATTAAGGAATATAGAAGGCGTTAAAGAGGTGTATCAAGTTTATGGGGTGTATGACATCGTCGCTCAAGTAGAAGCTGACACCATGGAGAAAGTAAAGGAAACAATAACATGGAAACTAAGAAAGCTTAATGGAGTAAAGTCTACGCTTACTATGATAGTAATGGAGTAATTTGAAACTAAATTATCCTGTAAGTGTTTAGGATAAAATTGAAGTTTGTCTAGACTTGCTGAATGAATCAACACTCAAAGACATAAAGGGGTGGATGATCCGAATATTGCTTTTACCATTTTTAGATACTATCTGTTTTAATACCGCCATTTTGTCGGTTGACCGCCCTTGATTTGTTCATGATCAAGTACAAATTGAAGTTCTTTGTAATGAATTGGGAATGACACTTGATGGCTATCGCGGAATAGCACTTGATTTGCTACAGAAATACAAAATAGAAATTGGCGACCATGTATGCGTAGACACTACACAAAGTAGTAGTTATCGAGGTATTATTATTCCAAGGTATCAGAATGCTACTCCCGATAGAATAGTAATAAAGCTGGAAAATGGATATAATACCGGAATATCAGTACACAAGATCAAGAATATAGTTAAAATCAATTATGCTTCGAATAATAAAAATGCAGAAGGTGATTTCCGCAACAAAAGTCCCAGAGCATATCCTAATAATGATCACAGTTTTGATACTCTGGTTCCTAGCGAATCTGACGGTGTGGATGAAATATCTAGACTCAAAGATCTTCAGAAAGTATCGTTAATTAGTACTGGAGGGACTATTTCTAGCAAAATAGACTACAGAACTGGCGGTGTCAGGCCAGCCCTTACTGCACGCGATTTGTATGATTCAGTTCCCGAACTCAAAAAATATGCTTCTATTGAACCTCATGAACTCTATACAGAATACAGTGAAAACATCACCCCCGAGCAATGGACTACAATCGCTAAAACAGTTGAGGCTAAGATTCGCACCAGCAAGTATAGAGGTATCATTATTGCGCACGGAACTGACACTATGCACTACACAGCCGCAGCCCTAAGCTTTGCATTTAGAAATCTACCAATACCTGTTGTTCTTGTTGGCGCACAGAGATCATCGGACAGACCTTCGTCTGACGCTGCGCTCAATCTCCTTGGGGCCACAATCTTAGCAACTAAGCTGGAAGTAGGTGGGATATTCGTGGCAATGCATAAGACAATATCAGATGACGTGATCTCATGCCATATCGGAACTCGAGTAAGAAAAAATCATACGAGCAGGAGAAACGCTTTTGAATCAATTGATGTGAATCCAATTGCTTTTGTAAAGGGAGAAGAACTAGAACTCTCAAAGGAAAACCCCGATATAGTATTTCCCAAGAGAACAGAACGAACTGAGAATATTGATGTGAAAGCTAATTTTGATGGCAATGTAGCGTTGTTGAAATTTTATCCAGGATTTGACCCGAGATTAATTGACTATAGCGTCCAACTTGGTAACAAAATTATTATCTTGGAAGGTACTGGACTCGGTCACGTAAGCAAGAAGTGTATTCCTTCGTTGAAGAATGCTATATCACAAAACGTATTGTTATTTATGACTTCTCAATGCATCTGGGGGAAGACAAATTTGGACGTTTACGAGACTGGAAGAGATCTACTAAGTGTAGGGGTTATATCTCTTGGTAACATGCTAACTGAAACAGCTACTGTTAAGGCAATGTGGGCACTAGCTAACTTTAAAGATTCTGAGAGAATAAAAGAGATAATGGTAGAAAGTATCGCCAACGAAATCACAACCAGGAGAACTAACTGATAGCATTGCTACTTGTTATTGGTAAAGTAGATTGGTTCAGGTTGCTTAACTTGGATTAATCTACTATTCTGCCATCTCAGAGATGCTTCTTAAACTTCAGACACGGTCTGTCAGATTAAGAAGAAAATTACTTATTAAAATATTTAGGATAGACAACAAACTAGGCATTAACTAGGCATTTACAAGCTGATACAAACGGTGTCCACTATATCCTCCAAAAGCTTTTACAACACCTTTGGTTTCAAGGGAACGCAAAAACGCATTTGCAACCGAAACTTTAACCCCCGCAGCACGCGCAAGCGCCTGGCTAGTTATTGGTTTCAATATCCTTATAGATTTCATGGCTTGTCCCTCATCTATTATTACGGTTAATTTTTGTTTCTGTACCGGCTTGGCAGTACCTTTCTTTACATCCGGTTTTTTTTCTTCGCCAGTAGGACCTGTTGCTCCTCCCTTCTCTGAGCTACCAACGGACTTTTTCTTCATGCCTCCCATAGACAGACCCTTGCTTCGACCATTTAATAAATTATATCATTACAAGAGTTTCTCGCAATTCATGACAGAACAGCTCTCGTAATACTTTAAAATGGAGATACTTAAAAACTGACATTGGATTTCTCCGTCATTGTATCTACTCTTGAAAAAATGGAAAAGACTTCAAGAAGGTTGGAGCTTACAGACTGCCTCGTATCTCTTTTCAAAAATACACCTCCAGACATACTTGACAAAGTGATTTATTTAATTCAAGGAAAGGTAGCTCCAGACTATGAGGGGATCGAGCTTGGACTAGCTGAGAAAATGATAATTAAAGCTGTAGTAAATTCATCTGGTGTAACCACTGAAAAGTTAAATCAGATATATCAAAAGACGGGAGATTTGGGCGATACCACAAAGCTACTTATGGGAAATAAATTGCAAACTACTCTCGTTAGTGAACAGGTAACAGTCGAAAGAATTTACTCCACTTTTTTCAAGATTTCAAAAACTCTGGGCACAGGTTCTCAGGAAATTAAGCTGCGTCTTTTATCCAGTTTGCTAAATGACTCTGCTTCCAGAGAATGTAAGTATATCGTCAAATTTGCACTAGGAACACTCCGGCTTGGAGTAGCTGATTATTCGATTTTAGACGCTTTGTCGCTTGCCTTCACAAATGATAAGAAATCAAGGAGCGTTATTGAGTCCGGATACAATGTTTTGAGTGATTTGGGAAAAGTAGGTAAACTGTTGGCAACAGGAGGTCTTTCTGCAATTGCATCATTAAGAATCCAGCCATTTATTCCAATTAGACCCATGCTGGCAGAACGAGTTCGCACCGCGGAAGAAATCCTAGAAAAAATGAATGGCAGAGCGGCAGCCGAATATAAGATAGATGGGGAAAGGGTGCAAATTCATATTAGTTCAAATAAAACGGAAATTTTCTCCAGAAGACTAGAAAATATCACCTCACATTATCCTGATATTGTTAAATCAGTAAGTAAGATTGGATCAAAGCACATAATAGTGGAGGCAGAAGTAGTAGCTATTGAAGAGTCTACTGGCGAATTCTTGCCATTTCAAGAATTAATGCATAGAAGGAGGAAATATAATATTTCTGAAGCAGTTAAAAGGTATCCGATCTCTCTTAACCTATTCGATATTTTGTACAAGGGAGGTCATGAAGTAACACAACTTCCCTATTCAGAGCGGCGCTCTATGCTAGAATCTATAGCAAGGAAAACAAACGACCCGACGATCAAAATTATCCCACAAAAAATAGTACAGAACGCAGCACAAATCGAAAAATTAATGTCAAAGGCGATAGAGTCAGGCTGCGAAGGCCTAATGCTAAAGCAAATTGATAGTCCGTACAGGGCGGGAGCGAGAGGTTACGCATGGACAAAGATCAAGAGAGAATATCGAAGTGAAATCGCCGATACGCTGGATCTAGTGGTTGTTGGAGCTTTGTTTGGCAGAGGACGAAGAACTGGAAAATATGGCGCCTTATTGCTTTCGGCTTATGATCAAAAATCTAATAAATTTAATAGTATTTGCAAAGTAGGTAGTGGATTCAAGGACATTGACTTGGAGACGCTCTTTAAAGAACTTGAACCTTACTGCCTAAAGAATCGGCATCCGAATGTAAATTCAAATCTTGAAATGGATGTATGGTTTGAACCTAGTGTGGTCATAGAAGTGATAGCATCAGAAATAACACTAAGTCCTTCTCATAGCGTCGGCATGAACAAAATTCGAAGCGGATTTGGTCTGTCACTTAGATTTCCCAAATTCACAGGTAAAATCAGATTTGATAAGAATGCAGAAGACTGTACAAGTGATGATGAACTTATAGCAATGTACAAGCAACAACTGCGTGCGATTAAAACTTTATAAATTAACTGATTGAGATTTCTTAATTCATAGACAATATTAACCCAGTTCTTCGTATAGGCCACGTTACCCTGCGGCTCACCCAGGTTTTACTTTTATCATGAGCTTAAAGTTGCTGAATATATCTTTACATCTATTGCGAATTGTAACCTCAGTTATGCCTGCAAAATTTGAAATATCTATCTGAAGCAGGTTTATTCCAAGTAAAACTGCTGCTAGGTAGATGTATGCTGCTGCAAGTCCATTTGGAGCCTTACCATCAGCTAGTAAATGATTATTTGTCTTGTGAGCTATATCTATTGCAAGCCTCTCCACGCGTGTATCAATTTTTGATATATTGACAAGCTTTGATATGTAATGATCTATCGCTACATTTGCTGATGTTGGAATCATAGAATAAATAGATCTGCTATTTTTTGTCCTGTTACTAGTAACTATGTCGGATTCTGAAGGCATAGAAGGTCTAAGAACCGATTCTTGAGATAAATTTTGAGAGGTCGAAGAACTGGAAGAAAGGATAATGTCCGATGAGCAATTCATATCCATAACCATAGATCGATAATATTTAGATGCAAGCTTTACACTTGATCTATCATGCTCTGAAATTCCCGCAGCTTTAATAATTTCTTCTAATGACCTGACTATTCCGCATCTTCTACATGCCAAATATATGGTTGCAGTAGCTATGCATACGATCGATTTGCCCTTTGCTTCGCATGTGCTTTCAAAATTTCTGTAAATCATTGAAGCAGTTTCAACAAGTGATTTTGGTAACCCCAGAATTGAACACATTTCGTTAATTTTTGACAGCACGTTTGACAATCTCCTGTCCTTAGGTGAATTTACTCTAATCCTTGTATGCCATTTGCGAGCTTTATTCATTTGTTCCACAACTTGGTAATCAATTGATTTTCCACTATAATCCCTTGAAGCAGCGCTTATCTCTGTCCGCAAGCCGAAATCATGTAGTGAATAACTTGTTGAACCGCTGGCGCGGGTGTTCTTATTTCTCTCTTCGACATCTGTTGAGTGGGTTTCAGGTCCGTAATCGTCAGCTTCCTCTATTACTACATATCCACAAGTTCTGCATATGTATTCGCCTTTATTATAATCATGCACGATACTGGATTGACATTCAGGACATTCTGCCTGGTACTGAAGTGGGATCATTTGCGTTTACCCTTGTATAATCTCATCTTTGAGAAATTCGATTTTGATTTCTGCACAGAATCTCTACTAATGCCTGGTCCGGATTCGAACACCTTCATACCGTTCATTTTGTTACTTGATTTGGGATCTGGTGATACTGATGCAAACGGGGATCTAACTGAACCTATGAGTTCAATAATTCTTCCAATTTTTTTGCCCTCGTCGTCAAATAGGAATTGACCAATCTTAGAAAATCCGGAATTTGGGTGAAGCTTAACAATGAGTCTTCCACTCCTCGCTAAGTGAAGAACTTCACCAAGTTCAATCATGTTCATATTCACCATCCCAAAGTACTTATTATCATTGTATTCTGTCAATAAAAATTAGTCATGTGATAAAACTAAATATTCGATTTCTTTCAGGTCTTTCATGAGATTCCTATCTCTTGCTTGCACTTCTATTTTCCTGCATTTTTTTTGCAATCTGACTTAGTATATTTGATTTCTTTTCCGTCTTAGGGATCATGAGATATCCTGATCTGACAAATGGCCTTCGTGGGAATTTTGCGTTGGGATTTATGTCTTCTTCAGAAAATGTGAGTCCCAAACGCTTTGAGGCCTTTGTTAGTTCCTCAATAGTTGGATCATAAATGGCTTCCTCTTTCGCAATTCTTCGCCCTTTTCTTTTACTAAGATTCTTATTAAAATAGTCTAACCATAAAATAACGTGGTCATAATCCTTCATCCCTTCATCACCAGCAACACCGCCCCTTTCAAATTTGATATCTTCAATTATAATTTTTGTTTCAGTAATTTGACTAATAGAATATCAGAATGTGAAACAAACATAGTTCAGACTATTCATTTAATTTAATGCTTTAACAATACTGCGTTAATTATCCCGTCCTGACCAGGTCTTGAAACAATTCTTGCTTGGCCAAGTTCACAGTCTATTATCGCTCCTTTAGTAAGCACACCTCTTCTCTCAAAGTCCTTGTTAGCAGGATTTTTGGCAACCTTTAAGATTTTTACTTTGCTACTCTTTTTTTCAACTGAATCAGATACATTTGCATATTCTACTTTCTTAAATGATATCTTTTTGTTTCCTCCCCTCACTCGCCGCTGAACGGTAAGAGACTTTCCAAGCACCGGCTCACTTGGATATCTATCGATTTCGTATTTCCGTCTACTCGTTGCTGGAATTATCTTGCCACCAGTAAGTTTTCTGCCAGTGAGATTCTCTACGGATTTCCTCATTCAGCTCAGTTAGCAAAGCGCTATTAAGAGTTTTTCTATCGAAAACAATCGGCCTATCATGTTGCTTTCTTAACGAGACTGTTCTTTAACTCAACTAAATCATTGACTCCAAAATATTCTTGAAATTTTTTTGACGTCCTATAGATTTTCAATCGCCCAAGATTTTCATATTCAATGAAAGAGCGTGCCTTAAGGTCCTTAACATGAGAATATGCCTGAGTTCCTCGGATTTGCACCAACCTTTTAGAAGTAATTGGCTGTTCATAGGCGATGTATGAGAGAGTCTTAAGTGTGGAAGTTGGGATCATAGGTTGCTGGGCAAAACGTCTTACGAGTGGAGCGTAGGAGGGTTTTACTTGAAATGCAAAGACTTCCCGTTGCAATTCGCATATTTCTATTGCCTTAAATGCATTATGAGCCCTTTGCGCTAATTCCTTGACCATTTTAAGTGTATGATCCCTAGAACTTGAACCCGAAGCTTTCATAAGTTCATCAACAGTTAGTGGCCTTCCCGACGAGTAGAGAGCAACTTCCAGCCTAGCAACAATCTCCTCTTGAGGATATCTGCCGCCGCCCACCAATATCACATTGAAAATCCGTAATTTATTACTAATCTGATCGATTTTGATAACAAATCATGAAATCCCCATCATTCTCCTGGTTAATCGTAATTTTACCCCTTAAAGCCAGGTAAAGAACAGCTATAAAGCATCTGACTGTTTCGATTTTGTCCATTTTCTCAGTCAACTTTCGAAAGTGTAGAAATTTGTCAGCACTGACAATATCGAAAATCATGTCCTCGTATGATTGAAGAATTTGCTCGAACTTGACTAAATAATCATTAAAATCAAAACTTTGGACCGCCTCCAAATTCAATTGTTTTCTTGTTTTTCTGGGATTTGCTAGGTCCATTATCATATTTTCTAAAACGTGAAGAAGATCTTCCAGTGATACAGGATAAGTCGACTCAATTCGATATGGAACTTCGATTGGCCTGAGCAGAGGAACAGGCTTATCTTCTTTTGAAGATTCTATACCTTTCCTCATCATTGCTATTTTTTCTAATCTAAATATGCTCTCGACTTTAAGTCTGTAGATTAGCGCGGATGAGAGTGCTGCAATACCACAAACTCTCAAATCTTTCTTACCTGCCTCGGAAATTAATTTTAAAAGCATTTCCAAAAGCGAACTGACTTGAATGTCCCAAACATCTTTTTTGGACAATATTGAGGGATTAAATAGAAGATCTAGAGGAGGCTTAGATATACTGTGCCTGGTTTTGTCGTCTTTATCTTCCATTAATTAGAGTCTACGATGTGCGAAGTATTAATTAAGTTCTTTCTAAAAAAAGAGCGTGTTTGAGTATAATAATTTGATAAGAACAAAAACATTCAAAAGTCGCTATTTGGCTAGAATCAGAGTTGGGAATGGTCATGGCTTCAAAGAAGGAATTACGGGAAAAGGAAAACTTGGAACGACTCTCAGTTGCAATCGCTACATTAGACTCAATTTCTAGGAATAACAATATTCAGCGAAATATACGAAATATGATAAGAGAGGTAATGGGTGCAATCAAGAACGAGAAGAATGGGTCAGTTTCTGTCCGTGCTGCGAATGCAATAAGCATGTTAGATAATGTAACTCAAAACCCACAAATGCAATCGCATATTAGGACAATGGTTTGGCAGGTAGTTTCCACGTTGGAAAGTATCAGGGAATAATCTACTATTTATTCTCGACATTTTTCACAGGTTTTAAAGGTGGCGGAAGCTTTTCAAGCTTATGACTTGGGTTTGCGAGATAATGCCGCGAAGCACCCTCACCGCTTAAAACGATATTACAATTAACACATCTATACCTAATTGCCAAATTATACTATAGTGAATTGAACTATCTAAAAAGGATACGCATAACAAATGCTATCTCAGCCTAACTATCTCTCTGCTATCGGGAACCAAAGATTTTATACTTAATCTTGAGTAAACATTACTTGCCACATTTTCTGATTTGGACTTTTCGCCGTGATTTACTAGAACTCGTTTGGGTCTGACTCTTGAAACAAAACTAAGTATCTGATTAAAATCGCTGTGACCGCTAAATCCATCGATTTTTTGTGTGGAGCATCTTACCGGTATTACCTTCAACTTACCCTTTTCATCAAGCATACTGGCCTCTGATATGCGGCTATCTATCACTCGGCGTCCGAGTGTGCCATTTATCTGGTACGACACGAACATGATTTTGTTCAGGGGGTTTGGAGCAATCTCTTTAAAATATTCCACGGAGGGACCCCCCTCTAGCATTCCAGAAGTTGCCATAATTATTGAGGGATTTTCGTCATTCAAAACCTCATCTCTGCGTCCATAGCCGTTGACAGATGTAAAATATTCTGATTGGAAAGGATTCACACCCTGTGATACCGATTTTCGTACATCATAGCCCAAGTAATGAGCATATGCCATGTGAATGGCGCTGGCCTCGGAAATCATCCCTTCAATGAAGATAGGTGCCTCGATTAGTCTTCCCTCTCTCATTTCTCTGTCTATAACTAACATTATTTCCTGTGCTCTACCTACTGCGGGAATAGGGATCAGTACTTTACCTCCACTCGATAACGTTTGATTAACGCTCTCGGTAAATGTCCTATATACGGTAGATTGGTCTGGCATAATGTCGGTGCTATTACCGTAAGTGCTTTCAGTGATCAAGGTTTCGACTCTTGGATAAATTGAGACTGCACTGTCTAGTAATTGTGTTCTGGCATATTTGTAATCACCAGAGTATAGTATATTGTGGACTCCTGAAATATTGATATGAACGGTTGCGCTCCCCATTATGTGGCCAGCATTGTTTAATGTTATAGTGACATCAGGAGATACATCTGTTGGCTTCCCGTAAGGAAGTGGAATACAGTGCCTTATCACTTCGTTTACGTCCCTGGATTCGTACGGCAGATAGGTGCCATTGTTCTTGGCAATCTTTACCGAGTCATGTTGAAGAAGCGCCATAAGTGGAAGCGTCGGTTCAGTACAGTAAACCGGCCCTTTGTAACCATATTTAAAAAGAGTTGGCAGGAAACCTTGATGATCAATATGAGCATGGCTTAAGATAACCGCGTCAATCTCATCGAGATCAAAATTAAACCAATCTATCCTGGGATAAGCAGAGAGTCCCGAAATGTCCCCAGGATTTATTCCACAATCAAGCATAATCTTACTTTCAGATGTATTAACTATGAAGCAGGATCGTCCTACTTGCTTAACTCCGCCTAAACAAAAAAGAGTTATCTCCTCCTTACTTCGTGGCCTAGATCTTATTCCTGGGTGGTCATTTGAACTGGAATTTATTGTACTGCTTGAAGATACATCTGCATCGTTTTTGATGATTAAGGGTTGCCTGAAAATTCTCTTGCCCAAAGACTGTAAGAATAAACTGCGCTCCTTAGCCGAGCTTTTGAGAGTAGAATGAATTAGGTTAATTATGCTAGAGGGTATGTGTGGCGACCGCAGAGTATGAGCAATCCACCCTGTGCTTTCAGCAATAGAAATAATCATCTCAGGAGTGATCAATTGAGGACGGCTAATTTCCAGAACTACCTCTCCGGTAGCGTCGTCACAGAAAATAGCAGATATACTTACACCTTCAGGAAGAACCTTAAGAATTGCCTTACGTGTTTCTTCTTCTGATAGCCTTATCGATGGATCTGTTCTAATAGTGAACCTCTTCTTTAGTGACCTTGAAAGGGAAGATAGATAGTAAGTAAGTTCTGTTAAGGAGAATTTGGGATTTAAGGTGTACAAGGATATATTTGGACCCTCGAATTTAGCGCTAGTTATTTTTGATTCTGGGGGAACAGAGGGCAGGATAACATTTGCAAGGACATCATCATGGTTAATCCTCTCTCTTTTTTCGTTATTAGTTTGTCCAGAGAGTCTTTTACTTTTTGTAGTGGCCTTAGCTTTCATCGTATTCTGTAGCGAAATGCTTTCACTTTCATCAATATTCTGATTCAGAATTTCATTTTTCACTTTGGCTAACTTTTGTTATGGATATGCCCGAAGCCTTCACCATTTGCCATTGATATAAATACAAAAAAAGTACTTATGTAAGGCAAACAGATTCAGCGCCGTTACAATCAGGTTAGTCTTAGTCATCCATTAATATATATTTTGAGTAGGACCTGATTCTGATTCTCATAGCCCTTCAGAAGGGCAAATAGGGAATTACAAACCCTACAATTACAATGAAAAACATTGCCCATGAGACTGCAGTAGATATGTTCTTAAGTCGCTCTTTTTTGAGCCTTGATCGACTTTCTATAAGTGAACCATACAATTGGCCACCGTCTAGAGGGCCTATAGGTAGAGCATTAAATATACCTAGGTTGAAGTTGATAAACCAGAGCCAATATAGCATATTTGCAATTATTGGATACGAGGGCCCAAACACAGGAGAATAATAATTTGCAGACATTTCATCCGAATAAGGAGTGAAACCCTTAACCACAGTCGGGGGCGGCAGCATTGGTATTATTCCCGCTGTAAAAGAACGCTTGTATAGTTCCAATGCTTGCACTGGAAGCGGTCCTAATGAGACTCCAAGTATGGGTTTAGAAGGGTCTAAAGTGTTCGGGATTGACAATTGCCTGGTAAACTTAGAGCCTTGATGGTCTTGCCAAGATACAGGAATGGTAGTCCCAATGCTGTTTAGCAGTATTGACCTAAGTTCCTCAGGAGAATGTATTTCCTTCCCTGCAGCGGATACTAAAACAGAATTTGGTGTTAAACCTATGCTCTTTGCTAAAGAGTTTTCTGTAACGTCTGAGACTATTACACCTGATTCGATATTTCTTACTTGCGAAATAGGAACCAATGTAGAAACGACAACATAAAGCAATATGAAACATATAGCCGCAAGGATCATATTATTCAAAGGTCCGGCTGTTAGTACAGCACTTCTTTCCTTCATTGATGCTTTGGCAAGTTCCTCCCTCTCTATGTTGACAAAGGCCCCCACAGGTATGCCTAATGCTAAAACGATACCAGTAGACTCTACCTTAAGATTGTGGACTCGAGCCACAATTCCGTGTCCTGCCTCATGGATAAAGACGCTAATTATAAGTGCAATCAGTGTGTATCCAATGGGTAGAATTGGATTTATTCCTGGTAATAACAGATTTGCCTGAGGACCAAAACCGCGAGCTGTCTCTCTAAATGTAACACTTGATGCAACGGCCGCTATACTGCTAATAATCAGTATCAAGGCAATAGCGGTTATTAACGGCATCATATAGACATTAAATTTAGCATAAATTCTAGCTGCTCTGGTTTTGGCTATGCGATCAAAGAATTTCAATCCATATGGAGTGTGAATTAGGATTAATGGAAATGGCTTGAATAGGTCCACATGAATTTTATTCTTCTTCTGTTGTTCCAGATTTTAATATTGATATAATTAGATATTTAAATGAATTCGTTTTGATATAGTAATGGGAATTATATTCATATCAATCTTCACATCAACTTTCTGGAGGGAATTTTCTTGATCAAAATCACTTCGACTTATTCTAGTGCACTTGCTGGTTTGCAAAACTATAGTACTTTGAGGTAAGAAATGACCCTGAGAAAATAGTCACATGTTTCTCCAATAATCTATTGTGCTTCTTTCTCTTGTTTCAGATTCATTGAATTGTAGATTCATCAATTGACTCAATAGTTCTTCTTTTTTACTTACATGAAAATCTTCATTTATGTGGATTGAAATTTCATCGAGAACTAGAGACTTGCCACACATGTTACAGATGACAGCTTCCACCGTAATTCTTTATTGCCTTGATGTATTTAATTAATTGGGCCTGAAATGAAATTTTATGCTCACATATTTTCTATGCCACAATGAATTGACAAAATAATTCCAATCCTATAAAATGTTATATAGAGTAATATTCAAGAAGCCTTAGTCATTTGAGATAATGTATTTTCTAAGAAAAGATAGAACACCCATTTTAGTTTTTAGGTTGTTTACATCTGAAAGTTGTGTTAGCACGGACGATAGAGCGCAAGTTGCTTGAATATTCAATCTTATTAATACTAATTGGAGCAGGGGCAGGTATTCTGGGATCGTTAGTAGGTATTGGCGGTGGGATAGTTATCTCGCCTATATTAGCCCTCTTAGGTCTTACTCCACCACAGGTGGCAGGAACTAGCCTAATTGCGGTGTCATCTACAAGTACTTCCTCAGTTATTGCCTATGCAAGACTTCGGAGAATAAAATATGATATAGCTATAAAAATGGCCATTTTTTCAACTCCTGGGGCTATTTTTGGAGCCATATTATCAATGAAAATAGCTCCTGTAGATTTTAAATTACTTTTCGCAATTCTCCTATTTTCAACTGGGATTTACTTGTTGCTTAGGAGCTATATCCTAAGGGAACACAAACTAAAATCGGATTCGATGTGGATTAAAGTATTTTTCTATACATGCGCATTAGCCGCTGGCATTATTTCAAGCTTATTCGGAATTGGAGGAGGAGTTATTTTTGTTCCGTTATTAGTATTGATTAACGGAATGAACATGACATCAGCTGTGCCGACAGCCCAGCTGGCTTTGATGTCAACTTCTCTTATTGGGACAATAACTCATGTTATTCTCGGAAACCCAGAGTATTCATTGGCATTGTTCCTTAGTATAGGATCATTCGTAGGCGCGCAAATTGGATCGAATCTTTTAGCTAGATTCAAGGACTCTACCTTGGCAAAGATATTTGCTTTCTTACTAATAGCAGTAGCTGTACGATTTGTGTTGGTTTCTTACTCTAAATAACTATCATGGCCTTTTAGATTACAGCTAACTCTTTTACGAAAGTGCATTCGTAGGTTGATAGACAAAATGCAATACCAGATAATAGTTAGTGCTAATCTATCTAAAATAATGATCTATTACATAAGACTGACAGGAATTAGATTGACATAATTATCTTCGGATACTGTAATCGGATTAGTTTCCTATCAAGACTCGATGTAATAAGAATATTAAATAGCTAATATAATCCATTTCTGAGCAGAGTTTTTGTTGATTGAAATACCAAATCGGATTGTAGGTGTCAATAATTTTGCTATCCGATATCTAGATTATCATTCTTCTGATGTTGATAATCCGAATAATAAGGAAGTGCTTCTACTATTGCATGGGATAGGAGCATCTGCTGAAAGGTGGTTGCCGGTAGTACCTCTCCTATCCAGATATTTTAGGTTGATAATTCCCGATATCATTGGATTTGGATATAGTGATAAACCAACAGTGGAATACAACATGAAATACTTTGTCGAATTCATAAGTGATTTTTTGAAATGCCTGAGAATTAACAGAGCTCATGTAGTCGGTTCTTCATTTGGAGGATTGGTCGCCTCAGAATTAGCTTTGAAATTTTCAAGCGTTGTAAGACGAATGATTCTTGTATCTCCAGCTGGAAGTATGAAGACTGCGACGAAAACTCTTGACGAGTATATTCTAGCTGCGTTGTATCCTACATTCGAAAATGCCAGACAGGCATTTACAGACATGTCATACGATCCGAAAGTGGTAACAGATGATGTGATCAAGGATTTTGTTAATAGGATGAAATTGCCTAATGCTAAATACGCTTTTATGTCTACATTATTGGGGATACGTAACATCGATGACTTGCAGAATAGGTTAACGGATATAGTATCCCCAACATTATTAATTTGGGGTAGAGAGGATCGGATGATCCCATGCCAATATGCGAATGAGTATATGAAAATTCCCAACTCAAAGTTGGCCTTAATTCCCAAATCTGGTCACACACCGTTTACTGAGACTCCCGACGTATTTGCCAAAATTGTATTAGAATTCTTAAGTGAATTTCAATAATATTAAATAAATGAACAACTAGTAAGTTCTATGGGTAGTAATCCTAATGTCGACGACACAGTTTCGTCTTACAAGAAAGCTGTTGAACAAGGAAGCCAGGCTCAACGTGAATTCATCAAACAATTTTCTAATATTCAGCAAGATGCGATGCAGAATTTTTTCTCCATGATACAGGGACTTACATTCTATAATGCTATGTTCAAGACTACCGTTCAGAGTGGTGGGAGAATTTCTATTCCTGAAGCCGAAAGGCAAGCTCTGAAGATTGAAGATGGTGACTTAGTTCAGGTTATTGTAATACCAATTGAACGAAGGCGAAAAGAGTCAGTTAAGTAATATTCAATCGCATTAGTTTAAGACCGGATTAATCAGAATTAAAGCAGGCCACTAGATGTTGGGCTAAAAATCAACTACGTAAACCATTAAATACCATTATCACTGGGATCGCGTTCTGAGCCATTGCCCTACTTTTGGCAAAACATTGTTTTGAGAATAGCTGCTAGCAATTAATCCGACATGGCCGGTGTGGAATCTCATCAATCTTTTGTCTTCGCTAGATACCGCCTCGTTAAGTGGAACACTGCATTCTGGTGAAACGAGATGATCTTCTTCAGCTACAATATTGAGTAATGGGATATCTATTTTAGACAAGTTTATCAGGCTTTTTCCAAGTCTCATTTCATTATTGAATAATAGATTTCTCTGATAGATATCCTTGATCCACTGCCTTATTGTTTCGCCTGCGATTGGGGGAGTATCATACAGCCACTTTTCTATCCTCAGAAAGTTTTGAACAAACGAATCGTTATCTATGTTTTCGACTAAATTGAAATACTTATTAACTCCCTGCTTGAACGGTTTTAACGCAGCATAACATTCGTAGAGTTTTTCTGGAGGAAGATTTCCAATAGAATCTACTAATTTATCAATATCCATATACCTCGCAATATTAGCAATTACTGTGGTATCTTTACTGGTGTCCAGTACAGGAGCTATTGTTACCAAATTTTTCACTTTTTCCTGATGCAATGCAGTATACATACATGACATTGACGAACCCATACAATATCCATGCAATGTTATCTTCTCTACTACATTTCTGTTCCTTACAATATCAACTGCCTCATCCATGAAGTAATTTACATAGTCGTCAAAAGATACGAACTTGTCAGCATTAGCAGGAACCTTCCAATCTAGAAGATATATATCAAAACCTTGACTAAGGAGATTTCGGATCCAACTTTTGTTTGGCTGAAGATCAAGGATATAGGACTTGTTTATTAGAGCATAAACTACCAGCATTGGAATTGGTACCGTTTTGGTTACTAAAGGTCGATAATGTAATAGTCGAAATAACCTTTTTTCTAATAATACTTCACTTTCGGTGGTCCCCACAACAATATCCTTAGAATCAGAAAGAATTTCCCTGGCCTTCCTTATTTTCCTGACCATATCATCCTGATAGGATGGTTCACCGAGAACAATTGTTTCTTTCATAAGTGTGTCATGTCCCTGGGTCCCGACGTCCTTAGGTAAGATTGTTTTCTCTTCCATATCCTTTTACACTTTCAAATTCCTTGCGGAGGTCTCGCAAACCTCTCTTCAATTCAGATAATTCCTTTAGTATTATATCAACTTCTGACCGAGTTGGCATGTTGAGTAGTTCCATATTTCTTTCAAAAATTCTATGTACGATATCCCTCAACTCAATCTGAGCACTGGAAACATCATCGTATGCCTTAGCGAAATCCTTAGAAGTAAATAAGGAAGTAAAAGCATCTTCAAAGGCGTCAATGAGTGCCATTCTAACTTGTTCTTGGTCCCAATTTATTGAGACAGGTGACTTAGACAAGGAATTAAGGGCATGTGTATAAGCACTATTCATTTGAATCCAATAATTATTTAGACTAGAATAAGCATCTATCATAGCTCTAATCAAACTCAACAATTCTGAACAATATTCGTTATAGTCTTTCACAAATCCTTTCATCGGCCCTATTGATGGCAATTGAACAATTTCATTCCATTTGTCGTATACTGATTTCAACTCGGATTCTGCATTACTCAAAGTACGATTTTCTTCATTACTCGTTTCTTGTTTCGGGCTGGTTGAGTCAGACATATTCTTATTTCCTTGTGGACACTACAATTGAACTGCTGGTTCCAAAATATGTGCTTTAAAGTCGCTAATATATCTTATCATATATATGGCTAATATGATTTCTAATGAAGTAGACCTTTGGGGGAGAAAATGGAGTTTCGCAAGAACTCAACTGCGAAAATTGATTTGAACTTGAGATTAAAAATAGTTTATAAGGGCTTAAGTCCAACTGTCGCCTTGTCAAACTCGACCTGGGATGGATTTTGAAAACCCCCCTTCTTAAAAATGGGCTCGTAGCTCAGCATGGATAGAGCGCCTGCCTTCTAATCATCCTTGAAGAAAGCAGGAAGTCGTGGGATCGAAGCCCACCGGGCCCGCTTGGCAGTGTTGAATAGTTCTTAGTTTTCATTCGATATTTCCTTTCTAAACAATTTTAAATGGCTTGAAGGACTTGAATCTTGCAAGAAGCCTTATGGTTAATGATCATCAGCTTACAAGTTTGGTAAAAACTGCTCGCGAACAGTTATCAAAACGAAATTTTAGTCAGTCTGCGGAAGTAACTTTGGTACTAAAGGATATTGATGTTAAAAAGGGATTCAGCCTCAATGAGGTTGTTTCATTGCCAAACAAACCTTCCAGACAAGCCAAGATTTGTGTTATAGCCTCTGGCGATATGGGTACAAGAGCACGAAAGGCTGAAGTAGATAAAGTGATAGAACCAGAGGAATTGGACAGACTAGGCACAAATAAGAGGGAAGCACGAAAGATTGTAAGAGAATACGACTTCTTTTTAGCTGATACATCTTTGATGTCTAGTGTAGGTCGCTCATTGGGCCAGTTTCTAGGTCCCAAGGGCAAGATGCCATCACCTTTCCCCTATGGAGCACCGATAGAAACTATAGCTGAAAGATTTAGAGGATCCGTTCGTGTTCGAGCAAAAAATCAGCTTAACGTATCTACAAAGATTGGAGATGAAAAGATGCAAGACGAAGAACTGGTGGCCAATGCAGGAGTAGTTATCTCCGCGATTGAAAAAAAATTGCCTCAAGGAGATAAAAACATACGTAATGCACTCATAAAATTTACAATGGGAAAACCTAGCAAATTGACAACCGTGATGGGTGAAAAGAAGAAAGGCGTGTAGAAATGTCAGCAACAACAGTATCCAAGGCCAAAAGAACTCACTACCCTAAACGTAAGCAAAAACTGTATCAACAATTGCAGCAGCTTCCTAAAACTCATAGCGTTATAGCATTATCGAATATGTCGAAAGTCCGCGCGGCTCAGCTCATGAACGTACGAAAAAAATTTCACAACGAAATTTTGATAAAAATAATTAAAAATAAAGTCAGCCAGAAAGCGTTCGAAACTGTTACTGGAGTAGAGGGATTAGAAAAATTAACGACAAAACTGGAAGGTCAATGTGCGTTGATGTTCACTAACGTCAGCCCTTTCAAACTCAATCTTATTTTTGATAAAAATAAGGTTTACATGGCTGCGAAAGCGGGAGATGTTACTAGAAAGGATATTGTGATCTCTTCCGGAAATACTGGCTTATCACCGGGCCCAGTGCTTTCGGAATTCAAGCAAGCTAATGTTCCAACCAAAATAGATCAGGGTACAATTTGGGTTACCAAGGATACAATCGTAGCACGCGCAGAAGACACAATTAATGAAAAGACTGCTGCGCTGTTGTCTAAATTAAACATAAAGCCAATTGAAGCTGGGATCTCGGTTAAGTTTGCTATCTCTCAAGGCTTGGTGTTTGAAGAAAATGACCTTAGAATAAATTTGAAAGAATATGCTCAAGAACTGACGCATTCTTACCTCAGCGCACTTTTGCTTGCAATAGAATCAGCATATTTGACATCGGAGAGTGTTAAGCCTCTTCTGCGTAAGGCCTTTCAATACGGTGAATCACTGGCCCTTGCTTCTGGATATATTTCCTCTAGCACAGTTGCACGAGCGGTGTCTAAATTAGAGTCCGAGGCTCAGACTATCGCTTGGACTATCAGACAAAAGGGATATACAGTTAGCTGAGAGTACAAATAATAACATCTTAGGTGAATGCATATTCTCGTAGGATGATAGGATATCTCTCAATTGGTGTAATGATCTAATGCAATTTGAATGGAATATTCAAATCGAATTAACCTTCAGTGCATGCATGAAGGCAATTTGCTTATCCGAATAGAGCAGATAAGCCTTCCAATGCTTCCTCTTCTTTCTTTTCTTCTTTCTTTTCTTCTTCTTTGCTTGAAGCTGGAGCTGCTTCGCTAGTTGGTGAAGTAGGAGCAGACGATGCTGCTACTGCAATGGGAGCAGCTTTTAATGCTTCATCAATATTTACTTCAGTTAAAGCCGCCACTAGTGCCTTAACTTTTACCTCGTCCGGACTAGCACCTGTAGCCTTTATCACGCTACTAACATTCTCTTCTGTTATGGGTTTTTGCAATTTATGCAACAACAAGGCAGCATATACGTATTCCATAAGTAAGGTAAAGTCTGTCTTTGACCATAATATAAAACTTTCAAAACCGTCATAGAATCTTTGTGCTTCTAGCAACTGCGTAGAGATGTTCCTTCAAATCTCTTTCGTATAGCGAATTCATCTTTTCTAGTAACGTAGCTCTTGCTTGTGCCCTATCCTCATGAGTGTGGGCCCTAAGGACATTTGCAAACATTTCTGGAAGGTTTTCTTTTATCCACCCATCAAGAACATGGTAGCGTTCTTCATTAATCCAAGTAACTTTTGATGAATTCTGGTCAATTTCATCATTGAATGATCCAGTTTCAACTCTATCTATAAGCATAAATATGCAATTATTAGGATCAGGGCTCATTAGAACTTCTTTTGGTCTTCCCTCTCCTTGCCCAGAACGCACCTTATCAATTAACCCTGCGGGAATTACCGAGATTCCCTCAACGTCAATTTTTGAGCCATTGGTGGAAATAACACGTCCTATGATAAGCCTGGTATAATTGTCATAAGGTTGCGACACAAACACATGTTCACCGGCTTTAATCTTACCTTTTGATCGTCCAAACATCTTTAAGCTCCATCAAACAAATTATTTATTACTTACGATATTTGACTTTTTAGACTCATTTCTTAGGAGATATATTGAAAAAATCAAATCAAAATAATATAGGGGGAATCATAGATATTTAGGAAATGTCTTCAACTAGAGTATTCATCTCTGCAGAAATATCTAAAAAAGATGAGATATCTCGCATTCAGGAGAAGATATTTGCTCACGGTAACCTGGACTTTTCTAATACAAAACCGGTCGATAAGAACAATTTTCACTTTACACTACTTTTCATTGGAGAAGTTGATCCTGCTTCACTAGACCAGATTTGTAGTATTGTTTCTAACATTAATTTCAGTCCAATTGAGCTAAATTTTGCAAAAATTGGTGGCTTTCCAAATGCCACACATGCAAGAATAGGTTGGGTCGGGATAGAAGGCATAGGACAGTTAAAAATGTCAGAGCTGGTAGAAGATATTCGTCATAAATTATCTTCTTTTGTAGCTATGGAAAAGAGTCGATATGTTCCACATATAACTATATTTAGACTAAGAAATGGAACTATTAATTTGGAATCCTTGGTAGCGAAGCACAGTATTAGGATAGACTTTCAAGATAAGATAGAGGAAATCAATTTGAAGAAAAGTATTCTGACTTCAACGGGCTCTCAATACTCCGATATTGTTACTGTGAAAGCACTTTGAAGGAATATCAACAGATAATAAAGGAAGCTGTGGAGAGTTGTAAACCTAAGAGTTCGAAAACAAAAGAGTTGGAATATGTTTCCCAACTGGTTAAAGAGTTGATTAATAAATCAATTAAGGCAGTATCAGATAGCAGAATAATAGATTTCTCCATCGGTGGATCATTTGCAAAGGGAACATGGGTTGCAGATGAAACCAATGATATAGACCTAGATATATTTGTAAAATTTGAACAAAGTATTGACAAACATGAATTTGAAGACCTTGGAATAAAAGTAGGGCTTTCTGCACTGAGTGAATATAACCCATACCTAAGATACTCAGAGCATCCTTACGTCGAGGCGAAAATAAAAGACATTCGTATAAACGTAGTACCCTGTTATAATGTAAAAGAAGGGAATTGGAAAAGTGCGGCCGATAGGTCTCCATTCCATACGAAATACATGACTGAGCATCTCGACGACTACATGAGAAACCAAGTGAGAATTTTGAAAAGATTCCTCAAGTCAAGTGGCATTTACGGCTCTCAACTCTCTATTTCTGGGTTTAGTGGATATGTTACGGAAATCCTGATTTTGAAATATGGCTCCTTTATGAACGTCATCAAGTACATCGCTGACCTGGATCGTGAAAAGGATCTAATAGCATTGAAAGATCTAGACTCGGGCTTGTTTCAACACTCCAATAGTAAGATTGTCATCATAGATCCTGTAGATGATAAGAGAAACCTGGGTATGGCGATATCCCCTGAAGTTTTAGGCAAATTTATCTTGACTGCTCGTTCTTTTCTTGAAGATCCATCGATGAACTATTTCAGAACATCTAAGAACAATATTGACGCAGCAATAATCGAAAAAATCAAGTCAAATCTGCTTGTTGTAGAATTCACAGTAGGACAGAGGAGCCCTGATATCTTGTGGGGTCAACTAAAGAGGAGTTTGAATGCTTTGACCAAACAAATAGATAAAGCTGGCTTTAATACATTACTAAGTACGTGTGTCACTGATGAGAAAAAATATGGTGCATTCGTATTCTTGATAGAATTTATGAATTTGCCAACATTAAAGCTGCGAAAGGGACCACAAATATTTAGGAAAGATGATACAAAGGCATTTTTTTCGAAACACGACATAGTACCATACTGGATTGATAAAGACATGAAAATTCTTGCAATTTCCACGCGAAAAAATATTGATGTAAAGGAATTTGTCTCTCAAATTCTCTCTGGAGGTAGGATCGAAGCTAGTCTTAACAAAGTTATATTGAAAGATTTACGAACGGGGTTTGATATTTTTTATGGAAGTGAACGAGAATTAGGCGAATCTGTTAAATCGGCCCTGAGTAGAACGATCCTAAATGATGGAAAAATTGCAAGTCCTAAAAAAGAGTGAAGACATTAAACAACTTATTTCTTTTCCATCACTAGATGGTAGCCTTCAAGAAAATAGGACAAAAGAGTTAGAATCCATAGGTATTACATCAATAGTCTCATATGGTAAAACTAGAATTGGGAATCTTTCTGTTCTTGGAAAAGGATCTGTGGGATTAACCATCCCTGTACTCTACAGAAATAAGTTGATGGCACTCAAAGTCAGGAGAACTGATGCAAATAGAGATAATATGTATAATGAAGTGATCATGCATTCAGTTGCAAATACAGTAAATGTTGGTCCGGTTATAATAGATTTCACGGAGAATTTCATCCTAATGGAATTTATTGAGGGGAAGAACATCTTTGACTGGTTGTGCAATGAAATTAACACAAGAGACAAAATTTACCAACTTGTATCGTCATCGCTCGAACAGTGCTATGCTCTGGATCAAATCAAATTAGATCATGGCCAGCTAAGTAACGTAAAACGTCATCTTATAATTTCATCCAATAACCAACCCAAAATAATTGATTTTGAAAGTTCCAGCATGCAAAGAAGAACAGCCAATGTAAGTTCCTTGGTACATAATTTCTTATGGGCGAGTTTTTTAAGTAGTGAACTTGGATACAATTTCACACAAGAGAGAAAGTCGAAAATTGTCCAATTACTAAAGGATTACAAAAATTGTAGCGATAGACCAAGCTTCGTAGCTATTCTAGACTTCTTTAATAGTCAATATTGAGAATTTGTTGGTTGTGAGGGATCGCCCAAAATGCTGGGCCCTACTAGAGAATGGAAAAATTAAGTGTGCCAGAATAATACATGGATTGTTTGATGCGTAACACTAGGCAAGTATATACTCTAAGATGTAATCATAGATCAAAATTGACTCGGACACGAAATCCAGATATTACTCGACAATTTTCTATCATCTAGGATTCGTTATGACAGAAGAAACCTCATCAATTCCTTTTCCCACCTTGACAATTATTTACCTAGTTGCAGAAGCTCACAGCATTGTAGAGGAAATTGGACACAAATATAACAACATAACAGTCGAGGATTGTTTTGGATTCTTTCACGGAGAAAAACAACAATATAAGAAGATTACTATATGGAGTCAAGGGATAGACACGCTTTGGTTCAATGCAGTTATAGCAAGAATTAAGGAAATCGGAAATGTTGAAACCGTACCCATCGTATCTGGGGGGATCATGTACGCTGTATAATCAAGGGATAACTTCGGGAATTAACATTCCGGTTGCAATTAATTAGAATATAGTGGTGGTAGCATAATTGGCGCAGTCTACTCATCAGGAAAGATCGAGATATTAGCTAGAAGTTGGCATCTCTTTTCTTAGATCTATTAAAAGTTTCTCTCCCACTGTTGGACTTCCTATCATTTCATACCTTCGTTTAGGCATACTTATTTGAATGAGAGTCTGTGGATATGATTTGATAAGAGTTTGGGGCTGTGCTCTAAGTATTGCTTCCAAAATTGGTTTGAGCTGCTGTTTTACTTCAGCATCGGTCAAAGCTCTATCCACGGCCTCTAACATTAACTGCTGTTGAGAAACTGATTCTAACTCAATGTCTTCAGTTAGAGACAGGGTTACAGTCATACCGTTATCGGTCAGCTGTGTTATCTTGTACCTTACTTGCATATTATGCATTTGGAAAGTTATCGTAATGGTTTCATCATATTACTGTTTACATGCTGGAATTATCATGCAAAAAATATTATGAAAATAGAACACATTTAAATTAACTAGTATTATATCCTATGTTATTACAATGAAGTACAGGAGTCGAACAGATATACTTGCATCAATCTTAGATTCCGTCAATAACATAGATGGTTCAGGTATTACTACAATAATGTACAAGTCATTCCTTTCCCATTACCAGTTAAAAAAATATATGGCAATCATGCTAAAAAATGATTTGATACGGTTTGATGAGGAAAGGCGCTTATACAGAATAACAGATAAAGGCGTCCGATTTTTACAATTATTTAATCATATGAATCAGCTTGTGGGAGTAAACAAGGAACAATAGTATCCTTACTTGATTTGGACATCGTAAAATTTAACACACGCCAAAGAATAAGTAGCTATTCATCAAAGGGATAACTGGATTTTTAGTTGGAATAAGACGTATAGATAGATATTCATCCCTGCTTCGTCTTGTGTATAGTCCTACCAAGGGACGGAGCTAATATTAGTCATTCATGAATTATGGAAGTGGTTCATAAAATACAACCTAAATGACAAAAACGGAGATGAGAATGATCCACTTTATGAGTTTTGATTTTGCTTATACTTGTAATGTGATAGCCCATTGTTAAGATGCGCCCCCTATTTCTGTTCCACTCATGGAATTGTTTGAATGTTGATGGCCCGACAATAGGCCATGTTCCAGGTGGTCCACCTTGATTTTGCAAGTTATGAAATATGGTGGATGAAAGATAGCAGAGTCCAATGGCCTATTCGTTTTATTGGAACCAGCGTTCCAACCACAGTTCCATGCTTCCCCTTAACTAATTCATTCCCTTTACAATTACCTGTGATAGAACACGAAACAAACAACGAAAATAATAGAGGTAAGATAGAGATAATGGCCGATGTAGTATATCTAAGCACTTCCGGCATTAAGAAGACGCACATCATGTACAAAGCCAACCTTAGCTATGACCAGATAAATAGATACTTGCGGGAGCTATTGAAATTAACATTCATTGAAATTGCAATCGATGAGGGAACTGTAATTTATAGGGCTACCGAGAAAGGTAGGTTGTTTCTTCACCACTACTATATGATGAGAAAAACTATGTACTCGGAGTACGAAATGCCCTGCGTCATAACCAATGATTATACATGAATATTTAGTAAGGATTTGCTTGGAAAGTGAGTTTATACTAAAACCAATTATGACTTTACTTTCCTGCTTCATTTCTTGAAGGGTCCTCAAATGAAGCAGAGTTACTACTTGAGGGAAGAGATTCTTGTTCTGGTGGCTAATGGCATTAACACACATAAGTGTAAGAAATAACAATATTTTGGATCCATGATACGTACTAGGTTAATTAAGTTAAGTCCTATAAACCCAGAAAGGTCTAAAATTGCACTGGGTGCGAAAATATTAAGAAATGGCGGCCTGGTTGCATTTCCTACTGAAACTGTTTATGGTCTGGGATCAAATGCCCTTGATCCAATCGCAATAAAGCGAATTTATTCGGCAAAAGGCAGACCTGCAGATAATCCGTTAATAATACATATAGCTGAAATTGAAGATTTGAAAGATATTTCCAAAGCTATAAATCGAAAAATATTAAAGCTTGCAGAAAAATTCTGGCCTGGACCTTTGACGTTAGTTCTACCGAAATCAAATTTAGTACCGAAAATCGCCACTGGCGGTATGGATACAATTGCAGTACGAATGCCTGACCATAATATAGCTCGATCTCTAATTAGATTATCTGGAGTTCCAATCGCTGCGCCATCTGCAAATATATCAGGAAGGCCTAGTCCAACGAGAGCAAGTCATGTAATAGAAGATCTATGGGGCAAAGTAGATATCATTATTGACGGAGGCAAAACAGCAATTGGTCTGGAATCTACGGTTCTAGATATGACGTCGTCTGTTCCTGTATTACTAAGACCTGGTGGTTTGCCTCTTGAGAAATTAAATAAGGTGATCGAAAATATTCGCTTACATCCTTGCGTTGAAAATCCGAATTACATGGTTAAGAACTTCGAGAAGCCCAATTCTCCAGGTATGCAATACAAACACTACTCACCAAAGGCAGATTTAATCGTTGTAGAAGGACCTGAATCTAAAGTTACAAGCAAGATTAAGCAAATTTCCAACAGAACGATGACAATTGAAGGCAAGAAGGTTTGTATAGTTACTAGACGACGTCATCATAAATTTGATGCAGACATTGTCAGGTTCGTAGGCACCGACTCTAAAAGTTTTAGTAAAAACCTGTTTGACGCATTCCGACATGCTGATAGATATGATGTAGACGTTATAATCACTGAGGGAATCGAGACCTTTGATTTAGGATTGGCCATTATGAACAGATTAAAAAAAGCTGCCAATGAAGTAATAAATACATGGGAAATTGAAGGAAGAATGGATATGAACAGTCGGTCGTCGATCGAAGAACCAAAATAGCAATCAAAACTTGCGCAGTTCTTACGGTTAATGTATCACTTCGACTTCACTGGCGAAGCTTGTAACTCTGACCAATTTTCAAAATAGTAGCTGCCTGATTCAAAATTCGGGTTACACTCCTCGGGCATTATGGAGATAACGGGTAATTTAGTCAATTTGTGAATAATTGTAGGTGTCAATCTTTGCACATCACTTGGCTTTGATGGCATCCTATTAATAACAATACCAGATATTGGAAGACCGTACTTTTGACATGCCGCAACTGTCAGAAGGGTGTGATTTATTGAACCTAACTTGACGCTGGCAACTATTATTACTGGGAGGTTTGTCAATATCACGAAGTCAGCCAAAACTTGCTTCGATGTCAAAGGCACCATGATTCCTCCTATTCCCTCAACTAGAATGAAGTCATGTTTTTCTTTCAATCTACGAAATGCGCCCAAAGTATCTTTCACGTTCACTTTCTCATTTGTAATAACTGACGCCATAAATGGGGAAGCCGCAATTTTAAAAAATGTTGGGTTTATTTCAACATCCTTATCCTGAATATTCGCAGCCTTGGCAAGATTTGCAGTATCTTCGGACCTAAATTTCGGACTATAAATATCTGTGCTTGTAGCGAATGGCTTCATAACCCCTACGTTTACTCCTCTCCTTCTGAGCAAGTAGGCTATAGAGCAAGTCACATATGTCTTACCTACACTGGTATCAGTACCAGTTATGAATATGCCTCTTTTGTAAGTTCCTATTGTCTTATATCTTATCGAATTACTCGTAGTAATCATGCAAGACTAGTGTATATAGTTTTTAGCACTTATTTTTCATTATCAAGTAACATTGTGGATTGTGTTATAGTCCATAACTGATGGCACCTCAGGAATGCAGCCTACTAGATGACTTTCAATATTTGCAAAGGTTATTAGAAGTTATGCAAATGACAGATTTTTATTGATCAATAGTTCAATGCAGGTTGTGAACTCAATATTTACGTTTATTTTATTAGCGGCTATCTTCGTCTTGGGGTCTACTGACAAATATTCTATACCTTTCTTTGACGATATGGCGACCAAATTAGTAGGCGGTGAAATCGAAAATAGTGCTGTTGGAAATTTAACTGGATATGATAAAGTAGTTGTTACTATCAATGGGTATAATATTTCAGCATTCGTGGCAGATACCAATGAAAAGCGCACAAATGGACTTTCGAGGGTCGGAAATTTGAACAAAGATCAGGGAATGCTGTTTATCTTGGATTACCCGTCTAAACAAGGTTTTTGGATGAAGGAAATGAATTTTCCCATTGACATAATTTGGATAAGTGATAATCATACGGTAATTGACATAAAGAAAAACCTCGAACCGTGTGTATCAATTTTAATGTGCCCAGTTTATTCACCGGCATTTGATGCAAAATATGTCCTTGAAACTGGTCCAGGTTTTTCCGAATCTCATTCAATAGCGCCAGGATCTGAAGCTGTGATTAATATGACTCATATATATGGTTAGTTCAGAAGTGGTCATTTTACTTTAATTTTGATAAAAATATTCAAAAAGTAAACATAAAATTCTCGGACCTCCCGGTCTGCTATGAACATCAAATCGCGAAGCTTATTTACTCTGAGGTATCATAACCAAGCGAATAAAACTGGATATGGCAAAGGATTTAGTAATTGAAATTGAAAAGAGGCAAATTGAACCCGGTTCTATTTTAACGGGAAGAATTGAAATAAACTATTCAGGTAGATTTGATAGCCTGGTTATAAATTCTCAAATTGAAAATACAAGTGATCATTTTAGCTATACCAGTATTGGAGGTAGAGCAATTAACCATCCTTACGCAAGGATTTCACTAATGAAGCATGAAATTCCCGAAGGCCATAAAGTTGAATTTGAGATGAAAACAAACCACATTCCCACAAGTTCTGCTTCAAATGCTAAAGTCAGGGTAACACTTATCCAGGAGCATAAGGAAATCGCGAGTGACACAACCCATTTGGAGATTTTGGGAAATTCAAAACCGTAGTTGGTGAACCTTTCAGTTAAGCGTCTTGTGAATGACTTATTGTCAAACACGTAGGAATAAGTTGACGTACTCTTTCATGAATTTATTCAGGGACATACTACCCAAAGCTTTCTATGATATCAACCTTCCCTGTCATCCAAGGGTGGGGTTCACAGTGATACGGATACTCCCCTTCTTTGGTAAATGTAAACTCATAAGTTTTCTGAGGTGATATCAAGCCGATTGTATCCATTGAATCGAATTTTCCATTTATTTGGTCAACATATTGAGTATCGGAGGTTACAGTGTGTGCTGTCACATCATGGTTAGTCCACACCACCTTGTTAGATACTCCCAATGAACCTTTGATTTCTTTTGGTTCAAAGTTTCTGGTTTGCGACGGTTGGGATGAGCCTTCTACTATAGATACCTTAACGCTTTCTTCTGGTTCTAGGACTTCTTTTGGCAGCTGCGGTTTAGCATTAGCTTGGGGTATATAGACAAACTGATAATACCACATACTAAGCGTTACGGCAATAATAAAAGTCAGCATGCTAATTCCAGCAGCATAATTATTCATTTTCTATTTCAGAAAAAATAGAATGTCATGAATAATATAAAAGCATTAGGTTGGAGGTTAAAAAATTCAGCAGACATACATTTATCCTGGGGTTGCACAATAAGGCCTCTTCTTCGTTAATCCTCGACTGGCTGAGCAGGCATTGAACTAGATTTATCCTTTTTCGGGCTCTTGCAGTGGACCCGTAGTTTGTGAGGCGGCCGCACTTCCTTTGGCTGGCGACTGAGCAGTAAGTGGTCTTTCTTCCTTTTTACTGGTAGTTGGTGTAGGCTTGGCAATTTCTCCGGATTCCACCAAAGGAGGTTTTGGAGGTGAAGGTAAGGGCGGAGTTGACTTTGCTTTCAGCGGACTTGGGGGAATCACAGGTTTTGGTGGGGGTGCTTTTTCCATGGACCTTCCGTGCCTAAATATATGCCACATTCCTGCAAAAACGAGCATCATGATTCCAATAATAAATAATGAATAATTCTTCATTCCATTGAGGACGGCATAATAAGCGGCGATGTTAAGGTAAATTTGAAATGCGATCAATGCAATAAACACTACATAAATCCATTTTACGGGAAGGTTAATTGAGCTCTTTCCAGCCCCCTGTTTTTTGGGCTGAAGTTTTGCATTGGCTTCTGCATTCTTGGCCAACTTGATCATCAAGTAAGTAAATCCAAATGAAAGCGGCACTAGCAGAATCATTACCAAATATAGGAATATTGGATCTATTACTAATCTTTCCAATAGGGATTTAGTCCTATCAGGATCGATATAAAAGCCCCAATAAGTGGTAACGAGGATCTGTGCGAGTCCAGTTATACCAATAGCTGTTACAATCGGCCTATCCTTCCACGAAAATTTCTTGTACCGATCGATAAATGGTATTATCAGTAGTGAGAAAATAAATAGTCCCGGCCATGCTACCCCTGTTGTAAATTTATCGTATGCACTTCGAAGGAACGCATAGAGTCCTGTTAAGTACCACTCTGGAACTGTAATTCCTGGTGGCGTATTCGGATCAAATCTCAATCCCATGTCTACTGGAAATACGCCACCGGTTAGCATTATTGCGCCACTAATAGCCATTACCATCGGAACATCGAATACAAGAAATCTAGGAAAATGCACTACCATTAGACCAAGTAAAGCAATTGGTAACAAGAAAACGTGAAATGCATAGAATCTTAGAACGAAATCATGGAATCCAGATCCAAAGAATGCTTCTCGCATCTGAGGTCCTAAAATAGGGATCGAGTTAGTAAGTGAAGCAGCAATAGAAATGGCCAATTCGGCGCGCTCACTAAAGATTATATCATAACCAGTGAAAGCTTCTAATATTGTCAAAACACCAAGGATTATACCAGTTACCCAAAGAATTTCATTTCTAATTTTATATCTACCGCTAAAGTACTGATAATACATATGTAGTAAGGCTAGCATTACCATTGCGTTGGATGCGTGATAATGTATATTCCTCAGGTGAAACCCATAGGGGATAACATCATTAATGTTTTGCACACTGTTCCAAGCCCTATCCAAAATAGGTTCGTAAAAGAGCATCAAAAGAGCTCCGGTTATGCCCAAAATAATAAACACAATGAAAGTAAGCATTCCTAAAAAGCCAAGTGGACTGACAAACCTTCCGGGGAAAGTAAACTTTAGTCCCATGAAAATTGTACGTTCTATGCCTGCGTAGGTCCACCTGAAGAATTGAACCAGACTATTTTCTTTATGTAAGGAAACGCCCAAATCCTACTATCCCATTCCCATTTACGCTCCAGTTAGGAGGCTTGACCCACACACTACCTTGAGAATCTACTTCCAAATCCATCATAGGGAGTACATTACTTGGCGGAGCCTGCAATGAAGCAGGTCCAGCAAATGCCTCACCGTTCAACGGATCATACATACTTCCGTGGCACGGACATTCACCTCTTTTCCTTCCTTCTTGAGGCCAATATTTCCATAGACACCACAGATGCAAACATACTTGGCTATACATCCTAAAAGCTGAAACATCATTAGCTTTACCTCCCAGTTCTTCAGGTAAACGAATGAATTGCCATACTCTGAATGCTTCCTTGTCCAGAACTGGATCGCCAGTTTTTGGATAAATTACAGCTTCTGAATGATTTACGGGAAATGTCTTTACACTAGCCTGAGACCCGTCTGGCAATTCAACTTTCTGCCTTTCCTTCAACTGGCCTGCAGGATTTGGAAGAAACTTTCCCCAATCAACAAAAGGAGCAAACGTCATAACAGTCCCTGCAGCAGCCAATAGCTTCAAAAAGTCACGCCTAGATACCCTACCCCGGCTACCCGAGGGCTGTAGCGTCATATACGACATGACTTTCCGAAAATATCTTATAAACTTTACCTGCTGTGGTCCATTCAGTGATTCATATGCCTTGATAGGCTCTTTCAATTTTATTCGCCAAGTATAATATTAGCCAAGATTGACGGAGATCATAGTGACTTTCATGAAGTCGTAACAAAACGATAAAATTCGTCAACTAATGTATTGATTTCTGACTACAACTTGATCCAATTTTAAGAAAATATCACTAGAAGATCAACCTTCTAAAATTACTTCAATTAGTAACAGTCTTGGTCATATTAAGTTAGAATGATACAAGTTCGAAAATAAGATATCAGATTTGAACCTCTTGGTTTGTATTTAAGCCAAAGTAACAAATCTAGATCAAATAATGCCTATTCGTATAAAAAATAAAATAATTGCCCTTCACTTCACTGACACAAGCTCCTCATTACACTTGCCGCAGCTCGAATATACCATTTAGCAATTACCGCCAGCATTCAAGCAAGCCAATTATAATTCACAAATCCCAGCCTGAATATGGCGGAGACCCATGAGGATTACTTGGCCTGACTTGAAGTGCCAGTAGAATCGAATCCTGGCCCTCTTTGAGTTTGACCTATGCGGATCATCTCATTTATCTTGTTTTCTACTTCTTTTAGATTTTCCTTTACTCTTGTTTCTTGCTTTCCTAGTACAAGTAGCCTTGTGTTAGACAATTCCTTCTTTTCTTCCAGCTCCTTTATCGTCTCTTCTTTCTTTGTCTCAATCAAAATAGGCCCAGCGCTTTTATATACAGCTTCGTCTTCACCCAATTTCTTAAGCTCCTCAACGGCTTTTTCTATTTCCATAGCTTCAACTTCTATCTGCTGCTTCTGCATAAGTATAGCCTGCAAGTTCTGTTGTAGTTGCTGTAACCTAGACAGTTGTTCTCTCAGCCAAGGAGGGATTTCTTGTTCGCTCATTTGTCTGACCTAAGAAAGAAACCATGATCAATTTATACTGTTCATTAATGTAGAGAGTTTATTTGTCAAGTGCACCGTAAGCTGCATAAACATACAAAATAAAAGAATTGAACATAGCTCTCATCGAAATAAAATCACGTGCTCTTATTTTTAGGGATATGTACGATCCGGTACGAGATATGTTCATCTCTTGATTGGATGTATTGGAAATTAATTCTGGCTTAATGGCCGCGACAACAGCCTCGGTCATTTTTTGACCCGTTTTATCTGATTGATCTCTAATATTAACCGTAAATTTAGCGTGTACTTTGTATTTTTTCGAAGTCAACATCATACGCGCCTGCTGCTAACTTGTACTTACATTTTTGACAAGTCCAGATACCAATGGCGATTCGAGAAATCTGAGTGGATCCACACAATGGGCATCTTCTCTTCTTTTTTAGAGTTCTGTAAATTGTGGCGTACCGCTTTCTGACAGTAGCCCCATATTTTACTCCTAAACCTTTTAGACTGCCGAGTTTATGTTTTCTCTTTCTTGCCACCAGGAATCAACCTCTGTCTAAGTTCTTGACCCATAGTCTTAGCAATATCTGCTGCTCGCTGTACTTGTTCTAGTGTCAAATAGCCATTCGAGCCTTTTTGAACTGCAGTATACTGTCCATCAGAATTAGTAGTAATGGTAATTCGAGCATCCATACACACTTCTTCTTCTGTCGATGGGTCCAATATCAACGCATCACCTATTCTAGCAAAGGTAAGTGAGACAGGTACTGTATTTATTGGCGGATCCTGTACTTTGCCGGTATCAACTGCCTTTTCATCCTTTATATCATAAATTGGGAATTTAGAAGTCAACAGCGCCGTCACTACAGCATACGAAGTAGCATCGAACAAATTCCCATCAGTGTTTACAATACTACAGTCTACAAAAACGGTATAAACTATTTTGCCAGGGACTAATGCGAGTTTGTCTAATGCCAGCATCTCTGATTCCCTAATACCTCGGTCAACTACTCTAGCTAGCTCGATGGTTTCTTCGTCAGGAGGACCAGGCTCCACAAATGGTGATGCCGTAGGTAACACCTCGGCTGAAACTATCAAAGCGCCTTTATTCTCGAGTCCTTCAAATGGTTCTCCAGTCTCGACTTTAACCCCAGCTACAACCTCAGTATTGCCTAACTTTACCCAGGCTGAGCCATTCGCTTTTTGAATTACGTTTGTCTCGATCTTCAAGGGTCGAATTTCATCGAATTTTCTTCCGTCGAGTCTGCTTCCACTAGCTATTTGCTCGTTCATGTGATGTCTTCTAAGATTTTCTACTATTACCGTAGACCGTCTTGATGCACTCAATTACCGTTCTTCAGCTCCTGTTCATTACCAAAATACTTTTGTATTAAAGATGCACGTTGAATTTCATAAACTTTCTCGCAGCCCCTAATTGCTTCCTTGAGACAGGCTTTAAACTGATCTGTATCTAACGTTCCATCAAGCTGGAGAAGAGTAATTTTCTTAAGATTTGGCATAAAGGCAACGGGCATATCGGCGCCTCCTTCTTTATCTTCAGTATCGTTTATGTCCAGAACTATTTTTTCATCTACCTTTCCAGCTGCACAGGCCGATACAATATCTCTCATATTGATTCCAGCATCTGCCAAAGCCACCGAAGCAGCAGTTATACCAGCACATCTAGAGCCCCCATCCGCTTGAAGTACCTCAATGTAGACGTCTATCGTTGCCCTAGGGTAATCTTCTAGCATGAGAGATGGTTCTAAGGCTTCTCTGATTACTTTTGAAATCTCAACTTCTCTTCTTGATGGAGCAGGGTTCTTGCGTGTGTCGGTAGAGAAAGGAGACATGTGATATCTGCATCGTAGAATGCAACGGTCAGTCTGCGCCATGTGCTTAGGATGAACCTCCCGTGGTCCATATACGCCTACTACTATTTTGTTCTTTCCGAATTCAATAAGCGCTGAGCCATCGGCATTTTTCACAACTCCTACTTTAATTGTGATCTCTCTCAATTCATCTGCAGTACGGCCATCAGTCCTTTTTCCTCTTTCATCAATCAAGCTTCTTGTCTGTGTCATCTTGAATCATTTCCATCTTCCGGATGAGATTCGTTACCATTACTATTTTCATTGTTTGTCAGCACAGGCGCGTTAAGTTCGTCTGGAGTTTCTTGGATCATACTATCCTTATTCGCCGATTCTCCTTGCTGTTCATCAGGAACATTCAAAAGTTGTCTAATCCTTTGAGTCAAATTTGATGTGTGGGCCTCTTCTTCCACCATTCTTATGGCCTTAATTGCGAGTTCGATTCCATCTTTATTCTTACCTGAAACGACAATTAATCCATTTTGACCTATTGTTACCCTCGTATTTGTGGCGGATTCTATCGTTTGAATCATAGAGCCACGTTTTCCAATCAACCTAGGAACTCTTGTCGCAGATATTCTAATCAATTCACCAAAGGGGATCTTTCCAAGGTCCTTGTCTTGTATTGTAAGAATAGGATCTCTTGTCCTATCAAATGTAGAAATCCTTGAGCAAATTACATCCCCAACTGAGAGCTGACGATTCATGTCATCTCTAGCAGGAGAAAAGTCTCTACCAAATAAGTCCTGAGCAGGCAAATGAGCAGAAAAACAAGAACAAATGTCGACATCCCAAGATAATGATGAATGGTCCTTGATTTTTCCTATTACTATATCATTTACGCGTGGAATGTAAACTCCAGAAAGTGGTATTACTTTTGCGCCATCGCGTGCTACTTCAGCAATGCCAATTCTACTTGATATTATCGAATTTCCTGATCTATGGGCATTCAGTAATGGTCGAACATTTCCTTCGACTATGATATCACCTGGAATGACAAATTTTCGCCTGATTTCTTGCATTCGATTATTTACACTCTCCAATTAAAAGGTGCAATTGCAAGGTATTATTCATCTCTTTCAATATGACTTTGTCAATTACATCCTACTTATAATCTAAGTGTGATATTACTTTACAGATTTTCAGTTACTTGGGCTGATCCTTTCGTAACAGCACCCAGCTTTTCCAAAAAGGAGGCCTTCGTTCCTGCATTAATTTCGATTTCGACCTTGAGGGAGCCATTTGGTAGCCATTGCTCAGATTTGGTTAAGCCTGTTTTCCTTATTACACTGTATGATTGAGCAGAATAAGCAGCAGGTACTATTACCGTAAATACTGTAGTTTCTGATCTCAATGGGAGTATTTTTCTTACCGCATCTATCACTGTTTTGGCCTGTTCTTCTGAACGTCTAAATGGGTCAATTGGTATCCTAGCCTCTTCAATTGCCGAGTCGATGCGCACTATAGGATGAGGATTGTGTGTCCTTGGGTCTACAAAAGTTTCATAAATATATTGAACTATTTGTTTTCTTTTCTCCTCTATCATCCTTCGACGCTGATCTGTGGTCAAGCTGAGGTCACCCTTCAATAATATGTGTTGTGCTACCTGAGTCGTGTCTGTTGTCTTAAATGATTTGAGTAGCTTTTCCGTAGATGCCCTGTCACCTTTGTTTGCGTCTAAATAAATCTCTTCAGATACAAGTACCGAACCTATTTCTTTTGTTTTGCCCAGTTTATAGTCAAGTGCTGGATCTGGCTTGACGAGAATTTCAAATTTTTCTGACCCTACGTTGAGTCGAACAGTCGTGACCTTGGTGTCAGCCATGGGATAAGGATAGGAACTCTGCTTTCACATATATAAGCTTGTACTCGGTTGATCGTGTTCGTGTAAAAAAACCTTGTTTACCAAGGAATGGTAAGCAATTTCTAGCTGAAAAATGGGGTGGGGCCTGACTACTCGCTCACGTAGGCGCGTTCACCGTGTTGTGCCAAGTCAAGGCCAATTTCTTCCTCCTTTGGAGTAACTCGTATACCCCCGGGCCACACTTTGTCCATTACTTTAATGATCAGAGCAGTTATGCCTACTGCCCACGCTAATGCTGCGAAGGCACCTATTGCATTTTCTAATAGTTGCGGGGGATTTCCGAAGACTAGGCCATTATCACCCCAGGGAGTAAATCGTTTTTCTGCTAACAAGCCTGTCAATAAAGCTCCAGCAAGTCCTCCAACTCCGTGAACTCCCCATGTATCCAGTGCATCGTCCCATTTACGCCTGTTCTTGAACATAACTGCAGCGTAACAGACTATTGAAGCAATGATCCCAATGATAAGTGCTGACATTGGCGACACGAAACCAGATGCCGGAGTGATTGCTACTAGTCCAGCCACGGCACCAGAGGCTGCGCCTACTGTTGATGGTCTGCCAGTGTGAGCCCAGGATATTACAGCCCACGTCACAGCAGCCATCCCAGTGGCTATTTGAGTCGCTACAAATGCACTAGTGGCGTTAGTTGCAGCGGCCGCAGCTGATCCAGCGTTAAAGCCAAACCAACCAACCCATAGTAACGCAGCTCCTAGAACAACAAGGGATATGTTATGTGGCTCCATTGGAACTTTTCCATAACCGATCCTGCGGCCTAACATTAGAGCTATTATGAGGCCAGACCAACCCGATGTGATATGTATTACGGTTCCGCCTGCGAAATCTAGTGATCCTAAACACCCTGTCCATCCAAACCCACAGTATCCAGGATTCATACCATAATTGTCGGGGCCAGTGATCTGCCAGGTCCAGTGCGCAGCGAAGTCATATACAAAGGTTGCCCACAAAATTATGAATATCATAAACGCACTAAACTTCATCCTTTCTGCTAGTGCTGCGACAATTAGAGCAGGTGTAATAATGGCGAACATCATCTGAAATATCATGTACGTCTGATGCGGTATCGTATAGCCGTCAATACCTCCATATGCTATCGATGGCACATCATGGAATACATTGTTTAGGCCGGCCCAGTCAAGATTGCCAATGAATCCATACCCTCCAGCATCGGGCCCAAATGCCATGCTGTAACCCCAAAGAGCCCACTGAGCAGCAATAACTCCAGTGGTAATGAATACCATATGCAAAGTATTCACGGAATTCTTTTGTCTAGTCAGCCCTCCATAGAATATTGCCAGGCCTGCAGGGGTCATCATAAGTACGAGTGCAGATGAAGTAAGCATCCAAGCATTGTCACCATGATCAATTGGACATGGTATAAGATCCCCTTCAGCTGTTAAGTTATAATTACCAGCAGAATCCTGTTCAAAACAGTGATAGATTACTCCTGGATCACCAGGTTTATACGCTGAAGCGCCATTTAGACTGCTAAACACCAACGTTGTAGTCCCTGCTAATAACCCGACGATAAGCAACAATGAAGTTCTACGTGTGCTATACATCAATCAGCAATATTTTGTGGGGAGTATAAAAGATATTACAATATAATCCAATATTTTTATGTCATAATATTGTACTATGTCCAAATGACAATAATACATAAAAATTCAATATTGTGTTATTATCATATCATTCCTAATTTAGGAATCGTACGTATGAAAGCTATCAAAGGCAGGTCAATACCGACAATCGGCTACGCGGGTGTCGATTCAGATTCAGATTCAGATTGTAATCCAAGTCAGTAAAAGTTATGAAACATGTTTCGACAAAATTTCCTTTATCTCCAAATCGTCAAGTAAAGTATCAATCAATTTGTTGCGCTCGTTCACTGTGATATCATCAGAGAGGTCGATGGAATCTATAGCCTTTAATTTCCAATAACTTTCTACAGCCTTTCGAATAGTAGATTGTGCATCATAGACAACTTTCCCGAATGCTGTGAGGAAGTGCCTTCCATTCTTACGCTTAACCATTCCAGTCTTCATTAGTCTAGACATTCTCGAATAATATTCCTTCCGAGACAGTTTTAACTGTAGAGAAAGGTCTCCACTGTTCCCTCCTTTCGTGGCGATAGCGTTAAACAATTTAAGTGACTTGTCATCGCAAATCGCATCTAGTATTTCCGCTACCGAAACCAATTCAATCCGCACTTATTGATTCTGGAAAGTAGTTATAGATTCTCTTTGATTTGCCCCCTTGTTTTGCCTGTTGGGGGCATAATCTTTAGATCTTACCAATTATATTAATTTCGATTTTTGTCGAATTTCTTGGTTTTTTTGCAAAAATGATTTCATAACTTGTCAAGGGTTTAAATTGATCCGGTCGGGCTATGAATTTTCGTCATTCTCGCTTAAGCATTGCACAACATTTTTTATCAAGTGCCCACACTTGATGTGTTATGGAAGGATATTGTGTGAAATGCAAGGCAAAAAGAGTTATGAATGATGAAAAGAAGGTCGTAATGAAAAATGGAAAACCTGCAACTCAGGGAATTTGTTCAGTTTGTGGCACAAAAATGTTTAAGATTGGAAAATGACACCATATACTTTTATGGTTTCGGTCCCTGTCTTTTTGTTAATTTGAGTTAAGTCATTTGATGTTCTATGAAGCAATTAGTGTTTATAAATGTCGAACTAATCAAGATTACTGAGTGCGTCTCTTTCCCTCGATTTGCTCTCTGAGGCCCGTTCAGTAGCAAAGGGGTTCTTAATTTGATTATTTTTAGAATTAATGGACGAACCAGCCTTGGACGCACTATCAATATCGGCCACAGCATCAAGTATCTCCTCATTTAGTTTACCAATTTTGGCTTGCTCTAATGCAGCTGTTCGCCTAATTTGTTTGCTAAATTTGGTTTGTGTAGCACCCTCAAACTGTACCGATTCCGTCTCATTTAATCGATCAGTAGGAAGTTGTGAAGATACTTTGTTCAATTTTTCATCGATATTTTTTATTTTGGTTTCAAGCAATGAAACTAGATCTTTTCTCAGTTCCTTCAGCTCGGCTATATCTACAAAGGTCTGCAAATGCTGGAATCGTTCATTACAATTGTATATATCTTCGGTATATTTAGTTCGCAATCTGTCAAATTCCAATTTGGGTAGCATGTGATTTTTGTATGCTTCATAAATTTTGACCATATTTTCCTCGAGGATGATCTTTTCGATTTTGAGAGATTCGAGTTCCTCAACTCCCATTTGGGGATAAGAGTTCTGAAAGGAGCTAGTTTTACTCTTTGATCCGTTAACGCCTTTGTGAAGTACATTGCCGACTATTATCGAGCAAAGCCCTCCGGCTACGATTGAACAAGTTATTAGAACTAGATCCATCACCTTTCATTCTCGTTTGCCGTCATTTAAAATGTTGTTGCCACTTTAACAAATTAGTTATTGGGAGTAAGATAATCGTTCTTAAATCACTTGGCGCTTGATCCAGCTATATTTTCGCAGACGAGCGTTAGGGTAGCCGCATTTTGCACACATCTTACCCGTTTTATGATAGGAGTTATGCCCACATCTTCTACACCTTATATGGGTCTTCTTACGGGTGAATTTACCCATGGATGTAGTTCCCCTAGTCAATCAAGTTCACCTACTAATGTTCATGTGATATTTTCACATCGGTGGGGGGGAGATAATCACAACGTTGTCTCCTCTTACTACAATCGTGCCAAGATCATTTGATTTACTTTCCTCGAGTAGCTCTACTGAATCCTCTAATAGCAAGTTCATGTGTTGATCGAATCCGTGAAGATTACCTCTGATTACCTTTCCGCCTTTCAACTTAATTAAGACAATCTTTCCAAGACTTTCATCAAGAACCTTGACGGCCATATCTACAGACAATTACCACTCTACCATCCATAATGCTTGATGAAGGTCTATATTAAAGTTAATCAGAATTCAGTAATCATTCTAGGTATTGGTCATGAAGTCGACTAAATCCTTAGATCAGCGTATCAACTGGTCAAAGTAATAATCTAACCAATTAAAAGCTTATGAAATTATCAAAAGTGTGGAAATTGTATGATTAGGTCGAAAAATCATTAAACTGGTCAATAGCAACAATGATTTTTTTAATTAGGTAACTAAATATTTTTTTTCCCTCATCGGCCGACGCATGTATAGGATCGCCAAGAACACCTGTCTTGCTGATCCTAACAAATGACGAAGGATTATTCAAAAATGATGACGTTACTGCAGGTAGTATCGTATTGCTTATACTGCCTTTTGAAGCTTTAGCCATTTTTACTAACTCAGGTCTCAAGGCGAGCATTAGAGAAGTCTCTACAAATCCTGCATGGTCGAAATCTCTATCTAACAATTGCCAATAATTTATTGAATATATATTGGATTCCTGGGACCAGGACTTCTCTGAGGTATGTGAGATGTATTGAAGCGCACCCATATTTCCATGATGACCATTGAGGATAATTATGTTCCGTAGTCCATATTCACAGAGTGAAATACAAATGTCCCTTAACGCCCTTAATAGGGTGCTATTCCTAAGAGATATATTGAACAAAGGAGTATGCTCAAACGAAATTCCGTAGATAATAGTAGGGAGCACCAGTAAAGGAATCTTTTCTGCCACGGCATTTGCGATACCTTCAATTATTACTGAATCTGTAGAGACAGGCAGATGACCACCGTGTTGCTCCAAGGAACCAACCGGAATTAAAACTTGCCTTATCTTATTCTTGGAGGCTCGTATATCTTGTTCACTCATTTGATATACTTTCATGATACAAGTAGATGGATTATAGAATTTGAGTTATAAACTATATACAAATATCCCTCGAGAAATTTCAAGCAATTTGCTATAGATATTATCAATCGTTGACTTATTAAAAATCAGTTTTTTTTAATATAAACACGCCCCCAGTTGACTTCAAGCTTACCCTCTAAGCATAATTTCACTGCCTGAAATAGAGTATTAGCCTCCAATCTTTGTCCTCTTTTCCTTATCGTCTCAATAGTATCGTTAGAAGACACTTGAAAAGAATCTTGGCATATAATAGGACCTTGATCCAAGTCCTCAGTTACGAAGTGAGCTGTGCACCCAACTATTCTTGCGCCACGTTCATAGGCTTGAACGTACGCATAAGCTCCTGGAAACGCCGGCAGTAGTGACGGGTGAATATTAATTATCCTGTTTCTATATCGCCATACAAAATTTGGTGTCAAGATTCTCATATATCTCCCTAGTACAATTAGATCAACGTTGTATTGTTCAAAAACACGCAGGATCTCAGACTCTGCAGCGACCTGATCTGAATGAGAAATATGGTAGAACGGTACCTCAAATTTATTCGCGAGATATTCCAGAGTTTTCTCGCTTCCAATAACTACAACAATCTTTGCATTTATCTTGAGACTTCTTTTGGCATCCAATAATTTTGCTAAGCAGTGCTGCTCTTTGCTCACTAATATTGCGACATTTCTTGGGCGATCTGGTTCTTCAAAATGAATCTTGAGATCCATTCCGAGTTTAAAGGCCAAATCTTTCAGGCCCGAATAAAGCTGTTCTTTATTTACTCTTCTAAATGATGCTTCCAATTGCATACCAAATAATCCTCGAATAACATTTTGATTTATTTGCTCTATGTTACCATTATTTCTGAAAATAAAATTAGTAATTTCCGCAACTACACCCTCCTTATCTTTGCCGATTACCGTTACTTCCACTATCGTTTTTTGTTTTTTGTCCACGGTAAGGTTTCGTCATGGACGTTAAAAATAAATCATTCTGACAGACCCTTGTGGCCAAGACTTATATAAGTTGGTTACGAAAGCACGTCAATGGTCAAGCCAATACCAGAAAGTGTATGATTTATTGGGCTATAGGACTTTCTTTAGAATCTTTCAATTTCAGATTGGATGACTTGAATGAAATCAGAGGAAAGACAATTTAGGTCAAATAGGCAGAGGAAATATTTCGACTATAATAACCCCACACGCAAATGTACAATTTGCTATACATTGTCAGCGTGGCATTGCTATCAATGTGAAACAGATTTTTGCGAAAAACACTTCCACGATGACAGTCATAGAAAACTCTGTAGACTGTAACAGACATTTATTTAGAATGTAAGACATACAATCTTCGTTAGTTGAAACGAGAGGCTTTTTGATGGCGCTCCACTGAAAATGAGCTTTGTAACAAACTGAGACTTTCACCTTAATCCTTTCGTCGGTTGACCGAGATACCTTAGGTGCGGGGGGTGGGATTTGAACCCACGAATCCCTTAGGAACAGGGTTCTATGAGCCATGCTGGCCATTCTAAGCTTCGCACTCGGTAACTGTCATTATGATAGAACGAGACCTGCGCCGTTGACCGGGCTTGGCAACCCCCGCAATTTACCTATCCAAGTTAGCACTGACAAATAGCCAAATTTATCTATTCTTAATGATCATTCATGGTGTGGAATCAATCGAAAACAATTCAAGATTATTTGGCACAAATGGTGTTCGAGGAACTTTTGGCAGATCTCTTACATTAGACATGATTATTGATTTGGTTCATTCTCTGGGTACATACTGGGATAGTGGTTACATTGTTTTAGCTTCAGATGGTAGAAAATCAAGTCATATCTTAAGTCCAGTTGTACAGGCGAGTCTAAATTCGGATGGGTTTCACGTCGATAATGCGGGTTTCATTCCAACTCCTTGTTTGCAATATTCCACCAAACGGCATAGTTACACAGGTGGCATTATGATAACTGCATCTCATAACCCTGCGGAATACAATGGCTTGAAACCTATTGCGAAAGATGGCGTAGAGATATGCAGACAAGATGAACTAACTATCGAAAAAATATACCGAAAGAAGCAATTTAAGAAATTCACAAATCCTGGATTTACTTATGGTCGAGAATTTATAGATTCTTATATCAACGCGGTAATTAATTTAGTTGATTTTGAAAAAATAAGGAGACGCAGATTTAAGGTTGTGATGGATCTAGGGAATGGCGTTCAAGCATTGGTTGCACCTTCTATTTGTAAAAAACTAGGATGTAAGCTTATACCTCTTAACGGAAATATAGATGGAGATTTTCCTGGACGGGGTTCTGAGCCTACGCCTGAAAACCTCAACGAAATGAGCTTCGTTGTAAAAGGGATAGGAGCAGATCTTGGTGTTGCATATGATGGAGATGGAGATCGAAGTTTATTTTGCGATAATACGGGGGAGGTCAAATGGGGAGATAGAACTGGGGCCCTATTGATTAATTACTTACTTTCTGAAAAACATAAGAAGGCTGAAATTGTATGTCCGATAAACACTACATCAGTTGTATCTAAGATAGTGAAAAAATTAGGTTCAATCGTTACCTACACAAAAGTAGGCAGTGTCGAAGTCTCAAGAGAGATGATAAAAAAGAAGGCCCTATTGGGTTTGGAGGAAAATGGAGGCTTCATGTATGGTCCATTAAACGAGGTGAGAGATGGAGCTATGACAACTGCTTTAATGCTAGAGATGTTAGCCAACTCGGAGGGCACTCTTTCAGACATGTTCTACAAGTTGCCAACAGTATATCAACACAAAACTAAATTTGGAATTCATGATTCATCAAAAATTGGTGATTTGATTCAAGCCTGTGTGAATCATGGAAGCCCAACCAAAATTGAAACTGTCGACGGAGTCAAGATTTGGATTGATGATGAAACTTGGATTATGATACGACCTAGTGGAACGGAACCTATAATTAGGCTGTATGCAGAGTCTAACGATAAGGCATTATTGAATTCAAAAGTTAGAGAATACACATTATTAATCAATAAAATACTTCAAGTCAATTAAAACCCCCAGTGACAACGTTTTTAATACTCCTATTTTCTACATGTTATTCGTTAAGATGATCCCAATGGGTGATGAGGTTTAATTGAGCAAAGAGTATTATGTGAAATTCGAAACTCCAAAAGATCTCGTTAATGAAGTATATGAAGCCGTTAGAATTGCGAGACAAAGCGGCAAAGTAAGGAAGGGTACTAATGAAACTACTAAGGCCATAGAACGTGGTGTAAGTAAGTTAGTCGTTATTTCTGAAGATGTACAGCCTCCAGAGGTAGTTGCACACCTCCCAATTCTTTGTGAGGAAAGAAATGCGGCATATATTTTTGTTCCAAGTAAACAGCAGCTGGGTGAATCTCTTGGGATAGATGTAGGTTCCGCAGCAGCAACTATTATCGACGCCGGTGATGCACAGCACATTGTGGATCAAGTAATAAGTTCTATTACTAATCTTAAGAACAAGAAGGAGTAGCATATTACTAGATGAGTAAGGCTGTAGAAGACCGAGTTACACCCGCTGAGGTAATACAGATAGTAGGAAGAACGGGCATTGCAGGCGAAGTCATTCAGGTAAGGGTAAAGGTATTGGACGGGAAGGACAAAGGACGCATACTGACCAGGAATGTGAAGGGGTCAGTTAGAATGAATGATATTTTGATGCTCAGAGAGACGGAACGGGAGGCTCGTAAGATTAAATGATCAAATCGGTGATTGAGCCTGAGCAAAACTAGTACTTCAGCTAGAAATTGTTTCTTTTGCGGTAGGCATATAACGGTAGGTCATGGGACAATGTTAGTAAAAAATGACGGTTCAGTGCAGTGGACTTGCTCTAGCAAGTGTAAGATGAATTTACGTTCATTGAAACGAGATCCTAGAAAATTAAAGTGGACTAACAAATACGTAAAGGGTGGAATAAAAGTAAAAAAATAACCTGTCCAGGTATCGAGAATGGAGTCAACTGATCAGACCCTTATAGTCATAAAACCAGATGGATTTAGAAGACGTCTTACTGGCAGGATTCTTTCTAGGCTGGAAGACAAAGGCCTTGAAATTAAGAAGATCAGGGCTCTGCGATTCAACAAGAACCAAGCCGAAGAATTTTATCGCGTCCACTCAGGTAAGCCTTTCTTCAATGAGTTAATATCAGCCATAACTTCAGGAACTGTGATTGCATGTGTAATCGAAGGTAACAATGCTGTGGAGGTAGTAAGACTTTTAATAGGTAGTACAAAGTCCTTTGAGGCAAGTCCAGGTACTATTCGTGGAGATTTTGGCCTTGGAATAACCGAAAATATTGTTCATGCCTCAGACTCTGCTGAAAGCTTCATAAAAGAGTCAAAAGTCATTTTTGGTTAAGTGAATCTCCGGCAGCCAGTAGTTGTTGTGTTGGGTCATGTAGACTCTGGTAAGACTACTCTTCTAGATAAAATACGAGGAACGGCAGTTCAATCAAGAGAAGTTGGAGGAATAACTCAACATATAGGTGCAAGTTATTTTCCCTTGGAAACAATAAAGTCTATGACAGGACCACTATTTTCTAGACTAGACAAAGCTGATTCACAGATTCCAGGTCTGCTGGTGATTGATACTCCTGGGCATGAAGTCTTCACAAACCTTCGCATGCGCGGGGGTTCGGCGGCTGATATCGCTGTAGTTGTTGCGGATGTAAACAAAGGATTTGAGGCGCAAACTGAAGAGAGTATTGAAATTCTAAAGAATCGCAAGGTCCCATTTGTTATAGCTTTAAACAAGATAGATCAAATTCCCGGTTGGGGCACGACTAATTCTACATTTATGAATGATCAGCTTAAGGAACAGACCCTTGCAATTCAATCACTACTCGATGAAAAAATTTATGACGTTGTTGGCTCTTTATCAAGAATGAAGTACAGTTCTGAAGCATATTGGCGTGTAAAGGATTTCACTAATGAAGTTGCTATTATTCCTCTGAGTGCAAAAAAAGGAATAGGCATTCCTGAACTATTGGCTGTTCTTGTAGGGCTCGCCCAACAATTCATGACCAAAAAGTTACAGCGTCATGCTGACGAAACTAAGGGAATAGTACTTGAAGTTAAGGACGAAATTGGCTTAGGGCCATCAGCAAATATAGTCTTATTGGACGGTCTATTAAGGCAAGGCGACAAAGTTGTCCTAGCCAAACGGGAGAATGCAATAGTTACCAAAATCAGAGGTCTTCTGTTACCTAAACCACTTGATGAGATGCGAGATCCGCGTGATAAATTTAGACCAGTGGATCAAGTTGTCGCAGCGGCTGGGCTCAAAATTACTTCGCCAGACCTAGACGGTGTACTGGCTGGTAGCCCTCTCTATCTTGTAGACAATCCAGAATATGAGGGCCGCTTGAAAACTTTAGTTGAATCGGAAGTCAAGACGGCCTTCATAGAAACTGAGTCTATGGGCGTTATTTTGCGATGTGACACAATCGGTTCCCTAGAAGCCATAGTCGACCTATTAAAAAAAGAAAAAATTCCGGTCCAGTCTGGAGATATAGGACAAATTACCAGAAGGGATGTTCTGGCTGCATCAGTTGTTAGAGAGAGAGACAGATACATTGGAGTGATTCTTGGATTTAATGTAAAGATTTTGGAAGATGCAGAAAAAGAAAGTACGGAAAGGGGTGTAAAGATTTTCAACGAAAAAATAATTTACAATCTTGTCCGAAGTTATAAAGATTGGGCATCTTATCAGAGAGAACATGCCGAATCGATCCTTTTCAATGAAATATCTCCAATTTGCAAATTTCAATTCCTAAAGGGATACGTATTCAGGAGAAATGATCCCGCAGTCTTTGGGGCAGAGATTTTAGTTGGAAAACTGAGGCAAAAAGTATCGATAATGAATGAACACGGCAAAAAAATTGGAACAATTCATCAAATACAAGAGGCAGGAAAAAATTTGACTGATGCCGCAGCAGGATCACAAGTTGCAGTTTCCATGAAAGGGCCAATTATTGGCAGGCAAATAAACGAAGGGGATATTTTTTATACCGATTTAACAAGTAAGGAAGCAAAATTATTGGCTGAATCATTTATTAATCGACTTGCTCCTGACCAGCAGGAGGTTTTCCAAATCATATTATCCAAAAAGCGAGAGGCTGACCCAGCATTTGGGTATGTCTAATGAAAACTGGAAATTGTCTACCCTTTACACGAGTCTATTGATACTTTTGTAAAAGTCCTTCTAGTCCCTTTTCGCCTACTGCTCCCACAGCCTTGTCTACAACTTTCCCTTCCATAAAAACGATAAAAGTAGGTATTGCGTAGACATCGAATCTCATTGCAACGCCCTGATTGTCGTCCACATTGAGTCTACCAAAAATTACCTTTTCACCATATTTTTTTGCCAGTTTATCAAAAATAGGTAACATGAATTGACATGGGCCACACCAAGTAGCCCAAAAGTCCACCAGTACTGGTTTGCTAGAAGCAATAGTCTCCTCAAAATTCTTATCGGACAACTCTAAAAGTTCTGGATTGCTACTTGTGTGAGATGCCATATTATTCACTATGGATTATGATTGATATTTAAATCTTGTAAATGTAAATGCATATGCTAGATCAGTGCTCTTAATCGACAAGACAAGATAAACATCTGGAGTTCCTAAACATGTCTAGAACAGAAAATTTGATAGTTCTGAGAACAACGGCAAGTTGCAAGTGACAAAAAATCTTACAAATCTACGATGTAACGTGTAACTACCGAATCCTCATTGTGCTTAACTTCCATTCCGTGATATGTTATTCCCTTTACCTCCATTTTATAAGAGTGTTTCATCATGTCGAGTGAGTCAGTCGTTGTTCTGGCAACTAGCCTAAACTTAGAATCTGCAAGAATTCGTACGTCAAATTCAGACATGACTTTCGCTTCGACAATAACTGTTAATAGGACTGCCTCTAACCAGTTGTACAACAGTTCCAGTTCATCAGTACCTTCAGCAGAAATCGTAGTCGGGGCTAGTCCACTTACTCTCTCTATGTCAAACATTAGATTGATGAGAGCCCTACCGGATTGGTCAAATGCTTCACTTAATGAGCTTCCATAAGCCTCCACATATGCATCAGAAGTGTGTTCGAGATAACGATAGCCCTTAGACATAACAATTTCACATTGTCTAGATAATATAATCAATCGCAAAATCTAAATGACAAATAAATTCCCTCACATTTGTGAAAATTGAAGTTCCTCGTGGCATGAGAGATATTGAATGGCAGGAATCAATTTACATAGAAATGATCAAGCAAAAATTCATTGATGCTGCTCAAAGATTCAATTTTGAACTTATGGAACCGTCTCCGCTAGAGATGCTATCAACTCTTGAAGCCAAGAGTGGTACTTCAATTAGTAATGAAACATACAGCTTTGTAGACAAGGGTGGCCGCTATGTTGGCCTCAGATTCGATTTTACTGTAGGCTTATCTCGTTTTGTATGCCAGCGAAGAGACTTAAAAATGCCAACAAAACTCGCATCGTTTGGCGGTGTATGGAGGTATGATGAACCTCAGGCTGGACGTTACAGATTTTTTCATCAGTGGGACATAGAATTATTCGGTTCCACAAGTGAGGACGCAGATTCTGAAATAATAGAATTTTCAACGAAATTCTTCGATTTGCTGGGATTAAAAGTAATTATTCAAATTAACCATAGAAAGATTATAGAAACATACCTAAATGAAGTATTAGGAATTACTGAAATGTCTGCAATTGCTGAAATGTTACGGGCTGTCGATAAATTGGCAAGGAAGACACCTAAACACCTACTAGAGGAGTATCGAGGAAAATTAGATTTAGGGGCATTAGAGAAACTATTTGAATTTTCAAGTTTCAAAGGAAGGCCAGAAGAATGTCCTGCAAGAAATACTTTGGAAAATTTCGATTCTTGGAAAAGTACTGTCAGAGTTTTTGATACTTTAACGTCAATGAATATCAAAAATGTGCAACTAAATTTCGGAATTGTTAGAGGTCTTGATTACTATTCAGGCCTCGTCTTTGAAATATTTGATCCTTCGACCAATATTGGCGCCTTGGCAGGAGGAGGGAGGTATGACAAGTTACCAGAAATTTTTGGCAGAAGTGACATTGGTGCCACAGGTGCGGCAGGCGGTGTTGAAAGGATCATAGCTGCTATGGAGAGCCATAAACTTTTGAACGCCATAACAAGATCATTAATTTACGTTGTTTACACTTCTGAGCGGGTAAAAAATGACGCAGTACGACTGGTGTCTAATCTCAGGAACCTTGGTTACAAAGTTGATTATGACCTCCAGTCAAGACCTGCAAAACGACAAATTAACGAAGCAATTACCAGAAATGCAGCCGCTGTGATTCTCTTCGAGCAGGAACATATTGGGGGACAATTGGTAACGGTCCGGAACTATAAAGGACTTGAAAGCAAGGTAAAAATAGAAAACTTGCTGGAAAAAATTAAAGAAATGGGATTATAGATGGCTCAATGGCTCTTCATTATAAAATAACAATCTCTCCTTATCAATGTCGCTATCACATTGGGATTTTTCGGTGTCGAAAGGTATTCACCAGTTCCATTCTTGATTAATTCCTACGAATGAATCCGTTCCGGTTTTTCTGTGATCGAACTCAAGTTTAGTGGAGTCCAGTAATTTGCTGTGTCAATTAAGGTAGACGTGTATCTGCTCTAACTACTTTCACTCGGGAGATTTAGCTTTTGACTTTACTACAAACCTATTTATGGGCAATGTAAATTCGTGAATTTATTATATTCGGAGGCAAATATGTTAGTTGACTGAGCATCTTTACCATGATGTAGTAATTATAGGATCGGGCCTTGCCGGATTACGTGCTGCCATATCGTGTGCCATGACCAATAGAAAATTGAATATTGCGGTAATATCAAAAGTGCAAGTTATGAGATCACATTCGGTATCTGCCGAAGGTGGTACTGCTGCTGTTATTTTTGAAAATGAAGGAGATAATATTGAGTCTCATCTCTATGACACAATACGTGGTAGTGATTTTCTTGCAGATCAGGATGTAGCAGAACTATTAGTTCGCAAAATGCCACCTGAAATATTTCAGCTTGATGATTGGGGGATGCCCTGGTCCAGAAAGATTGATGGTAGAATCGATCAGCGCAAGTTTGGGGGCTATTCTTTTCCGCGTGCGACGTATGCCCAAGATAAAGTAGGATTCTACGAAATGCAAACTTTGTATGACACATGCTTAAAGTACGAAAATATCCATTTTTATAACGAATGGTATTGTACTTCGATACTTGATGATGGCCACAACAATTTTAATGGCTTGACAGCCATCGAAATTAAGAGTGGAAATTTTGTTGTAATAAAATCGTTAGCGGGTATTATTTGTACTGGTGGTGCCGGAAGAATTTACAGTTTTTCCACCTATGCACACTCTTCCACCCCTGACGGCCTGGATATGGTATATAGAGCTGGTCTGGCCCTAAAAGATATGGAATTTGTTCAATTTCACCCAACCGGGATCATACCATCAGGGATCTTAATAACTGAGGGAGCCAGAGGAGAGGGAGGTCATTTGATAAATAACAAAGGTGAAAGATTTATGAAGAAATACGCACCTGAAAAACTTGAACTTGCTCCTCGAGATGTAGTATCACGGTCTATGATGAAAGAGATTGAAGAGGGAAGAGGCTTTGTCCACGAGACCGGAGTGGCTAGCTTGAAGTTGGATCTTACCCACGTCGGCTCTGAGCGTATTAGACAGCAATTGTCAGGCATAAGAGAAATAGGTATAAAATTTTCTGGAATTGACATAATTAGCGAACCAATAGAAATAAGACCAGTCTGTCACTATATGATGGGCGGAATTCATACTGATATAAATGGATGCACAGAAATGAATGGTTTGTGGGCAGCCGGAGAGGCCGCATGTAATAGTACTCATGGAGCGAACAGACTGGGAGCGAACTCTACATCTGAATGCCTAATCTGGGGAGCAATCACCGGTAAACTTGCGGCCGAGTATGTATCGAATAGATTGAACAAGTCAACTAATCCTTTGAATGAAAAAGTACGTGATGAAGAAAAAAGAATTTTTGATGGTATATTTAGAGGGGCCGGAGACGTTAATCCTTATGAAATTAGAAAAGAGCTAACTGACATGATGGATGAAAATGCCTACGTATTCAGAAATGAAGATGGTCTGGTAAGCGGGTTAAAGAAGGCTAAGCAACTAAGTAAGTTATCGTGGAAACATGTTGATGATAGTTCTATCCAATACAATACTAATTTTGTAAATGTTATGGAGATCGATTCAATACTTCGTGTAGCTGAAGTTATACTGATGGGAGCAATCTCGCGCAGAGAATCAAGAGGAGCTCATTTTCGCACAGACTTTCCCATCAGAGATGATATCAATTTCCTGAGACATACGTTAGTATACTATAATAATGGCCAACCAACTATTAGTTGGTATCCGGTAAAGGTCACACGATATGCACCTGTAGAAAGGAAATACTGATTAGAGTGCTAGAACAAAAGAATAATCGAAACAATAGAGAAGGTCTATTAGGCTGGTTAGACCCAACTAGATATGGATGGGAAAGGTTTTCTTACTGGGGTCAGAGATTGACAGGGGTCTTTCTTTTGGTTTACTTTGTTGGTCATGTGTACGAAACCAGTTCTCTAACAAGCGGCGTAGATGCATGGAATTCAATGTTGGAACTAACTCAAACTATTTGGGGCCATTTATTTCTTATATTAGTAATAGGAACGAGCACTTTTCATTCTGTAAACGGTATCAGGCTCATCTTTACTGAGCTTGGTAAAGGACTCGGAAAGCCCGGGAGGCCGGATTATCCCTATTATCCATCATCGTTAAATCGAAGGCAAAGGTCTGGTATTTGGATTGCATTAATATTGGCAGCCATTGCAATGCTATACGGTTCAAATGTACTATTCTCAGGCGAATGAATAAAAGGTGAATTCATGGATGTCCCGCAACCTCATTCTCAAGGAAAGTCAGATAATGAAAGTCCATTACATTACTGGAGTGGCTGCGTTATTCGCCGTAGCTGTGCATATATTGATGCGTTTAGTAATGCCCTACAGTTCAAGTCTTGAGTTCCATAATGTAATTCTCAACTATCATAATATTTTCTATGCCACTTTGCTTGAAGTGGTTCTAGTACTAGTATCTATTCATGGATTTAATGGAATTCGTGTAATCTTATTAGAATTAAGACAGGGAGTTAGATGGGAAAATGGCGTCACGATAGCCACTATTATCGCCATGTTGATTCTCATATTTTATGGAACTAGGACAATCATTATTGCAAGTGGCTTGGAGTTGTGATCTTGAAAATGATCCGAGATGGTAATTCAAACGCTGTGAAAAAATCAGATTCCAACCAGAGTAAAGTAATACTTAAGGTATTCAGAGCGAATACGGCCATAACTAGAAATACTCACTTTGATTTATATGAGGTTCCAGTTCAACGATGGACTACAGTACTTGACGCATTATTGTATGCCAAGTTTTTCATTGATCCAAGTATTGGAATTAGATATTCTTGTAGAATGGCCTCGTGTGGGTCTTGTGGTATGAAAATTGATGGCAGGCCCAGTCTTGCATGCTACACCAAAATTTCTGAACTTAAAAATTCTGAGGTGACATGTGAACCCTTACCTAACTTCCCCATAGTTAGAGATCTTGTAACCGACTTCAGCCAATTTTTTGAAAATCATAAAAGGGTTCAACCGTACATCCTTAACGAACATGAACACACTCAAGAAACTGTAGCTGTCTCTGATAATCATTTTCAAACTCCGGAAGAAGTTGATAGATTTTTGCAATTTTCATATTGTATAAAATGTGGATTGTGTTACTCAGCATGCCCTACAGTAGCTACTGATCTTAAGTTCCCTGGACCTCAGGCCCTTGGCCAGCTTTATAGATATCATGCTGATTCTAGAGATAAAGGTGGGAAAAAAAGAATGGATGTAGTGGATGATAGACATGGCATTTGGAGGTGTCATTTTGCGGGATCCTGTAGTAATGTTTGCCCAAAAGGCGTAGATCCTGCATTGGGAATTCAACTACTACGGTCATATATGCTTGGAATTTCAAAGAATAAAGTCAAATGAAAATAAATCTAATATAATGGTCAGTACCACGAATGATGTGTTAGCAAAGTTTTCTTATCACATTATGCTTGTGATTTTTCAGGCAATTTGCTCTCGTTAACTTGTTTGGTAATGGCATCTGCCATGAAATGATTGCTAACTTTTACTTTAACGCTATCTAGCCCTTGAATTTTGTAAACATTGTCTCTTACGTCTTGGGCAATTTTGAAACCAAAGATAGCGGGACAAAAGGGACTCGTTAAATGTAGATCGATGTTCACGCTACCTTTGTCAATATCAACTTTATCAATAAGTTCTAATTCCACTATGGAGACACCGATTTCTGGGTCAACAATTTTTGAGAGCTCGTCAAAAATCAGCCTACGGACTTGTTGTACGTCTTGACTCATACCATTTCGATTCGATTTATTCCTATTTAACTATTGATTTCCATTTTCCTACTAAACAACGTTGAAAATTATATTTGCTAGATGCTAATCGGACATGGTCAAATAATATTAAATAAACCTCTCTGTAGTTTATCTCGCATGTATAGATCAAGGCCAAAGGATAACCTTGAACCAGAAGGCCTTAATTTCATGACCTCTCTTAAGATAGATAATGAAATAGTGGGGTATGATATTTTGGGCACGCAAGCTCACGTCATTATGCTGCATGAAGAGAATTTGCTAAATCTTGAGAGTCTTAAAAAAATTCTAACTACACTGCTATTTTTAAGGAGAAATCCAAAAAAATTGGAGGCATGGGGTTACGAGGATATTCATGAGGCACTCGAGACCTATTTGGTGAAAAAGCTTGGCATTGAAGTTGGAGGAAGAATTCAAACCGGTAGATCACGAAATGACCAGGTGATTTTGGATGTATGCATGAAAGCAAGAGATGACTTGAATAGTATTAGTTCAAGCCTCATCACCTTGATAAACCACATGATAAAGAAGGCCCAGGAGAATTTAGATTCTGTTATGCCTTTGTACACCCATCTTCAACAAGCTCAAATAGGAAATCTTGCGCATTATTTCCTCTCCTATTCAGAACAATTGTTGAGAGATCTGGGACGACTCTCTTCATCATATATTAGTATCAATAAATCTCCTCTTGGCTCAGGTCCTGTAGGTGGATCAACTATTCATATTAACAGGAAAAGAACGGCATCGCTTCTTGGATTCAGCGGATTGGTAACTAATTCAATAGATGCAACTTCGTCTAGGGACAACATACTCGAATTAATGTCCGCACTTTCTATTCTAATGGTAACACTGAGCAGAATTGCAGAAGACATTATTATCTGGTCTACTCAGGAATTTGGCTTCATGGAAGTTGCAGATAAGTTTGCGTCAACATCAAGCGCCATGCCACATAAGAAAAATCCTGATCCATTGGAATTGATAAGGTCTAAGGCTACACTTGTTGCAGGAAACCTCATGACTGCATTCACCTTGCTAAAAGGATTACCGTCCGGATATAGTCGAGATTTGCAAGATCTGAAGGCAGTTTTTCTGAATTCAATGTCTATAACTAGGTCCTCTCTCACTATCATTGATGCCATTATCAAATCCTTGATAATTGATAAACGTAGGCTTAGAAGATCTGTGGCCAATAGCTATGCGTTTTCAATTGATGTCGCAGAGCAATTAGTAGCGAAAAAAAGTTTGCCATTCAGGACGGCGCATAAATTAAGCGGATCATTAGTTAAGTTAGCAATCAAGAAAGATATGATACCATTATCTGGCCTGGACAGGGATCAAATTCAGCAAGTCTTGGATGAATTGTCGGCCAACATAGAAGTAGAATATTTAGTCAAGATTCTTTCAGAACTGACACCTGAAAAATCAATATTACTTCGTTCAACCGAAGGATCCCCTAACCCTATTAAACAGATGTTAGAAATTAGGTCATTGAAAGTTAGAGCACAAAAGTATGGTGAAAAGATAGATAGAAGGAAAGAATATCTTGCCACTGCATTAGAGGGGTTGGAAAAAGTAACTACTTCTTATATTAACAAGTAGAGCCGGAGTTCATTTTTAAAGTCTACACGAAGTACAAGATAGGACTTTCAAGATTGTTTGAAAATTTCATTGAGAAAATTCTCGCTTCAATTATGGCTAGCTTATATATATATGTACTCAATAGCCCGGCCCAGATTCGAACTGGGGTCAAAGGCTCCAAAGGCCTCTATGCTTGGCCACTACATTCGACGAATATATTATTCTCTACCGGGCTTCCGGGCTTAAATTCTCGTAAGTTAGGTCACATTTATAATGTTATGTAGCTATTAAGAATTTGATGTAATTTTGTCATAGGATCCTCCATGGTAGCCAAAATTTGACGAGCTTTTCTCCTTTGTCTTCTGGCGAACATTTCATCATTTAGCATATCTCGAACCAAGATCATAAGTTTTTTATGATGACGAGCTTTTTGGATCAATCCAATTCGCAAAAGGTAGTCGTCTACGTAAAAGTGAATCGGGGAAATCGAAATTGTGGGCTTTCCTAGGAGTGCTGCTTCAGCAGTCATAGTACCGCCAGCTCCTATAAAAATGTCTGCAACGGAAAGCAATTCCAACCCATCAACGACGCGGCCTAAAATTGTTACTTTTGACCCAAATTTATCCGAGAAATCATTTGCCTGGTCTTCATATCTGCACAGGATCACGATATTTGCTGCATCATAAAATTTTTCGATAATAAAATCGATTTGAGATAAGGTTGAATTTTCTGAACTATCAATAATATACGCAGCTTTGCTTTCCACTGGCCTTACAACAATTGTTTTTTTTCTTGTGAGAGAATACTTGGTTCTTAATGGTTCTAGTACTGGGTCACGTCCGTCAATGTACTTTTTTATCCAAACTGCCGGATCGAGTGCTCGATAGCGAGTGATTTGTCTCCTTTGGATTCCAAAATTCTTCCAGGCATTGTAAGGTATTATCCAGGGACAGAGAAGGTGTTGCGCTAGCGGGACCGTGAGCTTACCTACTGCGAGTGCATGGGGGGAATCATTGAATACGATTTGAGTTATACCCAGACCATATCCAACCCTAGCTGCTTCTGGTGAACAGAAGTGAACTGCGAACTTAGGTTGAAAATGGTTCACGGCATGAGCTAATTCGTAAGTCCTTCTAGCGCTCTCCCTAAGTTTATCATACTTGATAGGACCGGCATGTTTCCCTATTACCTTCACCTTAAGATCCTTCGCATTGGCTAATTCAATACATTCCCTATATTGTCTAGAAGTGCAAAATACTTCATTGCCAGAGATGACCAAATCATCTATAATTGGTTTAAAAAATAGTACCTGTTTAGGTGTCAAAACATCGAACCAAATCCTCAACATAACCAACCTAAAACTGTTGATTGAAAAGATTTTTCTTTAACCACTATTCTAGATAGCTCAGGAAAAGCATAATATGTTGTTTATGGAGGCTCGCAGATAGTGAGTGCGGGACCAGTGTCATTGCCTGTGACAACAGTTTACGGATTAAGTACTGAAGGATATAATCTCGCGTCCTCCATCGCGTTAAAAGGAGCAAAGGTTTCCGTTGTGGATGATTCTGCGGGCATGGCCATATCAGTGAAGCCTGATGTGGCTAGAACATATCCAAATGTAAATGCACTGATAGAGGACGGGCCTTTGCTTGCGGTAGAGCCAATAGATCTTGCTATAAACAACGCAGCTTACGTTTTCTTTGCTCCCAGGATAAGGAAAATAGGACCTGATGTAAAAATCGATCTTACTTCAAAATTTCAGGATGCAATAAGGCACCTAAAAAAGAACAGTTCAATTATTTATGCGGTACCGACTGGATTCGGAGCCAACATGGAAAATATTGCGCTAATTGAACACATAACAGGATTGAAAATTGGGAAGGATGTATCTTACTATTATTATCCACTAAGTGCACACACAACTACTAATGACGCAGTCTATGTCGGTACTTACAGGTCAAAACAAGATTTGCAATTATCAAATCTTCTCACTACCGCTGACACACGAAAGAAAATAAATTTTATAGATATAAGTTCGTTAGAAATAATGCATTCTATTCAAACATTGAGACAATACAGTGTAATGTCATCTATACTTGAAATTTGCAGATATGCCAGGGATGTTGAAACTACAGCTGAATTACAAACCAGATCATTTAATGAAATATATTTAGATGATATTGCGAATGGCTTATATGATCTTAGGGCAATAGGTTCCTCAATTGGCGGAACATCTCCCCTTACGTATATTGTAAACGGTACTGTCAAGAGTATTGAGGGATATGCAAAACATCTCATAGATGAAACTAGGATGATGTTGAAGAAACGTGACTTGAAAGCAAGTAGAACGAAAGTAACGATCGCTTGGACAGTAGACCAGAACGAAATGCGGGGTGACAAGTTAGAGTTATTGTCAAGCATAGTCAATAGATTAAAGGATTATATAGGTGAAGTAGAAACGCAGCGAGGATCATTTGACCTTTATCCAACAGAGAAGACTATGATCGTCATCGCATGCTCGAAAGGCGATCTTAATAATATAATCAGTAAGAGTTCCAATTCTGAAATAATTGTGATCAAGGCAATCCCTATTCTTCAAACAATAGAGTAAGCATGATAGAAGTAAAATACTCTCGGAAAAACCAAGTTGTATAACGTTGAAAATATGATTCTGCTAAACCAAGGAGTTTGAGTTCGAGTTTCAATGTTAGAAGCAAAATGTCCAAAATGTTCCAAACGAGCACAGGTTGATAACCGTCTACTATATGTGGAATGTAGATACTGCAATTACCGCGATACTTATGACAATTACATTGAAACTATGAAGGAAAAGGTAGAAAAAATGGCCTTTGATTACAAACGTGATATTGACAAATATTAGAAAACTACGTTTTGTTGATATCTGGCAATCTTAAAGATTCATGATACCGAAGGGGATTTCGCAATCGCTACCAGTACGATCCCTTGTCAGAGCAAGTTAATTCCGCACCGCAGTTCTGACATCTTACATGACAAGCTTGAATAGGGATCATAGTACTTTCGCAAATTGGACACTTTACGTCAGATATACTGTTACTCGATTCCGAGGTCATTAATATTTTTAGTCAAGTCTCATATTTAGCCTAATCTCAAGAAAGATTAATTAATGCTTTATTCTTCCTTTTGTAGAAGTGGCTGCCTTTAAAACAATAATATCAGACAAGAACGGCAAGAGCATTAGCAGGGAAGTTAAAGATAAAGAAGCGCAGCCGTTAGTTGGATCCAGAATTGGCGACATTATTGACTCATCGATCCTTGGTCTGACAGGCGGAAAATTTAAGATAACTGGTGGGAGTGACAAATCAGGGACTCCAATGAGAAGGGATGTGCACGGAGGTGTTAAAAAATATGTTCTTCTATCTCGAGGAACTGGAATGAGGAACAAAAAAGAAGGAGTAAGAAAGCGAAAGCTAATAAGGGGGAACATTGTGACCGATGAAATTTACCAGCTTAATTGTTTATTGATGGAAGGAAGTTTACCAACTAGTCCAGAAGAGAAAGAATAACATTTCATCTTCAATAGTTTATTTGTTAGTTGCAACAGGTTATATTCTTCCATAATTAGATTAATATCTCTGGGAAATTTGACAAGATATGTTGCATTGGAAAGAAACCCTGCCTGAGTGGTACACCGAGAAATATGGTTATCAGCCAAGCGTGAATATCGGAACCGCAGGCCACGTAGACCATGGAAAAACTACATTAGTCGAGGCAATTACCGGTGTATGGACAAGCGGTCACAGCGAGGAGCTAAGGCGAGGGATCACTATAAAGGTAGGTTATGCGGATGCAGCATTTTACAAATGTCCTGTATGTCAGCCACCTTCGTGTTACTCTACTCAGAATAAATGCAACAATTGTGGAGGTGTGGCTGAACTTACAAGAGTGGTGAGTTTCGTAGATTCGCCTGGCCATGAAAGCTTGATGGCCAATATGCTGTCAGGAGCCGCGCTTATGGATGGCGCAATCTTGGTTGTGGCCGCAAACGAAAAAGTACCGCAGCCTCAAACTAGGGAACACTTTTTGGCACTACAAATTCTTGGAATCAAGCAGATTGTCCTAGTTCAAAATAAGGTGGATTTGGTAACTTATCAAGCATCAATGGATAACTACGAACAAATAAAGGATTTTAAGGGAAATTTTGCCCCTGATGCACCAGTAGTTCCGATTTCTGCACAACATAAGTTGAATATAGATGCACTGATAGGTGCCATTGAAGATACTATCAAGACTCCTGTACGATCCAAGAATTCAGATCCAATGATGCATGTTCTAAGATCGTTCGATATAAACAAGCCTGGGATTTTCTTGGATAAAATTAAAGGTGGAGTTTTAGGAGGAGGGCTAATTCAAGGTGAACTAAATACTGGTGATGAGGTAGAAATAAGACCGGGATTGTGGGACGACAGGAAGAATATGTATGAACCTATTAGATCTAAGATTGCCACTCTTGGAACTGGAGCCGGCATCGTTGACAAAGTTAAACCTGGTGGATTAGTTGCTATAGGCACGCTTCTTGACCCATCTTTCGTTAAGAGTGACTCCTTAATCGGGTCGGTGGTTGGTTTGCCGGATAAGCTTCCAGCTGATGTGGAAGATATTTCATTAGAATATAACCTCTTTGATACTGCTGTAGGAACACACGAAATGATAAAAGTTGATCCGATAAAAAATAAGGAATCATTGAGACTAAATATAGGCACAGCTGCTACACTCGGAACAGTTGTGAATTCAAAAAATAATAAGGCGGAGTTAAAACTGAAAAGACCCGTGTGCATGCTTGAAAGGAGCAGGGTTGCGATAAGTAGAAGAATAGGTGATCGATGGCGACTTATTGGCTCTGGAATAACGACATAAAATGTTCTTGATCGTCTTCAAGAAATCCAGTAGACTTAATTAGGGCAATTTTTAGACGGTCAAGTAGCTTCAACTTGCATCTAATAGTCAAATCAAATTCATTGTGAATTTCCTTAATCAACAGTAAGAAGTGTCTGCCCACTATTAAAGGCGGCCGAAACTTTCCCTGATCCTTTAGTAACATTTCCAATTACGATGCTTTTCATTTTCCACTTTTCGAAAATGCTTATGGCACCATCAATTGACGATTTCGGTATCATGACACATAAACCGATCCCCATATTAAATGTCCTATACATTTCACGCTCCTCAATTCTGCCGTCTTTCATAATTTGTTTGAAAATACCCGCAGGCTTCGGTAAATTATTCAACTTGTAATTTACTCTTTCACCTAATCTAGAAAGTTTTGTAAAAGATCCTCCAGTAATATGGGCTAGGCCGTGAACAGTGTCGTAGTGTTCTCGCAATAACTCTTTTACTGGCCTTACATATATCCTAGTAGGTTTGAGTAATTCTTCCCCAATTGATTTATCAATGTATTTCGCGGTACCATGGATCTTGTAATTTGATAAAAGTACCCTTCTTGCCAAGCTATATCCATTAGAGTGAAGTCCATTACTTTCTATACCTAAAATTGCATCTCCATCCTTAATCTTGTCACCCAGTATAACCTTCCTCTTACTGGTGGTCCCCATTGCAGTTCCTACCAGATCAAAAGAAGTGGAACTATCTTCATGCAAAAGATCTGGAACTATCGCGGTTTCCCCACCAATAATGGGCATTTCACTTTCAATTGCTCCCTTCGAAAGTCCCTTAACTATCGCCTCAACTAATTTCTTGTCGGGAGCACTTAATGCGATATAGTCTACAAATCCTACAGGAACAGCGCCTACACATATGACATCATTTACATTCATAGCAATACAGTCAATGCCAATCGAATCATATTTTTTCATCATAATTGCGACGAGTAATTTAGTACCTACACCATCCGAATGGAGGGCCATGATTCGTGAACCAATTTCTATCAGTCCGGCATAATGTCCAAATCCAGAAAGTATTCTAAGCTCCGGATTTGAGAAAAAGGTTTTTGAAATGAGTGTGCGTATTGACGAATGGATTGTTTTAACTTTCCTCAGGTCAACACCGGTTTCAGAATACTTCATGATAGCCCACTATGAGTTCAAAGCTAATAGATATTGCGGATTTTCATCATACCATTTCATTTCTCACTTACGTCAAAATTCAGACTAACTTATAAACGACATCTTGATTTAATGACAGTGACAATAATGAGTTCACTATTTGAAGATGCAGAGAGAGTCTTTATTGAACTATCAAATTCACAACGACTAGATATAATGCACTCGCTGCATACACAAGAAATGAACTTAGCAGGGCTTTCAAAACATCTAGCAGTTACCATGCAGGAAGTTCATAGAAATTTGAACAGACTAACGGAAGCTGGGTTAATAGAAAAGAAATCTAGCGGTGTTTTCTGTTTGACGACATTTGGGAGTACCATAATAGGACAAATACCATCTATTCACTTTTTATCAAAAAATAAAGGTTATTTTTCGAATCATTCATTAGGTGATATGCCACCGAAGTTTGTTCAAAGAATAGGCGCATTAAACAATGGTGAACTAATTGATGGTTGGGTCGCCGTAGTTGAGAGGATAAAGGATATGTATAGACAATCGCGTGAATACATCTACGGGATGTTACCACAGGTCACCCATGACTTGATTGAAACGGTGATCCCTGTGATTAGGCAACACGGAATCAAGTTTAGATATATTTTGCCCGAAAATGCTCAGGTCCCTCGTGCAGGGATGAAATTGCTCAAAGATGTCAGCTATGATGATTTACTTAGGAAGGGTCTTATTGAAAGAAAGATGAATAAGAGGATCACTGTTGCAGTAGTGCTTAATGAAAAGGAATCGTTAGTAATGTTTCCTTCTACGGGTGGAGAAACAGACATGAAGCAGATGTTTTATGGCAATTATGGTACTGGCACCAATATATTCCATGAATGGTCACATGATTACTTTTTTTACAATTGGTACAACTCACATTCATTCGATCCGGGCAAGCTCAATGTTGTATGACCCTACAATACCAATCATTTCATGATCTGTGATTCTAACTTGCAGTTCTATCTGAGTGGCGCCTTTCTTGAATCGCCAAATTCAAAGCAGAAAAAATGACTTGTGCCTTCTGTGAGGTTTCTTGCCATTCTTTTTCTGGGATGGAATCCATCACGATCCCTGCCCCAGCTTGGACATACGCCTCATTATTCATTACGAATAGAGATCTTATGGTTATTGCAAAATCACACGCTTTGTTAAATGAGAAATATCCTAAAGCCCCCGCATACGGGCCTCTTTGGTATAGTTCTAATTCATCTATTATTTCCATGGCTCTAACTTTGGGAGCACCGGTAACAGTTCCCGCTGGAAATACGGCTTTGAAAGCGTCATAACAATCATTGTCAGCAGTTAACTTGCCCACCACGTGTGAGACTATATGCTGAACATGGCTAAACCTCTTTACAATCATCAGTTTTTTAGTTTTAACAGTGCCGTACTTACATACTCTTCCTAAGTCATTTCGTGCGAGATCTACCAACATTGTATGCTCAGAAATTTCTTTTTCATCAGATAACAAATCATTTCTTAAGCGTTTGGTTAAGCGGGCGTCTTTTGCAACTGCTCTTGTTCCTGCAATTGGGAATGTTTCAACATTTCTTGAATTACTACGCAATAGCATTTCTGGACTAGATCCGATTATGAAACTATTCTGATGCTTCAAAAAGTACATGTAAGGTGATGGATTAAGATCCCGAAGCTTTCCATAGATCAAGAGTGGGTCACCGGTAAGCTTAAAGCTAAATCTCCTTGATATAACGACTTGAAAAATGTCTCCATCATAGATTTTATGCCGTGCCTTCTCTACTTTTTTGATAAATTCATGCCGGTCCATTTCGCTACGTGCTATTGAGAATGAAATATTTTTTTGTGGGAGATTCTCTTTATTATTAAGTAAAAGTTCTATTTCCCTGATTCTAGAATCATTCCCCACGTAAAAATAATAAGTTTTCTGATGCTTCTTATCAAATAATAGTCCGTCTGTATAGATCCCAAACGCAAAAATTGGAAACTGAGTACCAATCTTCTTCCTCTTCGTGGACAAGGGCTCCCATAATCTGAGTGCATCATAACTAACATACCCTACCGCGCCGCCGATAAAGCGGTACTTATGATTATTAATATGTGGCATCATTCTCCTTAATTGCTGTATTGGATCATTCACAATCGATTCACGAACTAGAAAACCTTCCCTGTTCGTAGCCCGAAATTTCCTGAAATCACATTCCACTCTCATAACCGGATCAAATCCAATTATTGAATACTCAGATAATTCCTTTGGTCCAGTTAGAGATTCTAGAATAAATACCGTATCATATACATTAAAGATTTTCTTAAAGATATCAAATGCACTTTCATTAGTGTGTAGCTCCTTTATTTTAAGCACATTTTTCAAATATCTTCAACTCCTTCGAGATTCCCATTGAGGATCAACTACGAATATATATTGCATTACTTCTGCAATTGCTTTTGAGAGAGTTCTCAAAACAAGAATATGTCATTTAACACAACTACGTAATGCATATGTATCTAATCGGAAAGAGAGATGAATGAAAAATGAACTTACGGGATGTCATGTGAAATTCATGGTTCTATAACACTAGCACTTGCTAAAGGTTTTCGACCTAAAAATCCCTCATCTCTGCCATGCCAAAACTTAATTTCAGATTCTCCATACTTCCAACATAACCAAACCTCTTCGTCGAATCGTAAAGATGGAAAATCTACCAACCCATCGTCTACACTCTTAATCATAACTCCTCGCTTTTCAAGTACCTCTATTTGCCTGTACAAAAGAGATACTACGTTATTTAGTTCCTGCTTTTTTGAGATCAACGTATGAAAATTTGATACCTGGTTACTAATTTCGTGTAAGTCTTCTTGAATTGAAATAACTTTATTTCGAAGGACAATTATCTGAGAAAATCGTCTGTGTACTTCAGGGAGAATCTTATTTGCGTCTTGAGGTGTAAAGTAAACACCCATAAAAATCAAATCGTTCCGGGACTACATTTATAGATTATTATCTTTTTTTTGTTCGGGCCCTTTTACCTTGCGTATTATAAATTGAGCTTGTCCCTGAGAGTCCATTTCCGAAGTCACCTAGTCCATGCGAATAGTCTTCCCAGCAGTTAGACTTTCCGAACAGATTGTCTAACTTGGCTGATGCCGTAACGGAAAACTTGTTCAAAGTCAAGTGAATCGATTCATGACTAATGATTGAAGCGACTACAGCATGAGTCTTACCTTTTGTATCGTATTCTTTCCACGATTTGTAATTCGCGATAAATGCTTTCGATTGGCCATAATATGGTACATACATCAGACCTCTCCTCCCCACTCTTCCTCTTAGTCTGAGATCTACCACCAACTGTTGTACAAGCAATAAGATGATGAGAGGATTCATTAAGTTTTTCAAGATATTTTTTACATAAATATTCATTATCAAATTGAAATGCCATAAGAATTTCCAATTCATCGAGTAATTGCTTGAATGACATTTATAAGGGATCAGAAGTTTTTTGATACTATATTTCTGAAAAATATAGCTGAAATAAATAATATCTATAATAATTACCTCATTATTTTATAGATTTCTATGATTAGGAAGCACTCTACCCTTCCATTATCCATGAGGAGTTTAATATCCAAGCCATATTTCTAATCTTAGAAATCATGCATGCGCCTAGAATTCATAACAGGGGTAAATTGCTTAAAGAGAATAACAATCTCAAGTCTCTCCTTTTGACCTTGGATGCTACTCAAGCAGCTCTGAGTTCCGTTGATCCATTCGTGTTAACTACCAACAAAGTCAAGGTTATTGACTCGACAATGTACATATCTGATGTCAATTCTGAGTCAACACGGCTTGATCTTTCTCTTTTCAAGAGCATTTACGTAGTAGGGGCGGGAAAGGCATCTGGTGGTATGCTTAATGGACTTGCGCATGTTCTTAAAAATAAAAGAGAAGTCTCTGGTGTTGCAGTCACAATACCATATGGCACGGCGGCGACAGATGAATTTTCTACGTATATTACAAGAGCAGGACATCCCTTCCCAGATGTAAATGGAGTGATGGGTTCTAAGAAGATACTGTCGGTATTAAAAAGAGCTAAAGCTGGTGACATAGTTTTTACACTGATCTCAGGTGGAGGGTCAGCTTTAATGCCATTACCAATTGACGGGGTCTCCTTACAAGAGAAGCAAAGGATCACATCGGGGTTACTATCTTCCGGTGCATCGATAGTTGAAATCAATACTGTTAGAAAGCATCTATCTTCAATAAAGGGTGGCAAATTGGCTAAGGTGCTCTGCAAAGGGGTTACTCTAATTAGTTTAATCTTGTCTGATGTGGTATCTGACAACTTGGAAATAATCGCTTCGGGACCTACGACACCGGATAAATCCACATTCAGCGACACGAAGTCAATCCTCTTAAAATATCATCTTTGGAGCAGCGACAAATTCGTTTCTCAAAATATAAGAAACGTAATAAATTCAGGGATAGAAAAGAAAATCGAAGACACACCTAAGCCTGAAGACCCTGTTTTCCAGAAGGTTCGTAATTTGATTATCGGAAACAATTTTATCGCTTGTAAGACGATATCTTCATACCTCAATACTCGAGGAATAAGAACGATGAATCTAGGTTCGGATTTCACAGGAGATGCATTCAAACTGGGAAATTTTCTTTCTAAACTTGTTGAGGATTTTTCGCAAGAATCTGTTCCTTACGCTTTCGTTTTAGGAGGGGAAACTACAGTAAAACTTCGTGGCAGATTAATTGGAATAGGTGGAAGAAATCAAGAAGCTGCCCTTGTTGCTTTGTCGAAGCTGAAGTCCCGCTCCGAGAAGGATTTTACGATCTTGTGTTTAGGCACAGATGGAATAGATGGGAATAGTGAAGCTGCTGGTGCAGTTGTTACCCCTAGGTTATTATCAGAAATTGATAAGAATAATCTCCGTGTTAATAAGTATCTGGCCGCTCATGATAGTAACACATTTTTTAAAAGAGCGAACTCAATAGTCATTACAAATCTTACAGGGACTAATGTAAACGATATTTCAATCGTCTGCAGAATTAAGTAAATTGGTTTCTATTGTAAAAAATGTGAACGGATTGATAAAGATTATCTAAAAATACTCGTCTGATAATGATACTACAAGAGTAGATACTTTAAATTGGTAAAGTGAATATGAACGTGGCACCACTGTACCCTTCATTATTGTAGGCCCATATTCTTCCTCCATGAGCTTCTACAATACTCTTTGAAATGAATAGACCGAGTCCTGTCCCTTGTTCTGACTTTGATGCAAATTTTGAAAATAATCTTGATTGAATTTCAGAATCTATCCCTTTCCCCTCATCTCTCACTATTACAACTACTTCCTTCTCATCTTGAGTACAAAAAATGGAAATCGTTCCTTCTTTAGTGAATTTAATTGCATTATTTACTAAATTCGAGACCACTTGCGTTATTCTACTTTTATCTGCGTTAACTTCAATCTGACAAGGGGTGTAATCTAAATGTACCCTTGTATTCCTATTAGGATCATTTTCTAGTTGTCGCTCAGCCTCCCTTACAATATGTGATAATATATCATTAAGATTAAATTGTTCCTTGATCAACTGCAAAGACTTTCCTTCTATTCTTGTTACATCCAGTATGTCAGCAGCTAGTCGGTCCAATCTCTTAGCATTCCGTATAATCGCAGAAATTTGCTCCTTATCAACTTTGGCGGAATTCTTGTTATTGCTTAGTTTATCTTCGATTAATTCTGCCTCCCCTAAAATTGGCATTATGGGTGTTCTCAGTTCATGAGCCGCGACATTAATGAATTCCTTTTGCATTCGGTCATGGATTTCTAGTTGCTTATTTGCTGAAGCTAAAAGCATGTTCGATTCGACTAATGATTCATTTGCACTCTTTAGTTCCTGTGTTCTGGAAGTTACTGCACCTTCTAGTCTTTTGTTCCAAGAAAGTATTAACAAGGCAATTCCAAATGCCAACGAGCCTATAGCTATTATGACAATTGTACTAAAATTTTTCTGCTGATTAATTAGAAAACCGACATTGCTCGCCAAATTATGTGGTACGCTTAGATAAAGAGTCCAAATATGTTTACCATCTAGAAGAACAGGCTGGTGAGCCAAAGTTGTAACATTACCGAGTAGATACAAATCCTCTGATCCTGATTTCCCCTCGAGGCCATTGGTTAATATCCTATTATATGAGTCTTTAATTTGAGAAGGTATAAGAGATTGGAACTCTGGCGTAAGGTAATTACGGCCAACAACAGCTTTGTTCCGTGAATACAAAATAACCCCGTTTCTGTCGATCAACCCTAATGTGCTTTCGAGATTTGGTGAAAGCTCCTGCTGTAAAAAACGACCAAGATCATCAAGACTAACGGCTGCTACTACTACACCCTGAAAAGCACTTGCGTTTCCCTTTTCGGCCAAAATGTTAGTGGTACTATTATCTAGGCCAATTAATGGAAAAGAAATATAGAAATGGGAAAACCTATTCTTTGCTTCTCCTGCGCTCCCAAAGTAAGGCTTTAGTGTCACTTGAGGTATTCTAAAATAATCTTTCTCACTGAGATTCGAATTACTGCTAACTGAGCTATTAGGGTCACTTGTTGCAAGAAGCCTGCCGTTCCTGTCGATCCAGGAATATGCTTCCGTAAGTCCATGGGTTCCCATTTGTGCCGTATCCATTAACTTCGTTGCATTAGAATTTTCATTTTCAAACAGCAATATCGCATTGCTTAAAGTCCTCAGATTTACAGAAACCGATTCTATGCTCCTAACTAATATTCTAGCTAATTCGTATACCTCAATGTTTGCATTTGACTTGACATCCTGTGCAGCAATATATGCTATTTCAGTAGCGGTCAAACTAGAGTATTGATAGGATAGAATAGCCAGACCAATACCTATAATTGCGATTAATAGAAGTAGAATTATGTTATTTTTTGATAATGCGGTTCCTAGCAATAATCTACACTAAGTAAGATTTTATATCTAGTAGATAAGTTAAAGCTAAACATTATACTAGCAGAATTGAATGTACTGAATGATAGTAGCCCTATTAAATTCTAGTATAAATTTTCAATTTGAAATAGTGGGCTACGAGATGATGTTATCTGAGATAATATGGTTAGTCTTTGATATTGATATCAAAGGGTTGACAAACCCAAGTCTCCAAATATTACTCTTTGAACCGATCCATCTGAGAGTCTTATCTCGAGGAACCCATTCTCATCTACCCCAATAGCTATGCCCTGGAAATTTTTCTTTCCGTCCTCAACGCGAACTAGTCTCCCAAAGAAATCCGATCTCTTCTTCCATGCATCCACAATTGCTTTTATCTTATCTTCCTTTAATTGAGAATAATAGTATTCTAGTCTCTCAAGGATTAGTTTAGTTAATTTATTCAGATCAGTATCATTACCCAATTCATCTCTAAGTGTGGTAACCCTTGAGACGATAATTTGATTTCCCAATTCAGCAATACTACTCGCTTCGAAATTAGCATTCAGCCCTATGCCAATTATCGCATGAGTCGGTTTGTTGCCTTCGAAACCGACATCGACAATTACACCACAGATTTTTTTTCCTCCCAGTAATAAATCATTTGGCCACTTGGTTTTGCATTCGAGGCCAGTTAGCTTCGATATGCTATCTGCTACAGCTAGTGACGAAATGAATTGAATCATGGGTATTCTTTTCGTTGTTAAACACTTTTCCAAGATAACTGACATCCACAAACCCCCAGGTTGAGATATCCACTTTCTTCCCATTCTTCCTCGGCCATTTGACTGTTCCTTAGCTATTATAACTGCGCCATGTAGTGACGCTCTAAAATTTTGTAACAAATAAAGGGCATAATTTTGTGTAGAATCGATCTTTCCCAGAAAATAAATCTTGTGACCTATTTCTTTACCCTTAAGTGTGAATTCTAATAGCTTTACCGGGTCAGCTTCCATGCAAGAAGAACACTTATCAGTAAAATTGACCAATCAATAATATAAAAGTTCGAGAAAAAAATCTTCAGATGTTATTGTCTGGAATCGAATGACCACGAAGTAAAAGTGCTCATGAAAATATAAAGCTCAAAGCAAATACTAGGCCAGTAATTCTAGAAAAAAGACTCATGTCTGTCATTGATAATAACAATTCATTTGGATTTTTGTAGTTCTTAAGTCTTTTGGCTGTCCTTACTGCTAGAGGTAACGTGCCTAATCCCACTGCTGAAAGGATCGGGATGATATTTGTCACTATGCCTGCTAAGATCATGGCAAAGATAATAGAAAAGAATATTGGCAGTACATTTACTGCTTGCTTGTACCCTAAAATTACTGTCAGAGTTTTTTTACCTCCCATCTTGTCTGCATCATAATCTGGGAATGAATTAACCAGCAGAACACATGCCGATAACAATCCGATGATCACTCCTACGAATGCTGCTGTTAGGTCCAGATTTCCAGTCTGAACGTAGAATGAGCCCAAAACGATGAGTGCACCTTTTATTGTAACGAAAATTTCGCCCAATCCTGCATTAGCTATGTTTGTAGAGTAAAAGTAAATAGAAAAAGTAGCAAAAATGAGTATCAACAGAATTATAATACCACGGACAGCAATAAAATATATTCCTATAATCATTCCAAAGATCAGAAACATAAAAGCGGCTAAATATACTGTTCTGGGTTGGAGAAGCTTCTCTGGTAATACCCCTGTACCACCACTAAATTTTGTCCTTCTTGTAATTGTGTCTATACCTTTCTTATAGTCCCAATAATCATTAAACAAATCAACACTTATGTGCAAGCAGATAACTCCACAAAATGTAAGCAAAGCGTAAACAGGATCAAAAATATTATACTTCCAAAAACCGATAGCTATTCCGTTAAATGCTGCAATTATTGAAGCAAGTAAAAACTTTGTTCTGATGGCCCTAGACCAGACAGACAAGTATCTTACTGCTCGACCGTGCAACATATTAATTCAACTTAGAGAGAATTAAAAATTATTATTAAGGTTATTTAATCTAGTTCGATATCAAGAATAGCCTTAATTGATTACTCCCACGTAGATTCGTGAAAATATCTAAGGTTATTAGTTGACCCTAAAAAGCCTCATACAATAAAAATTGGTGTAAAGATTGGTGCAGAGAAGACCTAAAGCCTCGGTGCAGGGAAATAGCCTCTCAAATGAGGCGGCAGTGACGATCTAGGTGGAGGAGTATATCGTGGCTTTTCTGGTACATGCTCATATTGTTCACTTCCTACGGGTCTGCTCGGATCGTAGCCTGGCAAAGTAGGATCATTGTATTTGTTAATCGAAGATGAGGAACTTGGTTGAGTTGACGGTCTTGATGCTGATTGCGCCGTTCCAGCTGGTCTGCTCGGATCGTAGCCTGGCAAAGTAGGATCATTGTATTTGTTTGAAGACCCATTATTACTCATATTTCTAATAATGATAATAACACATTTCCATTTATGGATTTCGCTTTTTGTAGTTCTAGAACGTCCAATCATTAGAACCTGATCAAAAAATAGTAAAATTGGATTACAAAAAAACTTAATATGGCCATAATTTCCTTAAAGAAAAGATCTCAGGAATGTCCGATGAAGGTATTGCTAATCAAGTTTTATACCAAAATATTGGTAAATTAGTATTAGTAAAATTGAAGGGAAGAAGGTCAATAAGAGGCAAGTTGAAATCTTTTGATAAACAAATGAACCTCTTGCTTCAAGAAGCCATTGACGTAACTGAAAACAACTTGCCTGAGAGCAAGGCAGAGATTCAAATGGGTGACATACTGATAAGAGGAGACAACGTTATAATTATCTCAGTAGAATAGTATTAGATGTCTTTAGAAAAATAACGGGTGTCTTCATTATGATTCTAACACTCAACATAACTTGTATATAACCGAGAGCCTCAATTACTTCGAGCTTAGTCTGTGAGAAGAACCCTGTTAAATGGCAGTGAAAAGTACCTTGATCTTGAGGGCAATATCATGGCAAGTCGGCTTGAATTGACGGTAGCAAGACTCCTCAATTTTTTAGATTTGGGCTATGATTATAACTTTCCAGTCAATCTTTCGGATGGATCAATTGCAAATCTAGATTTCAAGATAGGGGAAAAGTACCTTGAAGTAATAGATTCTGAAGCAGATATTCAGAAGTTTGAAAGAGTTAGAAGGGAAAATCCTCAACTGGCTTTGTTAGGTATAGGGAGTTCAAAAATGGCCGCAAAGATATCAGACTTGGAATCCATTAATATTATTGATTCAACAACAGCGCATCAAGTCGGTTCGATATTCATTGAAGATCCATCATTATCCTTCGACTACGCCCATATACTACCGTTAGTAGAAAAATGTTCGATTTTGCATGGGCATACATCTACCATCATGGTTGAAATTATAGGAAAGATGGAGAATAATTTGGTAATAGATTTCAGCTTGGCAAAAAGATTGATTAAGGAGACTATTTCGATTTTAGATCACAAATTTTTCATAAATGAAAAATACGTAGACAAAAATGACGATAAACACTATTTGATTACATTTGAAGGCCCAGGCGGTGTTTTTAGATTGCAAGTCCCCAAGAGCACAACATACGTCCTCCCTGGAGAAGCTACAGTTGAGAATCTTTCATCCATAATAATTAATCTGCTGGCAAAGAAAATGCCTTCAAATGTAGAAGCATTAGGAGTGTATGTTTATGAAGGAGTTAATAAGGGCGCCCACATGCTTGCAAACATTAGATAGCTTACCAATTATTAGTAATATAAGGCTCAAATCTGACTTTTTAAATATTACTCAATGATAATGTTACCGAATCAATTCCGATTTAGATAGTAAGATAAAAGATAACAGGGAGGTATAGAAAGAATATTCGTAAAAAAGAGATGAATGTTCCAAAATAACATTTTTCAATAAATTAATGTTTATGAAAGTCGAATTAGATTCTGTGCACTGCCAAATTCGTAGATTCATAAAGGTTAACTTAATATTTTCAATCTTAATTTAGGGTAACAACAGATGCCTAAGATTGAGGAAAAAGCATGGGATCCGTGTTTCGAAAATCATATTGCAAAAAATTGGGAAGACATCCAGCTGTATATATTCAACCTTGATCCTACGAAACCTGCGTACACTATTGACACTCCCCCACCCTACCCTTCCGGCAGACCATGGCATATGGGTGCTGCGGCACATTATTCGCAGATTGATATGATCGCAAGAACAGCAAGGATGACAGGAAACAACGTTCTCTTTCCAATAGGAATAGATCGTAATGGATTGCCGGTTGAGATCTATACTGAAAAAAAATACAAAATTAGAATGCGGGAAATGGATAGGGAAAAATTCTTGGACCTTTGTAAATCCGCTCTTGATGAGCTAGAGAATGAAATGATTCAAATAATGAAATCATTGGGTCTGAGTGGAAATTTTCATTCATACTACAGAACTGATTCGGATGAATTTCGTAAAATGACTCAGAGTACCTTTCTTACTTTATGGAAGCAAGGGCTTATCTATTCTGCAAATAGGCCCAACAATTACTGTACCGATTGTGGTACAACAATCGCTGATGCTGAAATTGTCTATGAAGAGAGAAGAACTAAGTTGATACAAATCAGATTTAAGGTAAAAGATACGGCGCAAGAATTCGTAATAGCAACTACTCGCCCTGAGCTAATATGTGCATGTCAATGTGTGATCGTAAATCCCAATGATCCGAGATATTCAGATTTTCATAACAAGACACTTATTTTACCTCTTTTCAATAGAGACGTAAAAATAATTGCTCATCAGTCTGCAGATCCTGAATTTGGTACGGGGGCAGTTATGGTGTGTAGCTACGGTGATAAAAATGATGTTCAATTATTCAGAGAATTAGATTTGAAGGAAATTGAAGCTGTAAATGAAAAAGGCGAGATGACTGATTGTGCTGGTCCATATTCCCATCTGAAAGTTAAGCAAGCAAGAGATATGATAATAGAAGATTTGAAGAAATTTGGATATCTGGAAAAAGAAGAATTCATAAATCATAGGACTCCCACTTGTGAACGAAGTAAAACACCGGTCGAGATAATTCCGATGCAGGACTATTATTTGAAACAGCTTGACTTTATCCCAAAATTAAGGAATTTTGCTCAAGAATTAAATTTTCATCCAGAACTGCACAAGAAGATTTTATTAGATTGGCTTGATGCTGTTGCTATTGATTGGCCAATATCTAGAAGAAGATTTTACGGTACTGAAATTCCGATTTGGTATTGTAAGAAATGTCAATGCCCCAATATTCCAGAACCGGGAAAATATTACAAACCTTGGAAGGAGACTCCTCCCTTTGAAAATTGCAAGAAGTGTCATTCTTCAGACTTTGTAGGAGAGGTGAGAACCTTCGACACATGGATGGATTCAAGCATAACACCTCTTTTCGTTACCTCCTATCAGAAGGATCAAAGATTTCATAATCATACTTATCCTACTACAATAAGGCCACAAGCCAAGGACATTATCAGGACTTGGCTATTCTATACCATGCTAAGGTGTTACCAAGCTACTGGCGAACTAGCATGGTCTGATGTATGGGTAATGGGCTACGGTGTTGATGAGCACGGGGAGAAAATGAGCAAAAGTAAAGGTAACACAGTTGATCCTTACCCCATAATCTCCAAATATGGAGCAGACGCTTTTAGGTATTGGTCAGCAGCCGAAGCAAACCTAGGCCAAGATTTCAGATGTTCAGAACAAAAGGTGGCGGAATCTCAAAAATTTTTGACTAAATTATGGAATGTAGGACGATTTGTTTCATCCTTTGAAGTGATTAATTCCCCACCAAAACGGCTTCTTCCTACTGATGAATGGATTCTAGGGGAATTAGGGAATTTAGTTTCAGGATGCCTACGGGGATATCGCGATCTTAATTTTTATGTACCTGCTAATCTAATAAGAGAATTTACATGGAATTTATTTGCTTCGCACTATTTAGAATTAATTAAAGCAAGGGCATACAATAGTAAAGATTATGACGGATACATGTCTGCGTTATATGCCTTACATAAATGTTTTTCAACGATTTTAGTACTTTTGTCACCAATGTGTCCATTTATAACCGAAAAATTATGGCAGCAATTGTATTCTTCGAAAAGTATTCATTTGCAAGCATTACCATCCGAAATTAACCCATATCAAGAGATGTCTCGTTACTCTAATCAATTAGTTGAATTCAATTCGATGGTATGGAATAAGAAGAAACAAACTATTTCAAATGAAACTGGCAAGCAACTTTCTTTGAGAGATCCTATAAGCGTAGAAGTACCTTCTGAGCTTCAAGAATTTAAGGCGGATCTAATAAATATGCATAACTTAAAGTAAAAAACCCTTTATGCTAAAATGACTCGAAAACATAATAAATAAAAGACAGTTTACTCTCAGATCAAAATTCTTGAAATGATGGTAGAATATGTGCGTAGACATTTCGGCAGAATTTATCTTTAGGTCATATGAATTGATATGGTAATTTAATTAAGTATAGATCTTTACATAAAATATTAAATATCTAGTTATCTACCTATCGATATTGGGATCGGCCTGGAAAGCTATTTCTGACGATCACCGAAGAAAGATCCTTTTAATGCTGAAGAAAAAGGATATGACTCCGACAGAAATTGCTAAGCATTTTGATTTTACTCTACCTGGTGTTTCAGCTCATCTTAGGACATTGAAGGATGCAGACCTGGTTGTTGAAAGAAAAAAAGGTCAATTTGTTTTTTATTCTCTAAACAGGAAACGACCTATGGAGATGATTAAATTTTTTCAGACTATGTGGAGATTGGGTCGGATAAAATAAAATATTGGGCACAACAATACAGTCGTGTTGCCATTAACTCAGATTTTGGCTTTGAAAACCAGTAGTGACAACTATAGACTATTATTTCTAATCCTTTTTCACAGTATCAAGCTCTTTTTTTGGCGAGTATGTCCATTACATCTTCGGCAATATCTATGGCAGTATGTGAACTTATGTTTGGCTCTAAGGTCACTAGCAAGAGATTCTCATCCATGTAGAAAGTCAGGATGGATATTTTCTCTCTCTCTACGAAGGCGAATCTAGCTTTTCCCAGCGTCGCATCGAAGCGCTCCCTCATAGATTTTCTCAGCGCAGTCTGAGTCAAGTATAATTCCTCGTTATTTTCGTCCATAATGGAACCCGTTCCGCTCTTCATGCCACCAGCTATCACGCTACCTGCGTCATCAATGACTCCAGCATATCTCACATCATCATGCAAATCGAATATAGCTTCGCATAACTTTACATAGTCCATACATATTCGCAACCAAAGCCAACTATTATACGTTAACCAGACAGGGCTAACTGATGGATGTTGTTACTTATGCGATGGGGTTGGATTATTACAAAGACTTGATTATGACAACTTTATTTCATTATTTCAGTGAAGGTATGAAAATCTTGCTATTGGAAGGATATTCATTTAGGTTAGCTATACGATATGACTGATATCAGAAAGCCTATCTAATATCCATAGTCACTGAAGCTCTTGCATTCATCAAGTCCTTTTATTCGTTAATCCGAACTGATCTCCTACGATGTATGATATAACATCCCAGGAATGCATTGTTGCTCTTCATGATAGTAATTCCAGATTATTCGTCCAAAGTGGTCTTAGCTGTCATAATTGAAGACTCGAATAAATTAAGGTGCCGAAAGCTGTCCTCATAATTCATGCAAAATCATGTCATATAGCCCATAGAGCCTATGGGCGCAATAAGTACAAACTCTATTCGATTTCAGGGTCTTAAATGATCCTTGAACTGTAATAAATTGCATTGAATTCCAAATTAAGAGAATTTATCGCAACAACGGTGATTGCCCTGATTTTGGTTGCAGGGAAATAATTCACAGTTCATCTGCACCTTGGACTTGACCGTAACCAATGCTCGTTGCACCCAGAAACATTTCACAACCTTTATTTGGACATATGAACATCGCACATCTCATACCAGGAGCCTCGGCATTATCTGGATATACTATTCGTATGTCTACGTCCCGTTCAAAGTATTTTTTACAATATGGACACTTTGCCATACCAATTCATTCCAAAAGTAAAATAAAAAGTATATCAAATAACCATACAAATGGACTTTAGTTAAAGGAGTTGTTTTACTTTCCTTTCACTTCAATAGTATGAATTTGTTAGTTATGTCAAAAGACCTTCTGCGATGGATCCTGGCGTAAACCCGGCTGCCAAGATAAAGGGATTGAGTTAATCTTTTTTGAATCAGAAGGATAGAAAGTTATTTGATCAAATGTTCTCATATGTTAGATATTACAAATCGGCCCTGTAACCGCTTACTTGTTTCGGGACATCATAACTTACCTCGCAAATAACTCGTCTGCGCTGAACAGTTCTAGAATTGCATGACTATACCTTTAGAAGAGGAATAATGTAACGTATAATTTTTGAGATGCTTATGTTAGAGTCAAGTAGACCTGCTGGAGGTTAATCTTTATACTCAAATTCGAGATGGTACTCGGGAAGCCCTAAGTTTAAGGGAATTACTGAAACCTCCAAATCAACAATCAACATGCAAGGGCCAAAGACATGCAACTTGACAAGCATTATGTGACCATTTCAGCCAACGCGATATTGTCATCCATAGACTATAGTACTTTATGGAATTGACTTTGCATAAGGATCGACTTATCATAGTACTGGTTATTTGTGGCTTCATTTTCTATCATTGCGTTGACAAAATACATTTACTATCAACTAATCTATGGAATTGTGCAACAGTCTAATAACTAATCCGTTTATTAAATGAACATGAAATTATTTAAGTTGCCTGTTGGAACGATAGACATTTTTGATAGTTCAATGTAGCAAAACTAGTTGGTTTTCAAGTGTAAGGTATGTGGGTTACAATTTGAAGAGGAGAAACGTTTACAAATTCATAAGAAGGTTCACGGGCGAAAGTCAAAGATAAGAGAATACGGGAGTCCTGAGTTTAGTCAGGACCGGTTACGGGGCTAGATGGGAAAGTAGAGATACTGGCAATGAGTGTTAGTTTTGCTTATCGAGATAGGACTACGTACTGCTTATAGCTGCCTTACCTTCGGCTTTGATTGATTTAATTATTTTTTCTTTCTCCAAAGCGACTATCGAAAGCTAATTTGAACTGTTACAAGGTTTAACAACCGTCTAAGAAGGAAGTATCATTATCATGACGGAGGCGAGTCTGCATCACTGTCTTCATTGCTATCTTCACCAGTATCATCACCATCAAATAGAGAACTGGCGTTAGTAGCATTTGTGTTGTTATTATCACTAATCTGTTGTGATGGCTGAATACATTGCAATGTAACATTCTCTGATGGTTCAGAAGGGCATTCGTCAGTAGTAGTGCATTCAGACCCACTGTCAACCAAAGAACCATTAGAGCATCGTATTTTCTGCTCAGTTCCTTCAGTCGTCGTCACGGTTTCGGGAGTTGCTGTTTCATCGCCTCCGCCTGTATTCTGTCCTGGATGTTCAAATGTGGTTATTCTATTGGAATCATTCTGTGCGTGCGCAAGGATACTTGAATGGCTAGAAATTAGAGATACTGTCAAGAGAGTAATTATAGCGATTACCTTGTTGCTACTCATTGATATTGCAATAATCGACATCATTTTTATTAATTTACGTCTTGATAATGATGAATTTACCACTAGAGATGTCATATTTTGCCGAATAATCTGAAATAAAGTGTTAGCCTTATCGCAAGAGGTGAAAATATATGAAGACTGCAAGTTACTTTTCAGCGAATTTTATGGCTGGAGTAACATTTCTTATCCTAACGTTAGAGAGTAACTTAGTTCTTTCTTCAATGACTGAAAATAATACAGTTCTTGAACAGGCAGAAAGGTCACCGGCGGCAAATCAACAATCAAATCATAGATGAGAAGATAGTTAGAAAGTTTCAATGGAATTTGAATGTATACTTTTTTAATAGCAGAACATGTTTTGAGAATTCAAAGCAAAATGTAATCATAACTCTTATTTCCATCGCTCTATTAGTATTGGCATGAGAAATCTTATTATGATTAGTTGTCAATTTAGTCTAGGGACCCTTTTTACATTACTAATTCTTTTGTATACTCAAGCAAATGCATCTGACGACTTCGCTTCATGCTCAGGACCAACCCTAGACGCAAATCATCAAAAATCTAATGAATCACTAACTTCTCCTATTAACCTGTGGAAAGTAGATAATTTATCATTGACGAAGGGCCAGAACTTTACAATATATATTGAATCAAATCCTTCGGTTGGAGATAACTGGAATGTTTCCTTTAATAGTAATAGTACATCGTTGTTAAGTCAAAACTTTAATAGCACATCAACCGAACAACCACCTCCTCCAGGCAGCGGTGGTATTGAGTATTTTACTTTTCAAGGCAAGAATGGGGGGAATTCACTTCTGAATTTCCAAAATAATTATAGAGGCCAGTTCATTAAAGATACCAAGTTAATTAACGTTAGTGTTACCTGCTAATAAATACCATGAGCATGGGTAGGATTACTAACTAGAAAATTGATGTGGCACGAACATCTAAGAGAAAGATCGCCTTATCGCAGAGTCTTGATATTGAAAGGGGATCAAGGAAATTCGGCCTTATCTAAGCTCATACTACGAAGAAACAAAGTTAGTCTTAGAATCGAGAGGAGAAGAACAAGAGCGAGCAATGGATAAATCAAATGATATTTTCGAAACTGACAAGATATTCAACTAGTCAGGATCTTGGGCTGGATAAAATATTTTATAATAGAAAATGACGGGAGTGTCCTAATGCTGCCAATTGAACAAATTAACTTCCTTCTAAAATGGATTTATTGCTGAATTCGACTGACTACTGACTTCTTCTTCCCATCCAAATTTTTTCATTAGAAAATCTGGATCTACGTCCGATGATTGAGATGATTTGAACTGGGAAGTCTGGAATGAATTAGGCGGTACGGTTACTATTTCTGCATCGAATCCACAACACGAGAGTACTTGCTTGGGAGTTGCTGCCTAAGTTATTTTGTCATTTACTAACGTGGCAACGGTCTTAATACCAAATGATGCCGCTGCGACGCCAACATTTCCACCAGAACCTTATCAATAGAACTGGTCTGCGGACTATCTTGTATTACTATATCGTAAACTTAATAAAAAAAGGGTTCCGTATGAGGGTCATGTCATCAACAGAACGATTACGGGAAACAATAAAACAATTAGCAGAAACCTTTAACGATCCTCAGAAGAGAGAAGCATCTTATTTTGATTTTTATGACGAGTCTCTAACTATCTACGGATTCCCTCCAAATTTTCCAATTAATAAGGAGGGTTTCAAACAATTCATTTATTTTTTGTGGAGTGCGTTTCCAGACATAAAAATTACGTTCGAAGACCTTGTTGTGGAAGGAAATAAAGTTACCGGAAGATACTACCTTTCTGGTACCCACAAAGGTGAGTTCTTGGATCTGCAACCAACGAATAAACAATTCAAAGTCGGCGGAATGACGATTTTTTCCATACCTAACAAGAAAATAGTGGAGCGTTGGAATATAGTAGACATGACGTCGTTAATGGAACAGTTAAAAAATTGAACCACTCGATAACAAATCTTTACAACCAAATTTTTATATTTTGTTCAGCCATCGATGACACCGGATTCAATCATGGGCCAGGTCATCTATAATCCACAATTATCTTTAACCTGGCCCGTAGGATATTCTTATATCGCTACCGATTAGGTGCCTAGTTTAGTATTAAGGTAGATTTAAGTTAATATGAATTAGAGATTTTACATGCGAGTCGGATGGTTGTTACCCTGTTTTACTAGTCCCCCCAATTCTGAATCTGTTTCTTTTCCAATCCCGAATTAGAGTCTTGTTATGAAAACGGGTAAATGCACATATTTTTCTAACTTTACAATTGAGGAGACATAGTTGATAACTATGCATAACTCAACTTGATGTCAGTTTTGCTAATTAAGTCACGATGAAGCGAGGTTTATTTTCTTCCTGAGGATTTGGAAATGAATCCGTACTATTACCGTCATTGAAATTCATTGCAAAGCATTTTTCCATACTATCTTTAAGCTGATTGAAATCAAGGTTCCCTGCCTTAAGACTATCCATCAATTTATCAAAGCATTCCATGGTCCCAGGATTCCCTTGCTGGGTTGGAAATATATGACCGCTGTCCGTAGTTTTCATGACAACTACGCTAATCTGCGGCTTTGAAGATCTTGAATCATCTCCTGAAAACAGATATAAAGTTGTAGGTACTAAAATCGAGAAAAACAGAATGACATAAATGATATACCAGGTTTTATTATTCATGATAAAGGAACGGCCTTTTACTTATTTTAATGCTTGCTTAACAAATCGCATGGAAAATTCTTATCGACCATGAATTGGACATGGATGAATTAGCCTTAACCTAATCAAAAAATTTTCTGCAATTTAAGGCTTGTGGGAAGAAGAGTATTTGATCTCTGATAAGGCTTATAATATAAATCGAATGCAATTTCAAATATATGGCGATCGATTGGGACCATTTAAGAAGTGACTTTCCACTTACAAACAAATATGTGTACCTTGCCAATGCAGCTATTTCACCTATTCCTGTTCCAGTTTATACAGCAGTATCAGAATTTTATCAAGAGCTTGTAAGCTACGGAGGTACTAGGTGGAACAAATGGATCGAAAAGATGCAAGAGACAAGAACCCTCTACAGCAAATTCATCGGTGCGGAAAGTGACGATGAAATTGCATTCACTCATTCCACTAGCGAGGGAATGAACGTTATCGCCCATATGCTGTCAAACAAGGGTGTGGTGATATCCAATAAACTAGAGTTTCCATCTAGTAATTTACCCTGGCTCAATCAAGATTCTGAGAATATTAAGTTGGTACTATCTGATGAAAGTAACAGGATTTTAATAGAAGATATTGAAAAGATGATTGATAAGATTGACGATCGTAATAATAAAAAAGTAAAAACTATCATAACGAGCCATGTTCAATTTTCTACGGGATTTAGACAGAATTTGAAGGAACTTGGTAAAATGACACATAGAAGAGGTTTGCATTTGGTTGTTAATGCAACACAATCCTTAGGCGCTTTAAGTTTCAATGCCAGAGATTTCAATGTGGATTTTATGGTTTCAAATGGGCACAAATGGATGATATCATCATTTGGGATCGGAGGAATCTACATTAGGAGAAAATACTTAAGAAATAAAGAATATTTTAATCCATCCTTTTACAGCCAATCGGGGCAAAAACAAATGCAAAATTTTGACAATAATTCTAAACTGATTATGTCAACCACTGCTAGAAGATTCGAAATCGGAACACCGCATTTTCAAAATATTGTTGCACTAAATGCCGCGATAAAATATATGCTAAAGATTGGGACAAAAGAAATTGAAAAACGAATACTTGCCTTGACTGATTATTTAATCGATAGACTTCTAAACATCGATGCGAGGATTTTATCTCCTATTGAAAATAAGAATGAAAGGTCTGGGATTATAATCTTTAAACCATCCAATTTGAAACCAATTAAAGTTGTGGCTGAGCTAGAAGAGAAGAACCAAATTGTTGTTTCTGCAAGAGGTAAAGGTATTAGAGTGTCTCCTCATTTCTATAACAATGAGGCCGATATTGATAAATTAATTTTGGCTTTAGAAAGAATTTTCAGGAGGGGAAACTAATAAGGTCAAGGTTAACGATAGCAAGGGCAAGCCTTTGATGGAAATACTTCATTTAACCTAGCGTATTTATCTTGGGAGAATCATTAAGGTTAGAGTAGATCTTATATTGTCAAGGCCCCTTATTTCTGCAGCAATTTTCCTTAAATGATTCTTGTTGTCCACACTGATTCTTATAATAATATCGTATTGGGAGCCAGCTATTTTGTACACAATTCAGGGCAAATCATCATCAAGTCATATAGTAACTCCTCTACAACACCATGATTGCATTCGATCAACGGGAACGCGGATACCATTGCGGTATTGTTTCCTATTGGTTATTGCAATCTATTAACCCTAAAGCTGCATAGTTCTCGACTTATCCAACTCTTCTGGAATTCAATCAATCATGAGCTTGGAGCAAACGGGTCGATCATTTTACTTAGGGATTTGCTGGACTCCTTGTCAGAATCAGTATCTGCCACTGTTCTAGGACTATTTTCAGTTTCTTCGCCATCGCTACTGGAATCCGATATGTGAATTTCAGTCTTGGGATTACTTGGTTTCATTTTGGAGATGTTATCGGAGATGTTGAGCGAAGATTTGGTGTCTTTGCTCTCAATGACTGGAGTGTCTTTGCTCTCAATGACTGGAGTGTCTTTGCTCTCAATGACTGGAGTGTCTTTGCTCTCAATGACTGGAGTGTCTTTGCTCTCAATGACTGGAGTGTCTTTGCTC
>DATBFR010000047.1:0-9472 GCA_036558405.1 Nitrososphaeraceae archaeon | reverse complement strand
AATTGAATTGTAAACCAAGAGTGCGATTGCTTATATCGTTACTAACCTAAGGTATGTAATATCGAAATTTCCTGTTTTATACTTTCTGCAAGAACCCATTCCAATCAAATCGTCGTAGAAATTCAGATCAATTCTAAATTAGACTGGATGTTGTCTGTAACCTGTTCGTAAAGAAAATCAGAGTTTAAGTGTCATTAGATTTGAAGTATTACAGCATACAATTCTTGAAATTCTTTTTTTTAATTTTGCCTTAGTAGAGGAGTTGATTGTTAATCAATATTTCTGCAAAAATTGGATTCTATTAAACCCACCAAAACAGTAGTAGAAAAATATACAAGTGATAACAAAATAGTGCGTTTAAAGCATCAGTAAAATCCGCTTTACTGATGCTCGTTCTAGTTCGATAGTTGTCTAAATATGGTTAATTTGTACTGGTGCTGGAATCCTTGAAGCTACAGATGCTGATTTGATATCCTTGGAATAGGCTTTCATTTCAGTCTCCTTTTTTCGTGCTTTTTTTGTACTTAATAATTCTTTCAGATCATCATTGTCTATTAACATATCAATGATTTTTTCACGTTCTTCGTCTGGTATACCACCCGAACTTGATTTAGTCTCAAGAGCGTCAACTGCTTTCAGTTTCCAGTGATCGTTTATAGCTTGATCGACTAACGAGTTAACTCGATAGAGGATCTTACCTAATGAGGTAAGAAGATATTTGCCGTTTGATCTTTTCACCAAGCCAGATGAAATTAGAGTAGAAATACGTGAATAATATTGCTTTCTAGTAAGTTTGACTTTTGAAATTAATAGTTGTGTATTAATTGAGCCGCGACCGTCAGTAGGATAATGTTCATCTATGTCAGGAGAGGATGCAATGATCTTAAATAGATCCAACGACTTATTATCTGATAAAGCTCTCAAGATTCCTGCTGTTGAATTATTTTCCAGATTTACATCTGTTGATCTCGCTTTGACCACGTACTTACTAGAACCAAAAGTCTATTTAAAGGTAAAGTCCTGTCACTTTATCCCTAATAGGGCATAGTAGCATGAAATAAGGAATAATTGGCTAAATTGACCTACAGTTTGGACTGAGTTCGTTAAACTCAATTTTCTGCTACACGAGCGCAATTCCGGTCACCTATTAATTAATTTACTAAACGAAGAGATGCTTCTAGAGAGTCTCATTGCAAAGTTATCGCTAATGCTTTATGGCCAGTTAAAGTTTTCAAAGTCATTTACATTTTAATTTCAACGTTGATATGAAAAAAGAAAACAGAATCACAAATTCTGCTGCTGATCAAAATAACTAGACTGCAGACCAAATTCAGTATAGACATCACTCTTTTCAAATAATCTCTATTCATTTCACTATGAAGGTTTATTCACTATAACTAGTGACTTATCTTATCTTTTGATCACTTATAATCACTAAAATTCACAAAATGTATATTAATAATAGAAATCTTACAAAGTAACAATATATGGTGACCAACATCGGTTTTCAACATGAAATAGTTACCGAAAATAATAACGAAAAAAGAAAAAGCAAAGAGAAAACAGGCTCGTTTACATCGTCAACATCTACAACTACAACAGCATCAGCATCAACACCGCTTTGCAGGCAATTCTATTCTCTACCGAAATTGTTCTGGTATTACGCAAAGGCAAGAACCCCGCCCATCTATTGTTTTCCAATCGCAACAATTCTTTCATTCCTATTGATCTCCAAAGCACATACATTGGGAAATGGCCTCATAGTAATTGGTATTGGACTAGCAAGTTATTTTTTAGGTCTTGCGACCTATGTTTATAACGACATCACAGATATTGATGTCGACAAGATTAACAGAAAGGACCAATCAGAGATGACTCAAAGTCAGTCCAAGCGCGGCTTAGTCCTTCTTGTTACTTTCTTATTTGGGACTGCTGCCATCGTATCTCTTATCATTAGCTACTATGCCTTTCTCATTGCAGTTATTTTCATTGTCTTGGGTGTCTCATACTCTCATCCAAGAGTTGACTTGAAAAGCAAGTTTCCTTTAAAAACTGTCGTTACTGCAGCAGGAGCTGGACTTTTATCCCTGTTTGGTGGTGCGGCAGCAGTTGGTAACGGATTATGTCATAATCCAATTGATCACGCAAGTACATCAATTCTGCCTCTCTCAACTGCTTACCTGGCGATTTCATTTGCAATCTTTTACTTTATTCAATCTCCGATGGGCGATATCGGTGACATCAAAGGCGATCGAGCTGCAGGTAGAAAAACATTTCCACTGGTGCTGGGGATGAATGGGACTATGGCAATCATGCTATCTATCCCATTTGTTATACTCGCCATGGATGGATTGTGTTATGGCCAATTGCACATTAGTGTTATTGGAACCCTGCTAATCGTCATTACATCTCAGATAGTTGCAGGATTTATTGGATGGATAGGCAATCACATGCATGATCCTGGATTCATTAAAAACAAGAGAGACAAGGTGAGATTTTTAAATATTGCGATGCAAGTTTCGATCCTTATTGCCTTACTCTGACTTCGACTACTACTAGTCTGACCTACTGGATACATTAGAATACGGGGCAACATATCTGCGGGCAGAGGACTTTTCTGACCCGTATGTCAAATCCTCAGCGCTAGGACTAGAACTTGAACTTGAATTCCACACCTTTTCATAAAAGTCCGCCATGATATTAGCTACCTTATCATCTTTGACAAATATGACTCCATTAAACGTCTTTGGATCTGTAGCATGAATTAACTCTATTCCTACCTCTTTACGGTCTAATATAATCATACTAAATGGGAGGTCTGTCGATCTTCTTTCAATCTTTCCAGGATACCATGGGTTACCAATAACATTACTCCGTTCCATAGCGTTCTTATCTCTAGTATTAATAATATTCTGCTGAAATTGATCAAAGAACTTTTTTACTAGTGATGTATCGCTAATAACCTTTGCTTTTATCCCTGTTTGAACCTTATGCATTATACTGTTAATTATCAATTCATTCGTGTATTTGGAAGCAAGGAGGATTTCGTCTTTGCATAATTCTATTCTCTGGATAATGCCTGAGACCATCTCGTCATACTTCCATATTACATCCACATTTACATCACTGCTCAAATCATGCATAGAATCAATATTTTGAGAAATTAACTTGGATACAAAGACCTTGATGTCGTCATCTGTGAACTCTTTAGAGTCCTTTAGGGCATCGATCATCTTAAATTGTTTAATATCCTTTATCTGCTGCATTAGTTCAAGCTGCTTTTGGTATACGATATTTCCAAGTGTAGTATGAATATAGGTTCCATCTGCCTTCTTTACTAGTCCTGCTGTTATGAGCTGCTTTAATCTAGTATAGTATGTTTTCTTTGCTATGCCTAGAAGCTGGGGTGTGGATAAATCTGCACTTAGCCCATTTTCATTGGCCGCTCCCATAAATATCGTCAAATTGTCTCGTCTAGACAATACTGAGAGTAACTTCTGGCTATTTTTCACCGTTGCTTGGTCAAAAACTAAATTTTTGTTCATAACCTCGGACTTTGCTGATTTTATGCTTAACTCTACTTAAAAAGATTACTAACTATTGTTTAGCTTGCGGATAGTATCATAATTAAATCAGTATAAATTCGTTGATGCGACTTTTTTAAATAAAAATGATTCTGAAATTAAAGTTATAGCCAAATTTGAATACAATAATGTGGTAAAATTAATCCATATTAAATGAAAACTTATCGAATAATTTTAACATATAATGAATAAATTGTAGCTCATGTGTGTATAAATTTAATGCGATCAAGATATTTTGAGGAAATTCTAAAGCCGATAGATCAAGTTAACAAGGAGTTATTAAAAAGAGTATATTATCTGATGCTATTAAGATGATATTAAAGTAAAATTGTTCTGATGTACTCTGTGATTAGCGGTTCTGCTGTTATCTTGTATACCATGTCGAAATCAAGCCTCAGTGAAATAATATTGATATATGTAGAAAAACTGTCTTAAGTCTATAAATAATATATTAAATAGCTCCTATTTGAGATACACTTGAGAAATAGTTGTTCAGATATTTTGGATGACAATTCTAAAGTTACCAATGCTTTTCCAGTTCACCAGCCTAACGACCAATATGCATCAAACACAAGTAAATCTGAGGCAGTACAGTACATACATCCAGGGTACTTCCAAAACCGAAAATCGACAATAGACGAAGCTACAAGATTGATGATGACGGTTGATAGATTAGAAAACTATGTCGATATGCTCAAAAAGAAAAATGATGAGCTCAACGATTTTGTAAATATAGAAGCTCATGAGATAAGAAGTCCCTTAATGCCTATTCTAGGAATTGCAGAAATTTTAGAATTAGAATTCCAAGAGACCGGTATGGACCAGATCAGTATAAGAAAAGACCAGGTAGAAAGCATTCTAAGAAATGCAAAGAAATTAACGAAGATTGCTTCTGAAATTTTAGATGTCACAAAAATAGAACGTCAATTGCTAGTTCTCAAAAAGAAAGATTTCGATTTGAATCGGTTAATTAGTGATACAGTAGCCGACTTCACAAAGGTCGCAGTCAAGAGAAATATTACACTGCTATTTTGTAACAGCGATGACATCATAAGATCTTCCTTCGGTAATCTAGAACCTAATATGAGTGATAAGAAGATATTTGTCTTCGGAGACTTGCTGCGTATTGGCCAGGTCATATCTAATATTCTAGATAATGCTTTAAAACAGACAGAAACTGGAGGAAAAGTTACCATATCCACTTGTAAAAATCTCCATAAGGGTAGTCTTCGTGGCGCTGAAGGCCACGAGCAAATCGAATATGCTATAAGAATTACAGATTCAGGTCCAGGCATAGACCACCAGCTTTTAAGCGATGGGCGACTTTTCTCTAAATTTAGTTCAACCGAATCTAATGGAACGGGCCTTGGTCTATATATTTCGAGAAAAATTGTGGAAGCTCATGGTGGCAATATTTGGGCAGAAAATAACTCAAATGGTGGTGCTTCATTCACTTTCACTGTGCCCCTCCAATGTGTTAGTTAACTAATTAACCAGCTAAATAGTTAGTTAATTTAATTAAGTATTTGTTTATTATAATTATCATCATCTAAGATAGGGATTTTCATTAAATGTGTATAGGACAAATTCATAATGACATAACAGCGTTTGATTAATTGATATCGATATCATTTCGTAGAAATAGAGAATGCTGTAGACGTAATTATTCAGAATCTACTAGGAATTACATTAGTAAGGTGGATCATAAACATATCCAAGCCAATGGTTCAATGCATACAGACAATGATTGCGTATTTTAGGTTGACTAAAACAGAACCTAGCGCAAACCAATCAATTTCGTAGACATTTTGGATGGTGAATGCAATTGTGAAAGTCAATTATAACATTAATAACAGATGTTTCCCAGATGAATTTGAGATACCAATGTTGATTTGCGGTCAAGGGTAAAATTCATGCTGGCAAATTCAATTCAAGAGATGTTCTGTTCCAACCACTTGACTGAGTTTTCGCCTAGCAATGAATTTCCCCGATTACATCTCCTGCTCCTTCGGGGGACCTTTTGATTCATAGACATATGGATGATTTGTGTTTTCAAAAATGTAATATATTATTACTGTGATTAGGATTGAAGCAATAATAATGTATTATAAGAATGGACGTATTTTCAAACAAATAATGTAATTGGATTTGTTCGACAGACAGTCTTATGTCCAGCATTAGTGATGTCATAATTAATACGAATGATGAAAGTCTATTAACATGGTCTAACAAATAAACTCTAATTGTACATACTTGTCTCATTTGGTCTGTTGGTAGAATCATTGATTCCGCATGATAGTCAAAGAATATAAAGTATACCAATAGCAGACATCTTGCTTCAATACATATCTAATTTTTAACACTTGTCAATCTGATCTGCCATTCAACAACAATATTGATTATACAGAAAGTAACCTAATCTGTCGACCATATTGAATAAAAAGATCTGGATAAGCTTGTGATGTTACTAAGTTAAAGGACTACTACTTAATACGAGAATGTCACAAAGATTTAAACGAAGAGTCATATTAGTTTGAAAAAATAAATAGAGAATGATTAAACTCCTCAAGTATATTTTTAGTGTAATTGAACAAAGTACAAAAGATAAAGTTGTAAAAGCATTTAGTAATGTATGTAGTGGTAAGTCGGCATAGATTAGCCATATTATTAACTAATGAATTTCAAAAATTCGTCATAACAAATGAATAAATAGTATATTTAACAAGGGTCTTTTAATGAAAAAATCTACCTTAGCTATTCCTGTAGGATTGATGTTGGTAGTTGCAGTCATGGCAACTATGGGAATGTCAAACGCGTTTGCACAGTCTACAAATGACAAAAAAGGCACCATAGCAAGCACTCAAAATGGGGAAAATGGCAAGCCTGAATGGAAGGTCGATGGTACGTGGACTTTTACTGGTCTAGATTCTAAATCTCCCAAGTTTGATGCTAACTTTGGAATGCAAATGCTAAATGGCTCTGCAAAACACAAACACACTATTAATGATTTCAAACTGACAGGCAGTCCTAACAAAAGTAGCGATGGTACAGTATATAATGGAACTGCGACAGTATCACTGAAAAAGGGACCAGCTAACAATGTTCCGGTAAGTATAAAGATAACCAATGGCGGAGATTTTAGTTTGAAGGTTGATCCTAAGATGACAGGAAATCACTTTGGCGACACACCGATAATGGGTAAAGTCACAGCTTAATAGGACAAGATAAACAGCCATTTTGTCAAATCACGTAGTAAGAAATAACAAGTAAAGTGAATTGGGAAGATGGTAAAATGACTACGACAGCATGTTCTTCATTTCCTTTTCTTTTCTCTTCTTTTCTTTTTAGAATTTATTTGTTGCAACTATCACAAGACATAGTGCTTGTAAACTTTAGAATTAATAATTAATATCATCAACCGCTGATCAATCCCGACTCAATAATTCGTCATCTTTGATTTCTAGATTTCTCTATCTGTCTGCCTAGCTTAATTATTCTAGTTAGCCTCTTGATAAATACCAGGAAATAAAGAAAGATAACAACATGATACAAATAGATACGGTTAGCAGAATATTCAACTTATCTAGTTAGTGACCGAAAAATTATAAGTTAATTTATATACTTTCGTGGTCAATAGGCTCTGTTAACTTAACCTCGATCGATATCGAAGAATGTCATAAACCTTGTTCTATCCATATTCCTATGAACATACAGTAAATATAATTTCAGCCAATTCCATATGTGCCGTATGTCACAATCTGGCTTTCTACATGGGAAATGATCATCGAAGCATAATATTCTGTCCTTGATAGGCTGAATGAACCTTTCCATTACATTCTTCAATTCAGTACCATACATTTGATTATGAGGCAGTCTTAACAATCGACATGATATATCGTACCAGTGTGCTCCATCTGTAAAAATGTGCTTCTTAACATAGTCATGTCCTAATTGCTTGAAGAACTGATAGCATACAAAAATTGTCCTTTCCCTTGATAGATGTAACCATCAAACAGCATTCATGTTAGGCTCGTAAGCTATCCATATCCGATATTCTAGTTCATATATTTTGACTAGGGTCTCGTCGACAAGTAATATCTGTCTAATTTTATGTCAATCTATTCTGAATCTATCAGCCAAGTAGGCATATCTCTTTATGAACCCATTTCCATATGGTTACATGACTCCTTTATACTATGAACGATGATAACAAACATTTGGCTGCTAACCTGAAGTTTCTGGAATTACAATAAAGGTACAAGCCATAGCTAACTAAAGCTGGGTGTGTTCTGGACCTATTCAGGGACTAGACTAAGAGACACCTAGCTATACAGATTATCTTTAGTTAACAGAGCCGTCATTAGTTCTGAATATTCATCTATGAGTCGGAGTAGGTTTGTAACATAAACAACTGCTCAAGCACGAATTTAGAGCAGGTACTCTAAGCACAATGAGTTTATTTATTTACAAATATGTAGATCAATTATATTTAGACGGATGTCGGTTTAATTCAGAGATTGCTAGATACAATTATCCTAACTTCAACTCCAGTCCACTTGTTGGATCTATTTGGCACCATGATATTTGCAGTTACGGGTGCCATAAAGGCCATCGAACATAAGCTAGATGTGGTGGGAATTGTAGTACTGGCAGGCACAGCTGGTTTAGCCGGCGGAGTCATTAGAGATGTTGTATTGGGACGAACACCGCCTGCAGCCTTAGTTGATCCTTCTTACATACTAATAACGACAATAACTGGGATTAGTATTCTGGTTCTTTATCGTTATGCGAAGAATTTGATGAAATTATTTTTAACTTTCGATGCTTTTGGTCTAGGAATTTTTAGTCTACTTGGTGCAAATATTGCCTATAGTATGTTTGGTCTTAATCTAGTCATTATGATGTTTTCTGGAGTTATCACTGCGGTTGGTGGAGGTATCATACGAGATATGCTGGTAAGTGAAATCCCTTTGGTTTTAAGAAAGGAACTATATGTATCTGTAAGTTTTGCAGGTGTTTTGCTGTTCTTCATACTACTTTATTTGGGAGTATCAATAATTTTTTCAACCATTCTAGGAATAATTGTTATCACCTCTTTACGTATTGCTGCAATAAAATATAACTGGAATCTGCCAACGAGAGTCTCTAGAACCACTAAAGGATAATAGAGAAAAAATATTTTCATGAAGATTTATCTAATGCAATGTGTTAAGATGACTTTATTTTTGACTAGTGCCATCGTGGTTAACTGTTGAATATACGTAATTTTTATACGAAATCATTGTGCTAATAAATAGCACATATTAAATATACCAGCTTATCAGGCATTTTTGTTTGATCTATCATAACTACTGCATTGTCCTTCCATGTTAGGGTCTTTAGACCATCATAGGTATGAACCTTGTTTAGTTTCAATAATTATTTTGTTCTCAAGTAGAGATATATTAAATTTAACGTATTTGTGATACGACATTGAATGTAGTCAGTCAGATAGTAGTATTACATTTCAAAAATTGATTGCCTTATAGACTGATCATGAACCCATACCTAATGATTCGTATGTTGTATCCCTGTCGGTAACGAAAGACTTGTCCAGTATCCCTCTTCCATCATAAATTACAGAATTTTTCATATCTGCTGGATTTAGATTCCTATATTCATTGTGGTTCGCAACGACAATGATCAAGTCCGCGCCTGCGATCGCTTCATTGATATTAGAATAGAGAACAATATTTTCATCCTTTTCTTTTTCCAATACAGGATCATTCTTAACCAGCGGATCGTGAACTCGAATTTCTGAATATTCATACCTCCTCAGTTCGTTTATTACGGAGTACGTTGGGGAAAGTCGTGTATCTGAAACATTACCCCGAAAAGCTAGGCCTAGT
>DATBFR010000046.1:0-7388 GCA_036558405.1 Nitrososphaeraceae archaeon | reverse complement strand
GACATATGATAGTGCTACAAATACAGCTACCCTCAATCCATCGGCAGACCTGGCTTCTTCTACGTCCTATACGGCAACTCTAACGAACGGAATTAAAGATATTGCTGGAAACGTACTGGCTACTATTAGCTGGTCATTTACTACGGCTGCTGCTTCATCTTCTACATGTGATGACAAATTGCCAATTAGCGCCGCAACCTCCAGTCCAACTCAAACTGGATTTACAGCTAACAATGTGATTGACAACTCGCCAACTACAAAGTGGTGGTCCACGTTCAGCGTAAACCCGTGGATAAAATTGGACTTGGGTTCATCGAAATCGGTCTGTAGCGTGGATATCGCCTGGGCTGATGGCAACCAACGTCAGTATACCTTTAGAATAGAAACATCTACTGATGGAAGCAGCTTTTCAAACGTATTTTCAGGAAAAAGTTCCGGAACAACTACTTCTCCTCAAAAATATAGCTTTGACGAATCTCCAGCAAGATACGTAAGGATTACAATCACTGAAAGTCATGTTGGTTCTTCAAATAGCATAGCTCAAATCTCTGAGATTGATGTATTTGGTAAGTCTAGTGCGAGCGCCAGTAGCACATCATTTGCAAGTGAATCATCACAGCTCTCGACAGCTTCATCAGATTCAAAGGCTGAAAATAATAAAGGGGCGACAGGTGGTTCAGTACGTAGCGGTATCACCACCACCGCAAATCATATGCCCGTTGCCAAAAACGATTTGACTCGAACTGAATCTAATCAGCCCCTACTAATCAGTGTATTAGCGAATGATAACGATCCAGATGGAGATAAATTGGAGATAACTTCTGTTGAATCCTTCACTGAAAAGGGAAGTTTCGTTAGAGTAAATGAAAATGGGGACCTGGTATTCACACCAGCACTGGATTTTGTAGGGAGAGATACATTCTCTTACTCTATTTCTGATGGAAATGGTGGTTCAGATAATGCAAAGGTGACAGTCGTCGTGAGTAAAGTGGCAGATAGTGATAGGGTGCTTAAAAATACACATCCTAGTACTGTAGAGACGAACAAAGACCAGGGATCTACTCAGCAAGATAATACAGATTTGCCTGACGAAGCCCCGCTGGAGGAGAATGCCAAGCAATTCAAGAGTGACCTTATTGTCCCCCCGCCGCCAAATGATGAAAGGACTAACGGTACAATTCAATAATGCATGTGGTCTGTGGGTTATTGGCATCGATGTTTCGTATTATTAGAATACTAGACTCATTAGAAGCACTAGGACTAGCGTATACAACGCATAAAGTGAATCGGCAGTAAACTTGGACAAACAAGACAAAGTGCGATAACTGACATTATTGTGAGCCAAGAAATGAATTATCACTATCTCCGACCAAATCTACGAGTTGGCGACCTAATGGTAAGGAACGATCAGCATGCCATGAGCGGATTAATATTGTAACGGTAACGTTACGCTCTATTGCTCTATGGCGGCTAGTTATGACAAGAAAAAGAAGGCTTAGATTAATCCTAATTCTTGCTGGCTTGTTATTATTTTTCTATGGACTATTTGTATCAATAGTTTCATTCGAGCGAACTGGCTTGGAATTAATTTATAGATTAATAACTGGTATTTTCATCACACTTGTAGGAATTGGGTTAGCATATCTTGGCTCCAAGATTAAGGAGTCTAGAAAATAATTCTTGTAATGTCTTCTACGAGAGAAAGGGATCGCTCAAATCACGTCAAAATATTCTTTCATTCTTGCAATTCCTTCTAAATAATAGTCATGGCAGCTTCGGCATTGGAAGCGAATATTGATTTGCTCAATGTCCCTGCTAGCATTACTCCGATCATTGCAAATATTTTTTTCATACCTTTAGGTGATAGGGTTTGATATATCAATCAGGCTGGAACTCGTTTATGATTAATCATAAATGGAGCTGACTGACGCTTAAGTATCACATCAGAATTATAAACATACAAGCCGGGAACAGTGACCAAAAAGGCGGGCCAAGAACAATGACCAGAAAGACTCGACCCACCTATCAGACCTTAAGGATCTGATAATTTCAATTAACGTGCCCAACTTATAATAAGATTAAGCCGCTGTGGTTACTATCTGGCTAGCCTCACCGATCGCCCCACAGCGGTTTAGGAAGCGGTCGTAGTCGTAGTAGTCATCATATTGTATGACAAATATTTTAGAATTCTAGCATAAATGATCTGTATCGTTATTCTATGGCATGATCATGAGACTATATCATAGTGAACAACTTAGGACCTGCTATTCCAGCTTGAACAAGATGTTCTAATTTGACATCTAATCTTAATACAAAGTATCTCTCTAAATAGACGATGAGACAAAGACTTGTCTCGATAATGGCAACACCTCCTGCACTAGTCCTAGTTGGGACTACGGGCTTTTTGTCTTTACAATATCAGCAGCAAGCGTGGTCTTCTAAAATGTGTCCAAGTTGCATGCATCAATTTAAAAAGCTGACAAATGAATTCGAAAAGGAGACTGTGCAAGCATGGGACGGAAGGCGCCATGACACAAGTTGAATGGTACATCGAAGGGACCGAGTTCAGCAATTGCAACTGCGACTATGCATGTCCTTGTCAGTTCGAGTCGCGCCGGCCGACGCACGGAGACTGTCGTGGCTTCGCGGCCGTTCGCATCGATAAGGGGCACTTTGGAGACGTAGTGCTTGATAGCCTGGGCGCAGCTCTTCTCTACGCATGGCCAGGACCTATTTACGAAGGCAACGGTGAGTGTCAGGCCGTCATCGATGAGCGCGCGGACGCCAAGCAAAAAAATGCTCTTGCCACTGTCCTGTATGGTGGCGAAACGAACGAGGGGGCAACGCATTGGTGGGTCTATCGAAGGATGTCAAACATTGTCCATCCCCCGCTTTTCAAACGAATCGAGTTTGATGTGGATATCGAGCGCCGAAAAGCAAGGATCGCGATTCCTGACATGCTCGAATCAACCGCCCGTCCGATCATAAGCCCTGCTACCGGTGATGAGCATCACGTCCGCATCAATCTGCCAAATGGGATCGAGTACGACTTAGCAGAGATCGGAAGCGGTACCACCAAGACTATGGTTTCAATCGCCCTCGACCTCAAAGATACCTACTGTCATTTCACCCTACTGCGCCAGTCAGGCAAGGGGGTGGTTCACCCACCATAAACATCAACAGTCACAGCATAGAGAATCTTCACTTATGTCAATATGAATATAATTCCCTGACTAGGATAAATTTACCGATCCATGGGAACTTATTCTAAAGTCATATTAACTTTAATTGGTTGATGCAAATATGAGGAACAATGGATCTCCATCAGTCCGGGTAGATGGCATTTTAGAAGAGTATAACAAGATTTTATTGGTAAAAAGAAAAAAAGACCCTTTCAAAGGAAGTTGGAGCCTTCCCGGAGGCAAGGTGGACGTAGGAGAAACAGTCGAAGATGCGCTCAAGCGTGAAATATTTGAAGAAACCGGGATTATTGCTATGCCTACAGAGATCTTAGGCGTGTATTCAGATCCGACTAGGGATCCACGAGGACACGCAATAAGTGTTACATTTGTGGCGAAAGTCACCGGAGGGAAAGTCAAAGAAGGAAATGACATTCGATTAGTGCAGTGGTTTCCAATTTATGATAACATAATTCTTGCTTTTGACCATGATAACATCCTGGAAAACTACAGAGAGTGGAGAAGATCCAATGGCACATATTGGTCATCTAAACAGTTGAGATCGACTCTGATATAGTTAGTTACCTGTCATTTTATGCAGAGCGTAACTCGGATGAACAGCAAGTTTAATCTTACAATATTCTAGCTTAGATGCAGAATAGGCATGATCATTGGTAAACCAAATACAAGGGCAGTCAACAATAATTTCCGTAGTCCGATTTGGTTAATTGAATATTTTCAAATTTCTTGTGGCGCTAGTTTTTCAACCCGGTTTTAGGTTTCCTAATTCGCCCACTCAAATTACCTGCCTACCTATTTGCCCAAATCTATACTTGTTGGAACCTCTGGCTCAAATTTATGCGTTGAACTATCGCTAGTACCATAAATGGTGGCATTTTCTAATTTATTCATAGCATCATTAATTGTGATATCCATTGTTTCTGATATTATCTTATCTACCTCGGAGGTTACGCTGGAAGAAACGTTTGAGGTAACGGATTTTAGCGTCTCAAAAAGACTCGCTTGAACAGATTTAGTATCAGGCATTGGAGCCATCACATTGTTAATAGTACCCAAGCATAATCCTACTACAAAACAGAATATAATAATCCGTTTATCGAATAGTCTAGCTGGTACTTTCATATCCTATGACGATACGACAAAAGATAAATCAACTTGTACATATTGTACAGGAACAAAAAGTACATTTTTGTATACACTTTATGAGAGAAATTCAGCTATGGATTTTGATTTATAAATCAGCTATTTCTTATACTATTTAGAAAGTGGTCTTACCTTTTTCTTTTTCTTGCCGCATTTCGCTTAATAAATCCCGACAAGATCGGTTCTTAATGAGCCTCTTAGCCAATTACCTTTCTAATAGTCTCAATATTTAGTATCGTTCACTGTAACAATGGATCTTTTGTTAATACCAAGTATCTGTTATACCAAAATAGTGCACCTGCAATTGAAAGATACCCAGCATTGTAAAACATGTCCCAGACCCACTGCTGTTGGCTTGCAGTTGCCTCATCAATTGCTAAAGCGTAATTGTACCCAACATCTGCTATGGCTACAAATACTATAAATAAACAAATCATTACCCAATGCGTATAAGCAGGTTCGCCCTTCCTAAAGCTCCATAGAATTACTACAGCAGGTATCAGCATTATTGTATCAAGAACAGGATAGGCCAAAGTTATGGTCAGTTCCAAGATAGTCAATGGCTGGCCTGTTATACTAAATGTAAGGTAGAGAAGAAAGCATACTACTGTAGCAGCGATGGCTGACAGTATCACAAGTGTATCTTTATCTATAATTTTGGATGTACTAGTGCTATAGATTTTGTAGAGGTGATAGGTCAAAGGTATATAGCCAACGAGCCAGAAAAAGTCTGCAATCGAAGGAAACGGTGTTTCAATTCCAAGGCCCAGCTGATAGTACGTCCAGGTTACTTCCGCAGTAAACCATATTGCGATTCCGGCTGCCAATAATGCAAATGTTTTCTTGTATGGAGAATTAGTTATAATTTGTCTGGCTGATACTACTAGGGCAGCGCATAGAGCCGTTGCTGCTGATACTATGATTGTTAGATTGGTATAAACAACCCTAATATCTGCAGACGCGAGAAAGATGAATGAATTAACAAGTACGATAAAACCTAGCAATATTAGAATCACGTATCTCAGTTCTAGCAATATGACAATGGACTTTCTCAGTCGCTGTCTATCGAACAGTCGAACCGCCTTGGCGCTAAGATTAATTATTACAAAGAAAATAGCCCAAGCTATAATGGAGCTGATTAGTACAGCCTCAAAAGGTTGTAAATTGGAATATTCCATGAGATTAAATTGAATGGAAAACGCAGCAACCGCGTAAATTACATCAGATAAAGAAAAAACAGCAAACAGTTTTTTTATATCTGTCTTTATGGCTTGGATGTCTCTAATACCTGTGGTAGGATTGACATATGATTTTCTGTTGTCCAAGTAAAAGAGAAAGGCAAAAATCGGAGTTTCAATTAGATATTCAAAAAATAAAGAGACAAGAGAGACTTCAAAACTGTCAGTGGACCTATTATAGTAGTAATATTGGGTGACAATAGGCGTCAATACCAACGAGCATAATCCGGCAATGATCAGGTTTTTGTTGAAGAGGATTGAGTGTTTGTGTTTCAGAAAAAACTCGTTGCTGCTAAGACTTGGTAGTAATCTCACACAGATTCGCCTATTTGTTGATTACATTTCCATATTGGGACACAATTTATAAAATTTACTAAAAATAGAATAGAACTATATCTTTCTTCTAATGGTTTTTTCGACTCATTAAGGGTACGATGAGTTAACCCGAATAAGGAGAAAATATTGGGTTGAGCTTTGTATTGTCCTCTTGTCAGTGTCCATAGATGGCACAATTAAATACCTTGCATCTAATTAAGCCGTGAGCAAAGTCTCACAATTCAAACTGTGTAAAAGGTCCTAGTCATCATTCCCTTCTGTTGCTGTTGATTTGGGAGGTTCTATAACCTCTACTTCATTGTTTTCTGCACCACCTTGATTTCTCATCGTACGTTCCCCTCTGTCATTATGATCTTCTTCAACCATAGCTTGATTGTCGATTTCTAATTGTTTTCTGTCTGGTATAACATTTATAGTAACTTTTCCTTTATCAGATTTGCCTTCTCCATCAGCCATAGTATAGGTAAAAGTATCTTGCCCTGCAAAATCAGCAGCAGGCAGAAAAGTAATAGTCCCATTCCTATTGACAGTTACACTGGCCCCAAACTTGGAATCAGAGACTGATATTACTTTCAGATCATATCCATCTCTGTCCTTATCGTTTTGAAGAACTTTGGCTACAACAGCGGTATTTATCTTAGTAACAACTAAGTCATCCTTTGCCACAGGTGCAAGATCATGCTTCGAAGTCTTTCTAGGAGAAATGATTTCAGCCCCGCCTTCGCTTCTGTCTCCGGTTCCGCCTTTATCTTCTTCAATTAGTGAAGATCGAACTTTTGTGTTGTTTGCATTAACCTCTGCAGAAGTTGTGATAGACGAAGAATCGTAATTGCGCTGAGTGCGACTGTTAGCATTGATACCAGTGGTTCCTGTCTTGCCAAATACATCCAATTCAGATATCTGTGCTATAGAATTTGAAGAGCCAAAATGACTCTGAGTAATGGTTATTTTCACGTATCTACCTGAAGTTTCAGCAAAGCTATATTTTTGAGAAGTAGTTGTTCCGGAACTTTTTCCTGAAAATACGTTAGAATAGCTGTTCCCATCAGTAGATATTTCTATTTTAAAGGTATACTGACGTTGGTTACCGTCAGCCCACGCGATATCCACGCTACATATCGATTTTGAAGAACCCAAGTCCAATTTTATCCACGGGTTTACGCTGAACGTGGACCACCACTTTGTAGTTGGCGAGTTGTCAATCACATTGTTAGCAGTAAATCCAGTTTGAGTTGGACCGGAGGTTGTACCAGTAATTGGCAAATTACTATTACATGCAGAAGATGACGCAGCAGCCGTAGTAAATGACCAGCTAGTAGTAACCAGTGCGTTTCCAGCAATATCTTTAATTCCGTTTGTTAGAGTTGCAGTATAGGTCGTAGAAGAAGCCAATGCTGCCGAAGGTTTGAGGGTAGCTGTTTTTGTAGTACTATCGTATGTCACCGTTGCTGCTATGCTGGTTACAGCACTA
>DATBFR010000045.1:0-25281 GCA_036558405.1 Nitrososphaeraceae archaeon | reverse complement strand
AGTGCTGATAGCAGCAATGACAACAGTGCTGATAGCAGCAATGACAACAGTGCTGATAGCAGCAATGACAACAACAATTACAAATTTACTGATAGCTGTGCCTATAACAGCAATGACAAAAGTGCTGATAGCAGCAATGACAACAGTGCTGACGACAGTAATGTGAACAGTGCTGACAGTGCTGACAGTGCTGACAGTGCTGACAGTGCTGACAGCTGTGCGGATAGCAGTGCGGATAGCAGTGCGGATAGCAGCAATGACAACAGTGCTGACGACAGCAATGACAACAATGCTGATAGCAGCAACGACAACAGTGCTGACGACAGCAACGATTAGACTACCAATAGTTGACACCAAAAAGATCCCCTTCATTTCTTTTTTATCTCACAATATTTTCTCTCTGGGCAGTTCGTTTTCGTCTCAGCTCAACTAGAATTTAGTTTCCATCATTTTCTGCCAATACATGTTCTAATCTTTGATGTTGTTAATTCTTCTACTTAGTAACACATATTTATTCCACAAATCTTAGAAACTATTTGTCCAGCTTGCTCCACCTATTAGTGCGCTATCTTGCCTATCATAAATACATAGATTGGTTCAAAAGGTATCTATATTAAATTCTGTTGCAGAATAGTTATAATAGCCTAAATCTACAATGATATAACAGCGTGGAGCAACTTCAACCAAATCAATTTGATAGGTTTCTCTCTGAAGGGAAAAAATCTTTGGTTATGTTCTATGCAGATTGGTGCCCCTTCTGTCAGAAGTTCAAACCAAGTTTTGAATCCTTGGCAAATATTGCTAATAAGAATATCAGATTTTATGCTTCTATGATTAATGATGATGATAACCCTTTGTGGGATAGATTTTCAATTAATACTATTCCCACACTTATCGCATTTGACAACGGCAATATCATTTCAAGAAGAGATGCAAAAATAGGTCTTGGTTTAAGTAAATCAGACATTGATTCGATACTAAAAGAGATTTCTGAATAATAATTATTCCTAGTCCTTGATCGTGATTATGATTAAAAGTTCACGAATAAATGACAATGTCTAGCCGGACTTCACCATTGAGTTTGGATTATTATGAATATATCGATAACTAGGATGATAATAATCATGTTCATTATTGTCCCTTTAACTAGCAACAATATATGAAAAATGTAGGTGATAACAACAACGGGGGCAACTTAGTTATCAGTCGAAGGGAAAACTTGCTATCCTTTGTTTACATATTTCCAAATATCTTTTGTCTATGTCAAAACCAATGCATGAAACTCCCAATTTCATGGATGCCAATGCTGTTGAACCTATTCCAATGAATGGATCCAGAACGATATTGCACTTGCTAACACCATGTAATTTGATACACATTTCTGGAAGTTTAATCGGAAAACTAGATGGATGAGGTCTCTGTTCTTTATCCCAAATAGTCTCATATGGGATGAACCAAGTGTTACCACGATCTCTTATATCTCGAATTGCTCTTTTCCAGCGCCCAATATTTGTTTTGTCTTGATAAGGAACGCCAATGGAAAGTTTATCCAATTTAACGTTTCCGTTTTTAGTAAAATGAAAGATGAATTCAAAGCAATCATTTACAAATCGATCACTAACTAGTGGCTTAAAATGTCCAACGGCAATGTCTGCTGTTACGGTTGGATAGCTTCCTACATCTGATTTTGGAATTGCGATGGATTTCACCCAAACAATGACGTTTTGTAATGTGAAATATTTTCTCAAAACATTTGCTACATCTAAGGCAATCCAAGGGTCGGAGGGTTTGCTTCCAACGTTTATAAAAAAAGAACCATCATCAGTAAGAACTTTTTTAATTGCTACACTCACATTAGATAGGAATTTCAAGTAATCACTCCTGGGTAGGGTGTCCTTATAGCGGTTGTAGCTTACACCTATGTTATATGGAGGCGAAGTAACAACTACATCGATTTTTTTCTCCAATAATTTACTTTTAATTCCACTAATACAATCGCCGTGGTACAACTTTACGGAGATTTTTTTTCTCTTTAATTCTGCAAATTTTACTGGTTCATCCTGCTTAATGTTGATTCAACTTCTTTAATAGATTTAGAAATATGAAAATCATAAGTAACCTCAATGGGAGGATAAACTAGATGACGAAAAATTTTGTATCAAATAGTTTAATATGTATTTTCAGATCATTACAAGATCATCTACAGACGATATCATAACAACTGCCTTATTCTCTCCCAGACTTTTTTTCATTCTGTTTACCACTTCCTCAACATCAGAAGAATTTACCACAGTAGCCACAACTTTTCTAGAATTGTATGTAAGTTCAACTGTACCACTTCCTCTGCCAGACGCAACCCTCTCTTTATCTTTGGTTACCCCCTTAACATCATAAATAGTAGCTTCAAGATTCAAATCTTTGAGCGAAGAGATAATATCCCTAACATTTTCGGCTTTCACTAGCACAGCAAGTCTTTTCATCGTCCTGGACTTTTCTCCGGGCGTTTCTGTATATGTTACCTCAAACGGCAAGGTCGTGTTATCTTTAACCATTTCCTTAAAGTAGAGATGGGGAGTATAAAAAGCTGATGTAAATATAGTATTGGATCTAAATTTTTGCTAAACGAATGATACTTTTTTTGATATAAATTTTCTTTAGGAATTAATTCATAGAATTATAGTTAAAAATATTTATGAACGTTGTTGTCAATACTAGTCTAATGGAAAGAAATTATCTAATGAAGTCAATGTTTGTAACTGGTATTATACTCACAGTCGTTTTGGCAAACGTGAATTTAATGGCTAAAGTGACAGCAGAAACAGGAGCCGGTAAGGATGTATTTAAGGTCGTTGTCACCCTATTCGGTCTAACAAATTCAACAAAAGACATTGCGACAATAGTTAACGTAAAAGATCAGACCAAGCTGAAGCTATTCAATGCAGAAAATCCCGAAGGTCAGGCCCAGAACAAAGTGAGTTATACAATAACATTTCCAAATTTGACGGTAAATGAAGGAGATCCCTATACTGTATGCACAGTAAGCGTAGATGACTTTAAACTTAATTGTATCCATGGAAAAAATTCTCCCCTAAATAGACCAGAATTTGTGGATATTGATAAATCAGGGGGTTCTAGTGAAGTAATTGGAGGATCTAGTAAAGATTGAATTCTTCACTGTAAGTAACTGGATTAAAAATTGAATATGATACTATTCCCACATATACTGAAATAGAAATGTGAGGGAATAGCAATAATTTGATAGAGAGGGTATTACTTTATAGTGCTGCTGTATTCACTTCTATTGCCGGAGTATTGCATCTGGCGCTTGTTCCAATGTTTTTCAAGCAAATGACGTTAGATGTTATGATATTCTTTATAGTCTCCGGTCTGGCTCAGCTGTTCTGGGTCATACCTACAATTAAGAAATGGATATTACCGTGGTATTATATTGGTATAGGTGGAACTATAGTATTGGTAATATTGTGGATAATCGCAATACCTGGTAGTGGATACCCAATACATGGGACGGATGTGGTAATCGAGGTTTCCCAGATCGCTTTCATAATTTTGTGTGTAATAATAATTAAGAAAACTAAATTGGAAATAGAATCAACTAAGGTAGATATGTAGACAGAAAAGGTATCTTTATTCCTAATTGAAACAATATTATTCTCGTAATACCAAAATGATCTGGTGCTGAACTCATGATGATAGCATTAGTTTCTCAAATTCATACGAGTAAATTAGCTAGAATCTAAATATTATTTATTTTCAAGTATGGACAAAAAATTTCCAGAAGGATCCTTAAACCATGCTATCTTTGGTTTACCATGAAAAATACCCTTGTTATCCGTTTTTAACTCACCTTTATTATAGATTTGAAAACTTACCCCCAATTTAGTTAGTTCGTCTACTTTCTGCTCAACGTCATCAACTATAAAATTAAGTATGGTAAAAGTAGCAGGGCTGTGATCTGGTTTTGGATATATGAATACCTCGTTACCGCCTTTGAGAAGCAAATTTAGTCCTTGTTCCGATTCTGATATCTCAAGTCCTAAAGTTTGTCCATAAAACCTCTTGGTTTCTTCTAAATCGTGAACAGAAAAACTTGAAAAAGCATTGGTATTTTTGAGATTCGTCATACGAGATAAAATAGAGCAGAATAAGTATTAAGGGTTATATAGTTTAGATAAAAATTGGACTAGCAAAAAATCATAGTTATAATTTGATGTGTGCAATGAACTCACTAAAAATGATATTATTTGATATTCTGCTTATCTTGTTCCCAATGAAACGTAGTCATTGAATTGAGAATAATTGACCAAATTTCCCTTTCAATATTATAGTTTATTTTAGAATACTCTAATTGTATATTCCATTAAATTTAAGGACAGTTTAATTATATTTCTGCATCTAGATTTTTAGGTAGTGGGTATACTTCAGTCTTGAAGATTGCTCACTAAAATTGTCTGCGGGTTTGATCTCTGCAAGTCGTAACACTTTGGACAAATCATACTTCCAAACCAGTACATCATAGACTCCGTTTTCTTTTCACACAATTCACATCTTTCAGACCTAAACATTTCATTGATATGTTAGTTATCATATTATATAAAACTTTTCTAGTACATTCTGATTGATGGAGTTCGAAAAAGGAATCAAGCAAGCAGAGTTAGTATATAATTGGTTTCAATTACCGTTATATGTCTTTAATAACCATTACATTTTACATACTAAAAGCAAAAAATTGAGCCTACACTTGGTTGTATTAATTTTTCTGGCATTGTATTTACAATCTCATAAGCTGCTTTCCAGCCTGTACAATGACATGGAACAATATATCGTGGATCTTCTCTTTTCAGTTCAGCGATTGTCAACGGAATCGATTCTTCATATCCCTGTCCCGATAAATGCAATCCGCCAAGAACTGAATATATTTTTCTAACACCCGTAACTTTTTTTGCATATTTAATGGTGTTTATTATTCCAGCATGGCCACAACCGGTCAGAATTAGTAACCCTTTGTCTTTTATGTTCATTACCAATGCTTGATCGTCCTTGACCAAGGGATCAGGTACTAATTCAAACTCATTTTCTTCTTTATATTGCAGCGGAAATCCTTTCTCAAATTGAGTAACCCTCGGAATTTCTCCTGTGATCATCACTCTATTATTGACTATATTGCTTTCCTTTTTGTCGGGTTTGTTTTCATCCCTAGGGAGAAAACTAATTTTCTCTACTTTTCTGATTATTCCACCCGCTTGAAGAATTTCTTCCTCGTCTAAAAAGTCGAGTCTTGCTTTATTACCATTTGGAAATATAAGCCAGCGTCTTAGGAAAGCTTCGGGATGCACTACGATTTCAATTGGTTTTTCTATTCTTTTCAGAGTACTGATCAGTCCTGAAATGTGGTCAAAATGTCCATGACTTAAGATTACTGTCTCAATATCTGTCAGATTAACTCCTAATACATCGGAATTATGAACTATGCCATCTTTACTAACTCCAGTATCAAATAGAAACTTGTTGGTCTTGATCGACTTATCATGGGTATAAGATATTTCCAGTATCGCTGAGAATCCATGTTCGGCTATAGGGGACTCGGCGATCCTTTGATTACTTATCATGGAAGGCCGTTTTACTATGGATATACTAGGGAGTAACCTGTCAGTAATATTGTCTACTAGGATAGTTATTTTTACACTATCAATTTCTTGTAGATTCATTAATTATTAGTTAGCACGCGACATAACGTTATAAATTAATTAGAAAAAAATGTTTATTAGGTAATTGCATTCTTGACTTTTAAAGTTTACACACTTAGTAGTGTTGGTATTGCCCTCAAAGTCGATTAAATTTGATGACTACAAGCAATTAAGCAAAGATGACAGCAATTGATAATAAGATCCCGTTAGCACCAGTTGAAAGTGGGAATTGCAAATGATAACTGCATCTGACAAAGTGGTAGTAGCAATACTAATTCTAATTGCAGCAGCAGTATTTCTTGCAATATTCTTTGCTGTATTGAATTGGAATCACCCTAAAGCGATCTCAGTATATGGATACACTGATCCTTTCGAATATTATGAATACCCTACATTTGTTTAGGTTCTATTCTTCTGATGATTGCCCTATAGTTACATATGATTTTTCTATAATCTATATAGGTCTACCTTAAATAACGGGGTCCACAAGTTGTAAGCACTAAACACAGGCAACTGGTGGACTTGGTTGTTTCTTGTTCATCAATCAATGAATGTTTCCATCAGTTGTTTTACATTCTATTTTAAATTTTATGTTATAAGTGTCTAACTGTGTTAATTGTTTTTTCAAAAGGTAACATCATTGTGAAATTTCAGGAGTAGTTTTATTCATCCAGCAGTCAAAGCATACCTCCATGTCTAATTGGTATACTTCTTTTTCATTTTTGTTGCAAACTTGACATATGTCTGCCATATGGGAAATTGGATACAATGGATATAATATATGATTGCCTTAACTCAGATCTTTTAGGTACTCGTGCTAATCAAGTCAATTCGTTTACGAACGATATTCTATGCTTGATTTTCGCTCCACCTGTATCATTCCCATCTTGCTTCTAAATAGTCACTATATATCTATATGATCCGTATTGTAAATCGTTTTATCGATATAGGCTATTAGTTTTACATCTTAAACACCGACGGGGAGTAGTGGTTGATTTCTTTCCTACCAGCCTATTACTCCTTCGCCTCTAATTTATTGCATGATTTGATTGTCCATTGGTTTTAAAAAAGATCACTATAGATGACAATATTTAATTTAGTATACTCTTTTATCTTCGCTTAAAATAGTATTATTACCATACAAATTCCTGCGTGAGGGAAAGGCTCAAACGGGCTTGGACACCTTCCATGCTTGGGCCCCCTCACAGCAGTCTTTCTTATAGTATCACTTTAATTCACTTATGCCCCCAGCAGTACAAGGGACTTAAGTAAAATTCATGTTGTCTAATCTTTTGTTTAGGTCCTTCTTGTGTTTATCAAAGCACCGGCTGTTTTAAAAAAAGGAGGGTATCTTGATCCTTATAATATCCCTCAAATTACGGTCCTGGTTCTAAGTGTGCACATACGACATACGCTGTAAACCGATGCGGGGTGTTGTCAGGATTATAGACGCCAACCTCCCAGCCATTAATGGCTGGTTTCGGATGACTCATCCAGGTAACAGTCCCTACCTGTGGATATGAAGTCCAATATCCACCACCAGTAGCAGTTTCACCCTTATTGCACTTGACTTCCCCAATTGCAGAACCTTGCCCAGCACCAAGATTAGCCGGTACAGTAAAGTCAGCATATCTCTTTACTGTTACCAGTTTTAAGGCAAACGGACTAATTTCGCCACTTGTCACAGCACCATTTGCTAAATCCTGTGACTTTACTTCACTGGGCATATCAGAACCTGTCTTAGGAGGTGATGTTATAGACCGGCAATCCCATTTTTTAGTCGAGTCATTATACTCACAGAGCATAGTTGACCCATCCGCAAACCATACACTGCAAAGCTTTTGAGAAGAATCACAATTATACTTTGTTACCTCCGGCGCAGCAGAAATGAAATTTGAAGATGAACCATAGAACGCCATTGTAAGAATCGAGGCTATGATTATGAAGATGGGAAATTTAGTATTCATTCTTGTTCAAACTAGTCACCAATCTATTAAAATTTTTCCGCATTCGCTTTAACAAAATTTAAAGGGACTAAACCTTGTACACTCATTGTGTTACGCAGACTTAGAATGTCAAAACAGATTTTGAGGGCATTAACTCTCAGCCTGCTCTCGGTAGTTCTCGTTTTGATGTATGTGAAAATTGATAGTATGGCAAATCCATCGGGACAAGCGGTAAATGCACTATCAGATAAAGTATTGTCATTAAGACCTGTTCAATTTGGCTTTTTCTCGGAACTTTCTCCATCTGAAAAAGCTGCCTCAGCATCAGGATCCTGTGCTCTTACACCTTCCATTAAACTAAATGGTACTCCTCAACAGACTGAGGGTCCTTACTTTGTAGACAAAATGCCTAATCGCTCCGATATAAGATCAGATAGTTCTGATGGCTCAGTAAAAGAAGGAATTCCATTGCGTCTAATCACTCACGTATATGATGTACATAATGGCAGATGTGTTCCTCTGAGTGGAGCAAAAGTAGATATTTGGCATACAGATTCACAAGGTGTCTATTCAGCAGTTAAGGACATGGGAACCTCGGGAAGGAATTTCCTTCGTGGATATCAAGTGACAAATAGTAATGGGACTGCTGAATTTACAACCATTTATCCAGGTTGGTATGAAGGTAGAACAATCCATATCCATGATAAGGTTCGTGTGTTCAACGGATCAGACACAATCTTGGAATGGACAAGCCAGCTTTACTTTAACAATTCCATGAATCAGCAAGTACACAAACAAGCTCCATATAGTACTCATGGTCCTCCTCAAATTACAAATGAAGATGATATTGTTTATAGTCAAGGCTCAGTTGATGGGCTAGTCGATAGAAATAGTGGTGAACGGCTAATAGTCAATTTAACAAAAGACAGTGTTGGCTACGTTGGAGAGTTCAATATTGTATTAAACGCAGACAAAAAATAAATATGCAAGCTAAGAACCACAACCATAAAGTTTGATGATTAAATATAATTCTCTTTATCATTAGATTTTAGGCTTTCATATTGCATTCGAAATAATTCTATTATAATTGCAACATCTTCTTGCTTATCCATCTTGACTACGGGAAGGATCTGAAACGGAGAACCACGACCTACTTAAAGCTAATTATTCTTGTCGATAGGCTTCTGTTAAGGCATTAATGTCAAGTTTGTGCATTTGTAGCATTGCCTTCATGACTCTTTCCGTTTTCTCAGAATCCTTGTCTTGTAGCATCTTTATCAAAACAGTTGGAACAACTTGCCACGAAACTCCAAATTTGTCCTTGAGCCATCCGCATTGCTGGGCATTTTTATCGCCACCTTCAGAAAGTTTTTCCCAGTAATAATCAACTTCTTGCTGTGTTTCACAATAGATTTGGAAAGATATGGCTTCATTAAATTTAAAGATTGGTCCGCCATTAAGGGCCAAAAATTTTTGTCCCTCGATTTCAAAGTCAATAGTCATTACAGTCCCTTCCTCTTTTCTATGAATCTCAAATCCCTCTTTTCCGTATCGTGTAACGTTACCAATCTTTGGATTCTTAAAAACAGAGATATAAAAGTCCACTGCCTCCTCGGCATTATTATCAAACCACAAACATGGACTAATTTTTTGCATTTTGCATCTAAAGTTATAAGCCATTAATACTATAAATACATGTATTGACTCGATGTACAGTAAAGAATGCTTACACATGGTAGAATGCTCAGATTGTGATCGTGATAGTATACTTCAATCTCCTTTCTGGAAGGATTGAATTTGTAAAACTGTTTTTAGTCCAATTTGATTTTAGGTATTTTATGACTTTAAATTAGAGAAGTATTGTATCTCAGAAGTATTGTATCTCATATCTTTATATTTAAATTATTTTCCTTCATGAAGACGTTCGGACTGAAGGCATTGAAGAAAAATGGTGATCCTGAAAATGATAATGGGGAAACTGGTCCCTGAGTCATGAACGAATACTTTCTGGTCTTCGTATTGAAAGAACTTGCCGGATCGGTAAATGTCCTATACAAATCGATAGCTTTTTCATCAGATACTAACTCTCTAAGGGTGACTAAATCACTACCTAGGGAGAGCCCAAATCCAAAGAAAATAATTCTTAGTTGCTGCAGTATATCCCTGTGGATACTAGATAATGATGTGCTGATAAATAACCATCCCAATCCATACTTTCTCGTGGTCCTCACGGCATCAAGCAAAGTTAGTCTCAATTGTTCAAGATTTGTATCCGTGAATTCGTCTTTCCTAGCGTATCTATGTGCTTCGTCGAGAACAACTAGCGTATTTAATGAAGTGTTCTTCTGCCAGGTTTTTTCTCCTAGACTAACCAACCCTCTAAGTAATCGCTTCAGTATTAAGGATTGAATAGTTTCATTCCAATATTTCAGTTGCATCTTGTGAGCAGTTTGTTCAGAAAGATCTATTACAATAAGTGGTTTTAACTTCCAAGAAAATTTCTCTAAAAGATCATCAATAGTTAATGCATCCCGTCTGTTTTCAAATAGACTACAAATTGGAGTCCAGAATTGAGAATACAAACTATCTAAATTTTTTTGATCCAAACTAGAAACAAGGTTATTTAGCCTCTTCCTAGGTTCTGGAGTTGAAAATATGAGAATCTGGACTTCTTCCTTCCGCAATTCATTTATAAAAAGGTCAAAGGACTCTCTTTTTATCAAGTTAGTTAATGATGTTTTATTTCTAAGTTTGGGTATCAATGCATCTACGGCAAATCTCCTGTTTGCGCCATTAATTGTTAATTGATGAAAGAATTGTGATTGCAATAAGATTTCTTCAAACAACGTCCATCTATCCAAAACAAGATTTCTAACATTAATTGCCAGAACTTCTTTATTGAGAGCGCTCATAATTTTTTTCATACTGAAATTAGAACCGTAGTTCTCGTATTTCTTGTCCATATTATTGTTGTAATCATTTGCGAAACTTTTAGAAAACTCCCCGACAGGATCCATTACTAATAATCCCATATGAGGAAATTTGGAATATGCTGTCAGAATCATTTTTGCCAAAGTTGATTTTCCAGATCCAGTTATTCCAAATATTCCTAAATGATAGGCTTCACCTGCACCACTTTCCCCATAATCAAAATGCTTAAACCACATTGGCAATTTAGTTCTGGATCCATAACTATTCCCCAAATAGAACAAACTGTTCTTTTGCTTTTCTAAAATGGTACTTAAAATATTATCATTTACTTGATAAACATACGTCCCCGTAGGTGGTACAGTTCCTAATAAACTTGGTTCAACTAGATCTTCAGAACTAGTAAATATAGCGCTACATAGTAACTTTCCCACATGAACATCCTGTATACCACTAATAGGATTAACTGACCCTCTTTTTCTTGCCACAGACTTTATCGTAGGATCCTCCAGCAAAAAGTTCTTCAACGCGATTTCTATTATTTGACCAATTGCATAATGATTTTTAGAATCCTGTAAATATTTGAAAATAGCCAATTCACCAACAAGTTGTCTTGTGACAGAAGATTCTAATACATCGAGAGCAAGTTCGATTGTAGATGAAGGTGATCCAATTGTTCCTAATATGGAACTATCTTTTAACAAGTAATTAATCTTTTTATCAATAGTATTTTCTAAACTTATTTCCAAAATTATTATCCGCCTTCCGTTCTGTATGAATGCATTAGAAAAAATATATCTTTTTCATTGTGATCATTTAACTGTGTCATTTGATTCATTATGATTTGTTTATAAGCTGGAATGGCTGGAGCCATATGTTTAGCTATTCTATCAGCCATATATAGTGGGAAAGGTTCCATGATAGAGGGTGTCTGGCATTGATTCTTTATATTGATTAAAATGGAATTTAGTTTCGTTTCATCACAAGCTGTTGCGGATGGAATTTCAATTCTTAGCGCGGGACACCAAGGGTGTGGTTTGTAATAAATTACAGTTAGGTTTTTTATTCCTGCAATTACTTGCTGCATCAAGACTCGAAGTTTTTCATCCTCATATGGTAATCTTACATGCCATCCTTCTTCGCTCGTAAATAATTTTGGACGTGTAAATTCTCCTGGATCCAATATCAAGGTTAGAATTGCTCTATCATCATAGTTCTCAGGCCAATGAAGGTTTTTACCTATATCATTCCTAGAAGTATATTTTGGTATTCCGAGATAATATTTGTAAGTGTCTTTCGGGTCCAAAATTTTCTTATATGAAATCAAAAAATCTTTAAAATCCTCCCTAATTTTGTCAGAAGATTTTGAATTAAGAATTTCTATAAAATTGATAGCCTTGTACATATGTATTAATGCAGTCGTAAGAGACCCGTCAAGATATACTATATCATATGGGGCATTTGCTGCTAGTTTGATTTCCATTTCTATCATAATCGCTCTTGCTGAAATCATATTTTCAGGATTGTGTTTTTCTGGGTAAACAAACACATCATGGTTGGGTGCAATCCGTTTTCCATTTTCTAATTCATTTATACCCTCCACTCCAACAGCAGCTGCAAATAACAAATCGGTTCCCAAGAGACGATCTACAGCATAGGCTCCATCTACTCCACCTGAAACTAATGGCTTAATATTCCTAAAATTAATATCATTAGCTAGCAGTCCTATTTGTTCGAGTTGCAGACGGAATTTCTCTCTTTTACGATTTATATCATGCATGGAGCTTTGAAGTATGCCTCCAATTTCGTTAGTTTTCTGTAACATTTGTTCTACTAATGAAGCAGGAATTTCCAGAAAAGATGGTGAATCGGCTTCATACATTGTTATTTAACACATTACCACTCAAATTTACCGAAAAGTTGTCATAATGATTCAAATCTACTATAGGCCTTGATATGAGCTTTGTCTGTACGATCATGTTTTTTACGCCTTATAATCACTCTGAACTTAGCTTTATGCTTTTCTGAAAAATCAAAGTATTTTACTACTTGTCCGATACCTGCTCCCCATCATTAGTTCTCATAGAATTGAAATAGAATGTGTGGGCAGCTTCAATTGCTTCTTTTCTCTATTCCTGTATATCATGATAATTACGAAATCTAAATATGTTTATCGGAATGTGGTAGGAGCCATTTCCACTGGATCTGGATCTGAATACAGTCTTTCTAGAATTTCTAACCTTATTTTGATTCTGTTTAACAATAACGACGTTTTGATTAAAGTTTTACCAAATTTTGGTAGTAGAAATAAAATAGAATAAAATAGAAAACTGAACAGTACATTTGTATCTAATAATTTAAATATACCTCGGACAAGGAACTATATGCCTCAAAGAATAAAAATTTCCATACCGCCTAAATACAAATCATCGGGACCAAACATGGAAATTGAGGTCGAAGTAGATCATGTTGCAAACCTCGATACTGTGATTGAAAGGGCATTAGAAACTATGAAATTACTAGAATCTGAAGAAGTACAAGAACTAGTGCAAGAAAAGTATGAAAGAAGAAAAAGAGAAAGGGCCGGACAAGAGCTAGCTTAAAAATTCTCAAATTTTTTATTTTTTCTATTCTAATAATATCATAACATTTTCTATATAAAACACTATCAAGTATTGGTAATCTAAATATGTTAAATCCTAAATTCAACTAGTTCACAGTGCAGATTCCGTATCACTTTTGATTGAAGATGAAACCAAGATAACTATAGATTAGTAATTAAAAAGTGCTGATGTTGCTAAAGTGAGGATATTAGATCAAATGAGCTTACCTGCTTATATCGCCTGTATCTGGATCTACACCCATACTTCTCATTCGTTCATAACTTTCAATGATTCTCTTCTTAATATTGGTGCCGATTGGGGTCACTAGGCCTAATTCAGACAGTAATTTCGCATTTTCTCGTATATCATAATTGAGTTGAGATATCAATTTGGCATCCTGATTTTCGGTTGGTTTCTCCGTTTCTACGAAGAATTGTTTTAAACGGTCGTCTTGTACCTTATGCAGATCTTCTATTAGCTTTTTATGATGTTGGACAAAACCTATATTAGTAAACCAGATTCCCCAAGTCTGGTACGAAACATCGCTTAAGAGTTTAGAGCTTATTATCTGTCCAGCTCCGATTATCTCTTCTTTAATTTTGGCACCATCTGGCGTGGTATCATTCTTGAGGTACTCTCCTACCTCATCTAATGCACTTTCTATAATTATTAATTCTTCTTCAGAAACTGGAATTTCTTTAAGCATAGGCAATTTATTGTACCCTTAAGAGATATTTTAGGCTTCTGCGGTTATATCTGATTGTTACCAATCAGAATTGGAGTCATCCCTACACAGACAACACGAGAAATTCTCTTTTTTTGAGAGAAACATTTCATTTTTTGTATCAAGATAATGTACAGTAATAATATAGTCTCTTGAACAGTAAGATTTTGGATGTTGAATAACCTAAAGATTTTGGATGTTGAATAAATAACTTTACGTTAATTAGAATTTCAGAATGCAATCATCATTCATTTCTTCCAATTTAGATCCTATAACCACTATTTCAGGTAATTTAATATCCATGTTTTATAGCAGATAACTAGAGTGAATTCCAACTGACTAAAACTAAGCGTAAAGCGATGATTTTGAGTATTTTAATAGCTGGACTTGGCCAAATGTATGTTGGAAATTTTACTAGAGGTACAATTATCCTTATATCGGGAGTAGCTATACTTTTTTTTTCTCATTTAATTTTGAATGCATTTGAATTAATTCCACCTATTATATTCTATATATGGCAGATTTTTGATGCAGGCAGGGAGTATAATAAAAGACGATATTATGCTGTACAAGGAAGTATAGCATGTTTGGATTGTGATTGGAGTAACTCGATTTCTTCAGAATATTGTACTAGATGTGGAAAGAGGATTCAGAAAGCTTGTACTAATTGCAATAATCTCAACATAATAGGTGTTTCATTTTGTGGTAAATGTGGAAAAAATTTAAGTTCCTAGATTGCAGATTCGGTACTAGTATCATCTTTCCGTAATTGAGCACTAGATTGAGAAACGCTGTATTTTAGCTAAATTAGAAGAAAAATTATCTTAAGTTCCTCCGATACTCCACATAAACTTTCCGGCCACATAGCATTTGCACTTCATGCTTTGCAGTGATTGTAGTACTTATCTAGGGATTTGTGGATTTCCTTCCAACCTGACTCCTTAATCTTAATGAGAGATGAATCTTTGTCAAGTATATCCAATGTCATCTCAACAATACAACTGTTATATATAAGAAAATTCTAATACCGATAATGAATTCAAAGTTATTTTTTTCTGTGGCAGTCTTGTCCATTGCTTTCATCTTTGTGGCGTTTTTAATTTCGTCTGCATTAATTGTTGTTGATGGAGAATCCGTAGCACCGACTATACGAATTACAAAATTACCTGAAGATACCAAACCATTATTGAAAACTGTGCAGGATACAACGTTACCAATCGATGCCAAGCCACCTATTGTATCCGTGCCGGAAGACATGACTGTGGAAGCAACCGGCCCTGAGGGCAGAATAGTAAGTTATGATTCCACGGCTACAGACACTGTCGACGGAAATGTTGCTACAGTTTGCAATCCAAAATCAGGTTCCATGTTTGCTCTTGGTCAGACAAGAGTGGAGTGTACGGCAACCGATAAGGCTGGTAACACCGGAAAGAATGAATTTATCGTTACAGTAAAAGATACCACTCCTCCCGAAACCATGCTAGGTGATGTAACCGTTGGCTGGTTGGGTTCAATAGCCGCTGGCGATACGACTCCATCTGTTGATATTAATTTTGACTTTAGCGGTACCGACTTGGTAGGCATAAGCCACTATGAATGCCGATTAGACAATGGAGCTTGGAAGTCAGCGCATACAACGTCAGACATAAATGCTGAAAAAACTAACATCTGTACCTATACTGGTGTGCGTGATCCAGGTAGCCATAACTTTGAAGTGAGAGCCGTTGACACTTCTGGAAATAAGGATCCTACCCCGGCTAGCTTTATGTGGAACATAGAATCACCAGTTGATGCCATCCAAGGATTGATCACCCAAGTAAACAGTATTTACCAGACCCTCAATTTGGATCCTGCACTTCAGCAAGCAATAGAAGATTTATCCGACAAATCGGTCTCTAATGATGCCAATTCGTGTTATTCACTCAACTCATTTATGAACGAAATAAAAGTTCAGAATATGATCGGAAGTCTGAGTTTAACTGATCTTAACGATTTTGCTAAAACCACAGCTGCAATCATGGACAATATCGGTTGTCCCCCACCAATTGCAAATGCAGGTTCACCTCAGAGTGTTGATGCTGGAGAAAATAATGTGATGCTGGATGGAAGCGATTCTTTTTATGCTGATAATCCTACTAGTTTCAAATGGAAGCAAATTGGCGGAAGTCCTACAGTAGAGATCAGAAACTCCGGAAAGGCAAAGGCCTCTTTTGATGCTCCCACCTCTGATCAATTCAAAGATGTTGGAAGTAGTACTACGCTCACGTTTGAGTTGACCGTGGCAGGTGCCGGAGACCTAAAGTCAAGCGCTATTACGACGGTAAAAGTAAATGCAGTAACTACTCCACCCGCTGAGCAACCTGCAGTAAATACTCCTCCAGTCGCCAAATCACAAAGCGTTACCACAAATAGGGATACGTCTGCATCTATAACCCTTAAGGCTACTGATGAGGATGGTGATAGCTTGACCTATTCGCTAACATCTTCGCCCAAACAAGGATCACTGAGCTCCTTTGATAAAGATAGTGGATCAGTTGTTTACACGCCAAAAAGTGGGTATACAGGATCAGATAGTTTTACATTCACGGCAAATGATAAAAGTTCAACTAGTAATATTGCCAAGGTCTCCATAACTGTCAATCCTGTCACGAGTAACGTGACGGTTCCTGAAAAAGAAAAGGAAAGTACTTTATCTAATACTACTACTCTGTCAAATACTACTACTCTGTCAAATACTTCTGGAGGCTCCACAAAGATGCATGTGGAAGAAGCCATTAAAGCTTTAGAAAGTGGAAACAAAGACGCAGCTTCAACTCAATTGACTGCTGCACAACAAGCCATATCTGGAGAATCTGAACAGGCTAAGATGCATTTTAATGAAGGAATGAAGGCTTTTTCGTCCGGGGATACGAATGGGACTCTGAAGCATTTGAAGGCCGCAGATGAAGCTCTTGGGTGAATCTGACAAGTCAATCCAGTCAACCGCTATTACGACGGTAAAAGTAAATGCAGTAACTACTCCACCCGCTGAGCAACCTGCCGTAAATACTCCACCAGTCGCCAAATCACAGAGCGTTACCACAAATAGGGATACGTCTGCATCTATAACCCTTGAGGCTACCGATAAGGATGGTGATAGCTTGACCTATTCGCTAACATCTTCGCCCAAACAAGGATCACTGAGCTCCTTTAGATTGTTTTATTGTCCCAATTTAGCTTCCCATTAGGCTTCAATTGTTCACTAAGAATCTTTGGAAACACTGATATTTTTTGTTAGGGATGAGTGACCAGTATGGATTCACTGGAATGACTAAATCTTATATTTTCGATTGCAACGTATTGCTATAGTAGGGATATGAAGCAGTGATCTCGACTCAGGCAATGATATTATGGGTGTTAGCAATTGGTGTGATTGGAGCCTGGATATTGCAGCGCTATCAGAGACGAAAACGCAGGGCAGCGATTGAGAGCGAAAGGAAGAGTTGGACTGATTTAAAGTGAACTAATTTTTCGCTATCATTTGAGTATTTGAAAATAAGGTAATGTATAGAGAATTCCACCTATGACTAGGGCGGCACAACCACATATAATCAATAACGTTCCACATCTCAAGACTGCATAGATTAAAAAGTTGCTATAAATACTTAGTATTCTAACAAAATTTTAATACTAATCGGTATAACCATTACTAATGATTTTAAAAACAAGTGGGTTAATGAAGTACCTTGCATTGATGATTGGTGCGGCTTACATTCTTTCAGTCGGATCAGTTTATGCACAAAATAACCAAACAGGCCAAACAAGCCAAGATGTCACGGGACCGATCTTAGCCCAGGCACTAAAGAGTCTGATGAACGCAAAGAAGGCTTACGATTCCGGTAATAAGACTGGTGCTTTGGATGAGATCCATCAGAGTATGTGGTATCTGCAGATGATAGGCTTGCCAAAGAACTGCGTAATTGATAAGAATCAAATGCTCCAATGCAACTTCCCTCGCTAAAAGGACTCCACTTTATTTCTGGCCGCCTGGTTTTAACCTGTCGTATTCTTTTGAAATGGTAACAAATCTGGGGGATCCGTTGTATTATCAAAAGAAACTTTCTGTTTGAAGTTTTCATATATTTTCCAAACAGCTTTAACTTTTTTATAATTTGTTGAACTATTCTACTACGTGCCAAACTTCAGAGGCATACTACGATTCATTCGGGCGGGTCCCATTATCTAAGGGACCCACCTGTCCTTATCACGTTTTGTATGATTTGTTAATATCTCATGAGGTATAAAATCAGGCTACGTTTTTTAGCGGTTAGATTCCTATTATATCTACGATTTATCTCCTGATGGAGTTCAATGCTGTAGAGTGACATTGGGGCCTCAGTTCCACAAATCTAGTACAGGGAATTTCCTACTTCATATTCACTGTAGAGTTGCCCATGGGTGCAAAAACTTGAATACGGTGGTTACCCCTGTCAACAACATACATGTTACCTTCAGCATCTATTGTTACATGCTCTGGTTTTGAAAATTGACCGTCTCCTAAAGCTAGGGGACCAGGGCCATCTGGATCTACGCAACCTTCGCCGGTAGATAGCAGGCAGCCGGTACCAACCTTGCCTAGGAAGCGCCCGTTTAGATCAAATTTTTGTACTCGAGGATTATCTGCTCCATCAACAAGATATACATGATCATTCGAATCAATCCAAAGGTGTTCTTGAGGGAGGCTAAACTGACCATCAGCCTTTCCCACAGTCCCCCATTTCCGTAGAAACTTTCCGTCCTTATCAAATATTTGAACTCCTGGTCTTTCTAGCTCATCAACATACACATTACCTTTTGAGTCGAAGCCTATTGCATGAGGAAGCTTGAATTGTCCATCTGCGGTGCCCTCGGAGCCCCATTTTGTAATGAACGTGAAATTCTTGTCAAACTTCTCGATCCGATTGTTGTATGTATCTGTGACATAGATGTCACCTGTACGTGGCTCTATTCGAACATCTTCTGGTCTATGAAATTGTCCATCGAGTTTGCCATCAGTACCGTACTTTGCTAGAAAAGTACCGTTAGTATCAAACTTCTGGATGCGTGAATTCTCTCTATCAGCTACATAAATATTATCTAAATCGTCTATGGCTATACTATACGGAATACTAAACTGCCCATTTTTGTCACCTTTCGTACCCCATGTTTTTATGAATGTTCCATTGTGAGTAAATTTCTGGATACGATTGTTATCCCTATCACTCACATAGACGTTCCCCATGGAATCAAAGGCTAGATCATGCGGTCTATTAAATTGGCCAGGACCTGTACCAAATGAACCCCACTTTTCAATAAATGAGTAATTCGATCGTACGTCCGTGCCTTTGGTGATATTTTGTGCCGCAGCTGGAATAAAAGCACTAGTAACAATCGAAACAACAGCAAAAGATGATACCAATATGGGTAAAATGAAAATTAAGTTTTGATTTTTTTCCATTCAGAGATGTGTGCTTTATTGGTTTTCGATTAGTTAAGTGATCTGATACATCTATCTAAATGTTGAGTTAAAAAACGGGAAAGTATGCATAATTTCAAAGTAGATTTACTTCAATTTACCTCATTTTACGATTTACATGAAACACAACGGAAGAACCTTCCTCGTTTCTTGCAAATTTTAGCACATTAAGGGTCACGGGTAAGTGAACATCGGCAGAATTCTTAACCAAGGGCTATTATGTACCTTTCTTTTTCTTACTTTATGTGGAACACTTGAACTCTAGAATTCTGGGTGTCTGTAATAAAGACCTCGCCAGTTTTGTTGTATATGGCAATATCTTCGGGTTTATTAAGTTCGCCTAAGGAAGAACCTTTAGCACCCCATTTTGCTATCAAGGTACCCATGCCATTGAATTTTTGAATACGAGATTCCAATCTATCAATCACATATACAAATCCTTTAGAATCAACGGTAATTCCAGGAATGCTGTCTGAAAATTGACCATTTCCAGTACCGTAAGAACCCCAGGTTGAAATAAATGTGCCATTCCTATTGAATTTCTGGATTCTTGAGTTTCCCATATCTGTGATGTACATATTATCTTCCGAGTCAAAAGCAATACCATGTGGTTTAACGAATTGTTTGTCTCCTGATCCACGCGTCCCCCATTCTTCGATAAACCTGCCTATATTATTGAATTTTAAAACTTCAGATCCTGCTCTATCTGTGAGGAAAACGTAACCATGGGAATCTACAGCCAACTGGTGAGGTCTCCTATTGGCTCCTGCGCCGCCAGTATCGCCGAAACCCCATTTTGTAATAAAAGTACCATTACCATCGAATTTCTGAACCCGGTGATTTCCAAGTTCTACTGTGTAAACAAAATTCCCTGTTGGATCAACTGCAATATCGTGTAATTGATCGAATTGTCCATCCCTAATACCATTGGATCCCCATTTTTCAAGGAACGTACCATTGGAAGAAAATTTCTCGACCCGATTGTTACCAGTATCTGTGATATATACATTACCAAATCGGTCTATTGCAAGACTATGAGGATTCACAAATTGACCGTCTCCTGCGCCTTTTGATCCCCAACTTCTTTCAATAGTATAATTCTCTGCTAGCTCTTTATTTTGGTCTTGTTGTAGACCAAATGCTTTTAGTTCCGTACCTTGGTGAAAGGTATCTATATAGAAGGATAAATATAAAATGGAAAGAATTATCTGTCCCATCACGAACCCAACAAATGTCTTCCTACATGCAAGCAGTTTAAATTCTGTCATATCATACTATTTTAAGAATATATCTTCAATTTTTATCTTTTCTCTATCATTAATTTCACTTTTTTATTTGTTCTCTCTATCTTTTGGGCCTGAATTTATCATAAATGCTCAAAACCAAAACCAAACAATAGTCGGACCTTCGTTGACAGATCCGGATCTTAGGGTAGAGTTAGTAGCGCGTGACTTTGATTTCCCAACAAGCATAGAATTTCTAGGAAAAGACGACTTTCTATTACTGGAGAAAAATACTGGAGATATATACAGGATACTTAACGGTAATGTTACTGGTCCACTTATCCACATTGATGTATCACAAAAAGATGAACGTGGATTATTAGGAATTGCGATATTGAAGAATGACAATTTAAATAAAGATAAAACCTTTGTTTTTCTGTATTATACACTCTGTACAAAAGATAACAGTAAAAGTAAATCTCGAGATTGTGGAAATTATGTATACAGATATAGATTCGAAACTGAGAATAATACACTTACAGATCCTAAATTAATTCTGAGGCTACCTGGTTTACCAGGACCAAGTCACAATGGTGGCGTACTTGAGTTGGATAAACACAAAAATCTTTATGTTACTGTTGGAGATTTGCAACCAACTAATTTTATTCAAAATCAGTCAGTTTTTAATACTAAGTCACAGAATTTTATAAATGGCACTGCTCCTGATGGGCGTGCAGGTATTCTTAGACTAACTAAAGATGGCAAACCCGTTGGTCATGGAATAATTGGGAATAATTATCCCATTAATTTGTACTTTGCCTATGGTATAAAAAACAGTTTTGGCATAGGTTTTGATCCACTTACCGGAAATTTATGGGATACAGAAAATGGACCCCAGTTTGGAGATGAAATTAATCTAGTTAAACCCGGTTTCAATAGTGGATGGGAAAAAGTTCAAGGAATTTGGAAATTAAACCAGACAAGGGAGAAAGATGGAATACTTAGTAAATCCAGTAAGGAAGTAGAGTTTGTTGATTTTAATGGTAAAGGAAAATATAGTAAACCAGAATTTGTATGGGACAAAACTGTGGCACCTACTGCTCTGATATTTTTGGATTCGGATAAGCTAGGAAAAAAATATAAAAATGATATTTTTGTAGGTTCAGCGAAAAATGGAAGAATTTATGATTTTAACCTTAAGGAAAATAGAAAATCATTGTCTTTATCAGGAAATCTTACTGATTTAGTATTAAATAATAAAGATAGTTCTAATAAAATAGTCTTTGGTGAAGGTTTTGGAATTATAACTGATTTAGAAGTCGGACCTGATGGATATTTGTATGTTGTTTCAGGATTCAGAAAGACTGACGAAGGGTCAGTTTATAGAATAATTCCAAATTGGAATTAATTATCTATTTCATTATTTGAATGAATCATTCGGCATCTGTAAACTTGGCATGCTTCTATGTTGGCAGTTTGTTAAGATAAACTTTCTATTTTTTTCCAACAATTAGTATAGCTTCATTGTCGAATCTAACTTTTCCAGTACTGTCAGCATACTTTTCTGATCCTTTACTAATTGCCTTCAGTATTTGTTCCCTTCTTTCGTTTGTCTCTGCTGCCAGGATTTTTTGAAGAGAAGGACCACCGTGGTCAATCGTAAAGGCTGTAAAGTCATCAGTTGAATCAAAATCAGAAACCACGTTTATTCTCTCGATAATATGATGCGTGAATCCTGATTCCTCATAGAATTTTTTAAGGTTGTTTTGGTCTGACATGCTAAACGGTCCAAGCGTTCCCTGAGGCAGACTGTTTGTTTCTTTCAGTACGATATTCATAGGTACCGAAATGAAAGGAACTTTATCTGGCGTTGCCCAAACAGCGGCTGCGAAATGACCACCCTTTACTAAAGACCTGTAAATATTAGATAAACCTGCCTTAGGATTAGGAAAAAACATCAACCCCCATCTGCATAGTGCTGCGTCAAATGTTGAGGATGGTAAATCAATTGTTTCAGCATCGCCCTCTTTAAATTCAACCATGTCTTGTAGACCTAATGAGATAGCTCTTTGTTTTGCGAAGGATAACATCTGTGGTGAAATATCTATGGCTAATATTTCGCCAGTCTTACCTACTTGTTTTGCAGCGGTAAGAGCTGGCTCTCCTATACCTGTCGCAATGTCCAGAACCTTAGAACCTGGTTTTATCTCTGCGAGTTCCACTAAGCGTTTGCTAACTCCTTCCGTGGCTGATTCAATTGTCTTCCACCACTTTTGCCAACCAGGAGCCGCATTATCATAACCATGACGCAGGTCTTCCTTGTATTGTTTTGAATCGATAGTCAAATAGTTTCTTTTTTGATTCAATATTTGGGATATAAAAACATTCTAAACCAAAAGAATGCAATGAAATTATACTTAAAATAAATCTCAAGTTGGTAATACAATATTCAAGATTCCTCATCTTAAAATTTTACATTTTTGAGCTCATGTTGTATTTTTGTTAAAATTGGAATAAAGAATTAAAGCTCTCTAATATTGCTAATACAAACATTGCAGTACTTTTCTATGAGTGTAACATTGTCTCCAACCTCAAAGCATGCTATCTGTGTCGCCACATTTGAACACATAACGCAGAATTTGCTCTTTTGCCTTGGCCGAGGAATAAAGGAGGTCACAAACTGTAAGGTTTTCAATTAAGTTAACATCCTAGAATGCAATTGCCACTTTTGTTGGTATGACGATATAAGTAAACGATTCCTTTCTTTATTGCTCATAATTAGTATTATTGTCTTGCTCTTAAGAACCTATCGATGAGATCAATTTCAATGTCTAAAGCTGGAACAGAAGAGATAATGTTAACTTATGACGACAATTTATTCAATATACTAGGTCAATAAAGAAATGCCTTATGTATGATTTTGCGTTACTATTCAACAGATCAATGTCAAAGTTTTATTCTAGTATTTATTGAAATGAGCTTAATGATTTATCATTTAAGATAATTATATTTTTTGGGAGACCAGATAGAGGAATATCAACGCAAAATATTCTAGACTTTATGGGTAACCGAACAGCCGTGCACGATGGTCCTTACGTAAATATTTCATTTTCGGCATGAATCTTACTACATTTTGATGTTCAAAGATTGTTCACTTGTTGGGTAGCTTGGCACTTTGTATAAAGCTTACCTATATATAATCCCTCAAGGTTTCTTTAATGTCTGATTGTTGACGGACAATCAGAAAATAAATTTTGGTGGAGTAAATGTCTGTGGGCTATCAACCTTAGTTATCCTTCTGTTACCTCTTGGCATTCAACAATTTGACTTTAATGAAATACATGCACAACCTGCCTCCGAAATTGTAACAGGTGACAAGGTAGTTATTTTAAATTTTGATGACGGTCGTAAGAGTCAATATACCCAAGCCAAACCAATACTTGACAAGTATGGATTCAAAGCTACATTCTATGCTGTATGTAATTATCTGGACAATAAAAAAGGATACATGAGCTGGAAAGATATAGAAACATTATACAAGGAAGGACATGATATCGGATCACATAGCATGAGCCATGCGCATCTTGAGAAATTATCAAAGAAAGGTGTGTCATTTGAGGTAGCTCAATCGAAAAAATGTTTTGAAGATCATGGAATAAATGCGACAACTTTTGCTTACCCGTTTAATGAGGGTTCTAGTGATAAGAATGTCATCAATATAATAGCAAAATACTATGACTTGGCTAGGACTGCCAGTAGTCCCATTGCATTTTTACGGTGTGACGGGTTGAAAGAACTATCAACTCAAGACGACTGTTTACAAACCAGCAAAAAAGGTGGTCTTACTTATCTTAACAGGTACTCCATTAGAGGCTGGAGTCACGACATGTCGAGATTAGTAAATTCATATACTGATGATGAATTATTTGATAGATTCGTTAATGTCGTGAACAGTCAAAGCAAATATAATAAAGACGGAGTGATAAATGCAATACCTATAATAATATATCACAGAGCAGGCGACAGTGGAGTCCTAGACTACAACACTAATCTAGATTTGTTTGAGAAAGAGATGAAATATTTGCACGATAATAATTTTCAGGTGTTGACTATGAGAGATCTTAGATTTAACGAAATGAGCAAGGACTTGGACATAAAAGAATTTACAACAGCAAAAATGACTATGGTAAAAGCAATTCCAAATGCTACAATTAAAGCTACAGCGCCAACCATGGGAAGAGCAATTCCGAATCCCGCTGCAATAGAGGTGTTAGTGGAGTCACCTAAAAGTACCACTGGCATCGTCACCAAGCAGCCATCAAATGTAGCACTTCACGATAACGCAACGTCAGTCGAGATGGCTAATAAGATCATCGACGCAGCTCTATTTGATTCACTGAATGCTGACCCAACATTAACTAACACACCTAAAAATACCACTGGCATCGTCACCAAGCAGTCATCAAATGTAGCACTCCACGATAACGCAACGTTAGTCGAGATGGCTAACGAACTCATCGATGCGGCTTCTGTGGCGTCTTTGAGCGCTCATGGGAGTCAAGCAGATCGTGGATAGGTACGATGAATCAATTCTCTGTGGGTTGGAAAGTGTTTCTTATAGATGGTACAAAATTGACTAATGTGTATCAAGCCTGATA
>DATBFR010000044.1:0-13697 GCA_036558405.1 Nitrososphaeraceae archaeon | reverse complement strand
TGTGCTTTCCTACCGCAAACCAATCTACGGGGTGATCATTCCATACGAATCCTTCGCTAAAGAGACTAAATGCAGGCTTTGCGTCTTTATCTTTAACTATAATGCTACCATTAGCGCCATCTAGAATTATAGAATCATTTAAACTACCATTACTATTTCTCAAAAACATTTTTCCTGCTTTTTTACATGTTAACCAGATCATTCTAGCCAATTTTTCGATGCGGATTTAGATAAACTGAGAGATATTACTTTCATTCTAACTTTATTTAATTTTCCTATAGCACTTTTCTTTATCTTCAGTTTTTCAACATCCTTCAGATTTTATTTTGCCAGAATTACATTTATGGTTGCTCGGCAAAAGAAAAATGAATTTGACAAGATGAAATATTTTGCACGTGGAGTGAAGGAATATAACAAATTTCTTGCTAGGAACCTACACTTTCAACTTGATGAGTCCAAAATTTTCTCTAAACTTTTATCGACTAACTCTATTAATGAAGACGAATTAGTTTGTTCCTTTAATTATATTAATAAACTTGAACCAGTTAGGCATTTCAGGAATTTTTTGCCTAATGGTGAACTCACGCTTCCACAAAGTACTGGACAACAATTAAAATTATGGATAGAATTTGTACTAACTTTATTCCCAATAGCGTCCCTGCTTCTAATATTGATTTTCCCTGGCTTGAAATCAATACTGGGTGGTTCAGGTTAGTCGAAAATTATGAAACTTGCAAATACAGGAAGAGATCTATAGGTCATTCTCATTATTGTTGTGAAACTATGCGGTACATAAAATAACCATTTGGTGATGTATCAATTACCAAGATAGTTCTTCTAAATACTTTACATATTTCATTTAACATATTGTAGTCTGTTGATAACCAATATCAGACTCACTAGAAACCTGGGGTGGATTGTACTACTTTCAATATTGGCTATCACAATAACGTTTACAATTCCTTATATGCAAGTAAGGCTACAAGCTGAGCTCAGGAATTTATCTTACATATAAAGATCCCACATTCAGTTATTCAATAGAATATCTGTCTGATTGGAGAATATCATCTATTGAGAGCGAGCCCCGGCACCGCATACATGTCCACGCCGGACAGAACCGTGACCGTTTTCATAAGTGAAAATTATTCAATCGATCAAAACATGACGACAGAAGAACTTGGGAATAAGATTGTTGAAGCAAACTCTAATAGTCCATACACTAAGGGTTTAAAATTAATAGATCGGAATGCAAACGATTACTACCTAGCAGGACACTCTGCAGCGAGGGTTGAATTTACGGCCAAACAGTCTAATTCTATAACTGGAGAAACGCAACAAAGAGTCGTAGGAATGGCTTCCATAATCAATGGAACGATCTACCAATTTGTCATTTCAGGACCAGATGCATAGTTCTCATACTTCGCAGCAGAGTTTGGACACATGCTATATTCTTTTAAAATAATATGATAGCATAAGGTAAGTGTGACTATCTTCTTGGCATACACGATGGAAGTGATAGTTGTATGCACTCAGATGGCTGTCACTGGTTCATCTTAGAGCCCAGCTAGGACATAAAATGAAAGGTTCCTTATTGGGAGTTAATAGCCGCGAATTTTATTGGCGTGATAATTCGGTCAAAGTGTCTGGCAATTATTAGGTTCTTATTAGATCTCCAGTCTTTATGATTGAAATCCTATTTGTTTATTGATATGGGTATCAATATCATAGCAATAGCAGGAGGTATTTGTGCAATTTTTGGCGCTACCGTTGTAGCATTCACTAGAAAGAAGAATAAGGAAGAGATCAGTCAAGTAAAGCAACTGTAGCATTTGTGAGATGGATGTACACGCGTGACACAGGAATGTACTTTAACAAAGGAGTAAGGCACTAGATACACTATACATAGGATGTGTGTAAGAGGATACTTATTATTAATAGATCTGAGAGCTAAAATTTTCTTACATTCTCATAATGACTATATCCAGCAAAAGGATATTTCCTACAAGCCAACACATTTAGTTTTGTTAACCCAATACGTTTAACACATGGACTAAATTAAGACTTAATTTTCCGAAAATTTTAAGGACATACAGTCTAAGTGGTATTAGTATTAGCGTTATCTTTACCGTGCCTCTTCACATTAGCAACTTCCTTTAATACTTCATTTAAGTATTCTTTCATGTTGATCAGTTCATCCTCTGCTGAATGTAGCTGTTCCTGAGATTTTTCATACATTTCAGTCTGTTTCCATAGTACATTAAATATTGATACAAACGAGTCATTACTTAGTTTGCTGTTAGAGTAAAGGGTAAATCCAATCGCTTCTGAGAACTCGTCTGCATTAGGGTTTTTCAGTTCAGCTCTTAGAAATCTTGTTCTATCTACTATCAAAAAACCAGACGTTGTATGCGTGTTCCCATTTAGAATTTTTATATTAGGTGCACTTTTAGATATTCTGTCTATTATATCTACAATTTCTTCAGTCAGAGGGCACATAATCTTTACTATGGAACCATTTTGAGATGCTTTTATAAGATAATCGATAACTCCTAATCTATCCATCCTTATCATAGACCTATAAGCTGGAAGCAGAAATAGGGCTTCCTCCTTTACAGACTTTGCCATGTCTACCAGAATATGCATTGACTTACGGCGATCCATAATAACTTCAAACGTTTCTGGTTCGATACCAGTTTCAATTTCTTTGATTTTTTCTTGTGCCATTATTGATTTATTCCAAAGAGTATCAAAAACGTACTGCTGATGTTCTACAAGATCCCTTACATTACTATAGATGATTTCAGACACAGGTTTCTCCTTATTATGTAAGTCTGCTGCAGCAAGGTACTCTTGGTCGTTTAAATAGAAACTTCCTTTAATTCCATCCAAATGACGAACTTCATCTACGAATGTAATCAGCTCTTTGCAATAAGATATATTGTCTTTGGTAATTTCTGTAATGGTCCTTGTTCTTACTCTTCTATTTCTAGCATCAAGTAAGGAATTCTTCACTCCTTCAGTTTCTACAGCCAATCTAGGACTTGTATGATCCATGCAAGTATCAATTCTGTTCTGTGCGGTAGAGAAAAATCGTAACACAGTTCGTACTACATTTTTACTATCATAGAAAACATTAGTCTTTTCACTACTTGTGTCTTTTTCTGTTTGTATCGTCAGAACTCAAAATATGTATCCAACGCCTACTTTTTTAACATAGCGATGGAGAAGTGTGCGTGAGCGCGCAAATCCCTAAACAAAATAATATATCGCTATTATGGTAATAGCATGCATTTCTATTGAGGCGCGCCAAATTGTACACATTTACTTATTATGATTCTCCTTTAGATTTTTACTTCTAATACTTCATTTAGATATTTTTTCATAACACCAAGTTCTTCTGTACTGTCTCTGAACTTGGCTTGAGATTCTTCGTATAATTCTGTTAACCTCATAAGACTTTCAAACATAGACACATAAGACATTACAGTTGATTTACTTGTGGAATATCTTTATATACCACCTGATTCAGCCACAATAGGTTTTGTATTATCTCTTACTTCAATAGTCAAAGAATATTTCCTATCTACAATCAATGCAGTGATTGGATATGAGATGATGGTTCGATTTCTCGTATACGAAGATATTTACTCTGGTTTTCGAGTTGACTTGCTATAGTCCTAACATTTTCATCCATAGGAGTCAGGATATTAACAACCACGTTACGAGATGTTGCCTCAAGCACAAGATCAGCACCTTCAGCATTTACCTGTCTTAGAAAGGAGTTAGATGTAGAGGGCACTACTAGAATCTCTTTTTCGCTAAATTCCCTTTGTAGTCATAAGAACTGCGAGCTCCAAAGGTGAATATTATTCAGCTGAATCATTATTCATGCTCTTAGTATTGCAACAGCAAAAAATTATAAATGAGTTGATCGATAAATTATCCAAGTGTAATTGCACTTTATAATTTAAATTGGACATATACGAAACTGTGCGCGCCTCATGATAAAGATGCAATCTTATCGCTACAGGCAGACCCACCTTCTATACATTTGATCTCCCAATCCAGAAAACCTTTGTAATATATTGTTTTCACACCATTATTACAAGACGCTATTTCAGATATGATTGTAGTATTTCCAAGAATCCAGTGTTGCCTGACATTAATAAAATGTTAAAAGAGTTATCTAATTGTATACCGATGAAACCCGAATGTAATGTGGCGCGCTCGATAAAAGAATTGTTATCATTATAATATTTGTTTGATGCGTGCCTCATGTTTTCCGTGTGGTTTTTACTACCATAATTCGGATTAAATACAATAAGAAATGTTGTCTTTTAATAGTTCTATCTCTTAGAATCTTCTATGGTCTCGTCGCAAATAGCTTATCAACGAACACTACGTTCTGCAAAGCTAAGATTAATCCAAAATTTTGTACTTCAACAAGCACTCCTGTCAATTCCTAACACACACCCAGGTACAATTACGTCTAGTAAACAAAGGAAACAATTGAATGAACTAGCTACACTCGGACTCGTGAACTTGAATTTGGATGACACATACAATCTAACAAATGTCGGGAAAGTATTGGTAAGAGAATTCGGCAGACATAACAAAAAATCTATGAGTGTGTGAATTAAAATTTCGAAGAATCAAAAACAATCGATTTTACTGCTACTTGGTCCTGGACAGACCCATTTAGATTACAGAAGAAAAGTAAAGAAAGAGTTGATAAAAAAGTATCGGTATAAGAACAAAGAGATTGTAATCATGGAAGACATTAAAGATATACGAGCTGATATTGGCATAGACGAAAAATACGAGCGTATATTAAAAGACTACGATCCAACCCTAGTAATAGCTTTTTTTCACTATGATGCAAGAATGGACGCAGTTTTGTTTGAGATTGGTTTTCTTTGTGGGCTTTACGGTACTAAAAATATTGGGCATAGACTCAGAATTCTATATGAGCCGCAGTTTAAGTTCAAAAAAATGACTGCTTATATTAAAACACTTTTTCCTAAGATACACTATGCTTCTTTCGATGACTCAGATAAATACACAGAATCTGCCAAACTAATTGATGTATTTGTTGGTACGATTCAAGTCATATATTCTCTGGCGGCTGCGCGCATACCTTTAGCAGGGATCTCCGTCGCTGTTAGATTGGACATGAGTGCTAGCCAGCCATAAGCAAATCGCGAATCACACAGGTACATATCCCTTACAAATATGAACTTCCATATCGAATTTGTCACCATATAACTTGCAATGTTTACAGTACCAATTAGTACCAGACCAGTAAATTTCTCCTGCATTTCATTTCTTGAAGCTACACCTTTATTTTCAGTATTTATTCCTCCGGATACATTTCTTGAAGCTACATCTTTATTTTCAGTTGGTCTATAGGCATATGACGCGCTACAATGCATATTTTAGCAGAAAAAGATTGTTTATAGCTATGATAAGCTTCTTCTTGCTCGCTACATTCCTTTCATGTACAATATTTTGAAACTGGCCTTGGTTCACACTTAGCTAAATATACGGATTATTATATTTCGTATTTAATATGATTGGTGGAAACAACATTAGAAATATTGGTAAATTGATAATCCTCAAGGAAGAGAATAATTTTACGCTTTCACGTAAACAATCTTACTGGCGGTCTTAGTGCCAACAACAGATCTCACCATTATTATGCCCACCCTCAGACCAGTTAATTTAGCACTGGCATGGTCGATCGCGTCCTGTTCGACGATTGCTAAACCTGTTACTTTTTCAATCCACCATCCAACATTGTCCGGAATTTGTGACATTCCGGCACCTGTCACTTTTAGCTTAATATTATTTTGGACGCGAGCTTCATCAGGTCCGTCAATCTTAATTTGACGGAGTTCCCTGCCTCCCCATACCCTAACAATGGAAGGAAGTCCATTTAGTGACTCTTGTGCCTCCCCATTGTCTGATTTTAATTTTATAGAACCTTCACAACTGACATGAAAGGAGCTCCCCAACTGAACATCTGGTGATATTTTAATAATTAATTGACCAAGATCTATGTTTCCGCTTAAAGGCTTGTCTTGGTCCCATATAATATCAAAGCGAATAGATCTCGTATTGACCTTAAGTTTTAATTGTGCGTTCACGCCGGTAAGAACTGGTGATAAGCTAAAACGGCTTAATTCAGGGCTTTTCTTACCAAGTCCAGAGAGACGTTTTTCGATCGATATTTTTCCTGTAACCCCAACTACCGGCGTCTCATATGTATACATAGTTAGAGCTACTTTGGAGTCGCTACCGGGTTTGCTCATCACATCCTGTAAAAACAGCGTACATATAGGAGTGGGAGTTTTTCCTTTTTCAGGAACGGTGACCATCACAGTTCGTGGAAACGATCGGTGACCAGAAGCATCTTCCGCCACTATTCGATAGACATGGGTCCCGCGGTCTAAATTGGCCTTCAATTTCCCCGAATCAAATTCCCATTGCGAGTCATTTAGTACTCGGAAGTTCAAGGGTGAGTTATGAAATACGGTTTTTGATTTGGAAACATCTATTTCACTATTAGCCTTGGAATTAGGCTGCGCATCCTCCGGCATTTGCACTATTATTCGTTGAGGTGCCACAATAGATATGCCTTCAAGACGCTGCCCTAATTTGCTATGTAGTACAAAGTGACCAGAAGCATTACTATCGAGGTCAAAAATGAGAGGCTTTTTTACAGGGTTGTCGAGATCTTCAAAATGTGAAACACTAAATTGAGCTACTGCCCCTTTTGGAATTCCGATTCCGTCACATTCAAAAATCCGCTCTCGAGCGTTTCTACTCTGATGAATAACTTGGACATCAACATTAAGCGCTGCTCCCTTTGAACTGACGATTACCCCACGCTGATCCATTGTAGAAGCAAATTCAACTGGCGCAAGCGGATCAATTCCGTTCACACGTACCGCGTATGAGAGACTTTCAGACGCTAGAAGATTGGAAACCCGTAAAATCGCGGATCCTCTCCCCTTTTCGGGTGCAATCTTGATCGAGTCCATCTTATACTCTTTTTTAGGAAAAAAGTCTATCTTTAGCGGCTGATTAAAGTCATCAATGCAAAAAGAAACAAACGGACCGCGGATGGTTGTGAAAAAACCGGTGGTATTAGGGTGTGGGCTTACACTAAAAGTAAGTGACACTGTGTCTGTTAACGCAAACATTCTATGCTTATTCTCTCCTCCAAAATTCGGAAACAGGCCTACTCCTTCTGGCCAATTCGCTCTATTCCCGATGATATTATGATTTTGATCAAATAGAGTTTTTCCATGTTGATCTTGGATTTGTAGTACGTCGGCATTTGCATCGGTGCCAGCACAACCAATGTGTAATTTTGCAAGACTTTCGAAGAAGGTCCCCAAACCAGGTAAACTCCAATGGTATAAGTCACCGTATCCTGGATCTCTTAGAGGAATAGCAAACATATACCACCCTCCCCATGTTTCAAGAGTAGAGAATGTGTAACTCCACATCCCATTTGTTGGATTCACCCAATACATACTACCATTATCATTGGGTTGATTCGGATCATTCTTGTCAGTCGCATTATCCTTATTTGCCGGTCTATTGGGGTCATAAACCTTAATGTTCTGATTTTGTCCTTCGGGTTCAATTTTATAAGGTACAGTCACGTGTCCAACTAGACCATCAGTGATACACCCTTTAGAAAATGCAATCATGTAGGGAGCCATATGCGGTATCGAACTGTCCAAAACATAATTATTGACTTGAGTAAGAGCAGGACGAGCATCCATCACACATGGACTAACTTCCGGAATGTCATCAAGCTTATCGAGGAAGAAGGTTAGGGCTTCATCACTCCACATCACAAGCTGTCTGCTCTGGATAAAATGGCTTAATAGGAGACTGGGTTGTTCCGGAGAGGCGAGATCGCAGAGTGTTTTTGCAAGAGGATAGGCATTATTGGATTGAACATATTGCCATGGTGGCCACAATCCCTCTTTCATTTGGAGAGAACCCAAGGTAAATCCATGACAACACCCTTGATCGAGAAACTCAGTTGTTGTCAGGTAGTAATTGGCCGCAATCGGATTTGGTAAGATATTCTTGTCACCAACAGGAGTTTGTACCCACATTTCGTCTGTCCCAAATGTCTCCTCGTAGCGTTCCCAATCGAATGAACGTGGAAAAAGTTCAGGGTCATTCACAAAACTAAAGCCATTAACAAAACGATAACCACTAGGATGTGCTACAAAAGTGCCTTTGTCTCCCATTCCATTAGTAGGATCATCGGATCTGACTTCACCGAACTTAGTCTTAACTTCGATTGGCCCTGGTACCGCTCCCTGAGGAACCCATATGAATGCGGTAGTACTAATACACTCTATTACCTCGGCTTGAATCAGATTTTTTCCTATAGATAGAGAACCCTGAAAGAAGAAATCAGTTTTCCCTTGCTTTCCAGAATCATACTCTTGGCGTGAATCAAAATCTTTATCCTTACTTCGTATGGTAACCGAAACGGGTTCTATAGCGGCAGGAGAGTCATCCGGCCAACCAAAGGTGGGGGAAAAATCTAACACAGTAGGGGGAGGAAGTGTTATCACCAACCTCATTTCAAGGAGCTTTTCACTCTTTCGACCATCGGCATCGGTCAAGACAAGCGTACCGTTCCAATCCTTGTTTAGAGTTGTATTATCAGTATGTCCCTTAAACTCGGCAGTTCTCCCTGTAGCAGAGGTTGTGTTCAATGTAACCCCTGCAGGAAACACGTCCCCTTTCTGATTAATTAGCTGCCATGTCAGCCCTGTTTCTCCCGGATTGCCGCCTTCTGCTTGTAGAGTGAAGCTGTAATCCTCATCCGGTCCTGCATCTGGAAGGCCCAAGCTTTTGAGTGTAGGAGTCACAAAATCTAACCTCGGAAAATTTGGAATTGTCAGGACATCGCCATCTGTCATCCAATAAGGTTCGTCGGTAAAAGCCGGTGTAAAGTACCACCGTGAGTTAACTTCAAGTTGGGCACCACCATAAGCCCAATCTGAACCATTATCATCTCCCTTCAATATATTGAATTGAACTAGATCCTTCACTATATGACCAGCAAAATAGTTATAATCCACATCATACCACCGTGTATCGCCTTTTTCGAAGTCATTGTAACCATCAGTATCAATCTCAGTCCAATCTGTACCGAAAAAATCGACAAAAATGTCACTGTCTGTACCAGCGTCACTAACATCTGCTGTATGTAATAGTATTCTCATCTTGTCAATACGCTCATCTGGATCAAAAGGCGTCGCAGGTTCAGGGTGGCTCAATGGAGGAACAACATCCTTGTATTCATGGTCAAATGTGACCTACTCAAGTCACAATTATCAATTATTGCCCCTAAATGTCCCATTTTCAATGGTCATTAGGAGATCTAAAATTTAAGAGTTTTCAGTTACTCAAGCATTTCAGGGGTATGCATCTTGCTGGCAGAGTACCTGTTACTAGTACTATTGTAGTTATGGTAATTAATATCACCAGATTTGCTTTGCTATTCGTATTATTCGCTCGAATTGTCAGTATATCTGGCTTCGGTAGCCTTATGCTGAGTTATGTAGTAGGATTTAGTGCGAACATATTTGACTACTAGACGCTGTGCAGGGTACCTAAATAATTGTGCTACGTCGCGGTCCCTAACCTGAAACTAGGTTTGATGAGGTCGAGACAACATGGCCTGGACACCAGTACATTTCGTTTCTATGATGACACTCTTTACATTCAAAAGACTGTTTAAAATTGTGTCCCGGGTTATTATTTTGACAAAGCCGCATGAGAGCATAAAGATAACTGCTGTCTGGTGGACTTAGCTAAAACCATATTACTATCGTGCTAGCTATAGCTGTTGCGGTTTTCGGAAGACGAAATGGATCTGACTACTGGTCATGATAGTGTGTGCTATTCATGAAACAACTCATAATGGAGAAGATGTGCATACGAGGAATATTTAGATCATCTAATAGCGAAATCATCTAGAGGTTAAAATGGATGGTTCATATAGGTACGTACCCTTTACAAACATGGACTTCCATATAGAACTTGTCACCATATAACTTGCATTCTCTACAATACCAGTTAGTACCAGACCAGTATATTTCTCCAGCATTTCTACTAGTTTCTGAGCTTGGTTGAATATCTGCCGTAATAGGAATTGAAACCTGCTTATTGATAGGATTATTCCCAGTCTCAAGCCTGACGGCTGTGACGGCTATGATGGCTCCTGAGGTAGTGCATAGTCCTTCTTCTATGATTTCAGTATTCGATTCTGGTTGATTTGATGCGGTTATTACTATGGAATTATTATCATTAACATCATGGGCAGTATCTCTAGAGCCATCATAGCCGTCACAGCCGTCACCGCCATTTTCAGGAGTTGCATCTCTAGAGGTTTCAGATGTGATATCACCTTCATTTTCCGCATAGGGCTTTAGTGTAGTTTTTATCTTGATCTCTGTATTATACGATCTGTTAATCTTTGCAAGTTTGCATGGATCAAATGTTAACACACTTCCTTTACTAGTATGCACTTTGGTAGCTCCGAATTTGTCACACATCAGTTTTGTAATCGTGTTCTTATACAACTTCCAGTCTGAAGTATGAAACGCGCCAGATTCATCGAACCGACCCTCTAATGTATTTATTATTTTATCCCAGATTGTTGACACCAATATTGTCGTGGAATGATTAGAAGCTATGAGTCCTAAGCTCATAGGAAGTAGTACAGATTCTTGACTTGTAGATTTTCTGCTATTCTTAGAGTTCAGAAATTTCTGTAATGTTTCCTCTATTTCATGCTGGGCAGCGCTTCCATAGAATAGTTGAATATATGGTTTACAGAGCTCTCTATTTCGTCTCTTGATGCCAATATCTATGTCAGGTATGACATCCATATGATGGATAAGACGATAAATCAGCATCAGCTTTCTGAAATGCATCAAATCTTCAAGTTCTTTTTTGCGAAGGGGATCACCTTGTGGGTTCATGACTTCTTTAATATCACTTTGTGGATCACCCGGATATGTAGTGTATTGTAATGTTCTGTCCAATACTCCTCTAGCCTTATATTGATTAAGGGAGTTTTCACCGATTATTATCTTCAAGCCATACGTAAAGAAGAACTCTTGCTTCCATGTATTTGTATTAGTTTTAGGTACCTTCTTTGAGTAATCGTATCCAGTACTTAGGATAGCCATCATGTCTTCTGACTCGTCCATGTTGCGCGATTCATCGCATACAAGGGTACACTGGCCTGGCTCGACAGTTCCTAAAATTCGAAATACGTTTGCCGCGCTTGGATTTGTCGTGTTGACGCATCTATAAGATAATACTTCAAACGTGGCGCCAATAGTACTCTTGCCGCTGTCATTATCTCCAACCACATTTTGATAATGTGTAGTACTAAATCTGTCCTGAGAGTAGGACCAAACTATATCTAACGCAATGAGGTTTTGCTTATATCCGTCTTGATCATTGTATCTCTTGACTAGGGATAATGCTTTCTGATAGATTGTGTCTATAGATTCTGCGCTTGCAAGTTGAATATAATTAACAAGTTCCTGCTTGGTGAATTCATATGGAATATAGGGATATTCTTCATGACTTGGAGGAATAAGAATACGAGTCTCATGTTCTATTCTGTCAATGATTTTAATTTGCTTGTTCTCAAAGTCGTACTTTATGAATACAGGTACACCGTCTAACACTATGGATTCGTGAAGATCTCCTTTGCCCATGTTGGAATACTTGTAGGTTGGAAGTTCACGCTTTTTCTCGTTAGTTCGTCCTTGATGTCCAGAATGTTTGCCCTTTCCATTACTCTTATCTGAGCCAGCATTGAATCCACCAATAGTTCCTTCTAGACTCATTATGCTTCGAACCTCCATGTAATTTTGTAGGGCAGACCTGCTATGTGATAATATCTTTTGTTGATACCCTCCAAGATAGTTTGTACTGCCTCTGTTACTAATTCATCAAATCCTCTGGGATCTGATCTTTTTACTTCCTCCAGTTCGGCGTAGAGTACTTTTGTGATATCAGAAGTATGGATAACAAATATTGCTTTAGAATCTGTACTAGCAATATCGACAGTAGAAAGATCGTATAGATTTATTCGATAAAGAACAGTTTTCGCCTGCTCGTGGTATTTATCTATCATCTCAAAGGTTTTCAAGTCCATCTTGGCTGATGACGAGAGTTGATAAATTAGTTCATCTTTAAGCGCTCCTCTGCTAAAGCCGATTAGACTGGATTTGTTCTTCGCTTTTGCTGATATGGTCGTTCGGATCGGTACATTCCGTTCTAAACCACTTGAACTATCTATATGAGTATCTTGCCCCACAGTTACACTAGGTTGATTCCCCTCCGAGACATTGTCAGTTTTATCAACTCTATCAGGAGATATTATCGGCTTTCCTCTCTCTTGGGATAATGATTTGTCGTTAACATTATATCTGGCCATATTCAAGACTGTGTCTCACACTTGACGTGGTTTTGATTTGCCATCTCGTTGAAAGTATTATTTAGCTCAGTTTCAAGCTCTTTTCTCTGCAAAGGTTCAGATAGTAGATTAATCTCATCTACAGAGCAATTTACGTATTTTTTGGATTTATGACACCTGCAGGCACAAATTAATTTGTATCCAAGCAGTCTGTTTATATAAGATCCTGAACAGTCTTTGCATTGGTCCGTAAGACATTCCAGTATTGTATCAGTGCTTACTTCTTGGTCTGGATCGATATCCTTAATATTGATTATGTGTGTTGTATCTATCACCTTCCTAGGTCACCTCCTGTGAGCTTGGAAGGTTTATCGATTGGTACAAAGCAGACGATGGCTTGGAATCCTTGACTGCTTTGTACCGAAGTATTTTTTTTATCAAGTTTATTTTCTTAATTTTTATCTCTATTTATATTCAAATCATCTCCATAATTGGTAACAATACACTTATGTAGATAGATCTACATATTATTGTAATTATCTATATAGAATATATGGTAACATGACTCAATTAGAAAAAATCGGACCTAGGCAATCAATGGTTAACAGAATTTCACACACAAATAATATGTACTATTTAGACAATGTTGTTAATTTCATATATACCACTTCGATATAGCTGCCTTGCAAATTCAGTTTTATTTTGTCCATCCATATTACCAAGAGCTGTGATTAGCGCGCGCATCTGAGACTGCATTGTATTAAATTGACCTTCTATAATTGTTAGTTTATCCTCTTTACGCTTCTGATCTTCTAATGTTTCCGTATATGCATCATAAGTTAGAACCATCCTGCAATGCGCGCAGAATTTCGCATCTTGTGTATTACCTTCATTACAATTAGGACATAGTTTAGGATTTAGTGTGTTTGTTGACAGATTGTCTTTAGTAACTATACCGTACGCCTCAAGTAGTGATTCAGATGATTCATTTCCAAAATAGTGAATGTATTTCTGTGCCATATTGCTATTTGTTGACCAACCTGCGTGTTGGTTTAAAGTATGCAATTTTAGCTTGGTAGATTTTTCAGTAAGTGCTGAATGCCTTCTGATATAGGGATTGAATGGCTTTGCAAGCAAGTCTTTGATTTTCTCTTTATCTTCATTTGACACAGTAGGATCTGCCAATAGCTTTGGAAGGAATTCTTCTTTGTAC
>DATBFR010000043.1:0-21090 GCA_036558405.1 Nitrososphaeraceae archaeon | reverse complement strand
AACTATGGTTTTCACTGGTTGGCATGAACACGAGATTTCTTCCGTCTGTTACTATCAATTTATCACTCTTTCTAAATGAAGTTGACTGAGTCTCAGTTACCGCTTCTATTACTTCAATTTCATTTGGAATATTCAATGAATAGGTAGAGGACGATTGGAACTGATTGTTGAAAGGTTCAGTTGGAGCGAGCTTGGTCTGAGATGCCAATAAGATTAATTCGCTCAAATTGCGTTTCAAAATTCTGGATGCCACATCTTTAGTCAACACCATTTTTATCGATCCAGAACCATCATAGAGCCTTGTAGAAATTCTCAAGTCATATCCCCAACTATCATGGCAATCATTAGGGCAACTATCTTCGTATAACAGTGACTTGCACTTATTGCATCTCTTGACAAGTCCTGAATTATTGTGGACGGTTGATACTATTCCAGAAAGGGTAATATTTTGGATTGGTCTTTTAATCGAACCAATTTTAGGTTGCCAAATGTACTTCTTCTGTTCCTGCCAATCTGTTATATCTTGGATAATGACTCTACTATACTCAGTTACAACTAAGAGCAATCCTTTATCTTCGAACTCATGGACGTATGCATTTTTGAACTTGTAGACTGAGCCAGTAATCAACGCATTGTTAATCTGATGACTCACAAATGGAATTCTGAAGCTTTCATCCTCAATCATTCCTGTAAAGACTTGTTTACTACCCAATTGATCTTGACGTTCTGTTACTTTAAGAGATACAACTCTAGCTTTTGCGTCTGTGTAATTGCCTGGAATCAGTTCTGAAAGTGTTACTTGCGGTCTTGGCTCATATGTGGCGGGTGGACTAGGCAATGTGCGCGGATCGGGATAAGCCCTTTGCGGATAGAACTTAATAGGTTCTTCACCCATTGTTGTTGTTCTAGTAACCATTTAGTTAATCACCAATAATATTCTTATCATGCTACCACCCCGACTCACTGTTCCTGCTCTTCTTGTCAGTCTCCTGTACATCTTCTATTCCTTTTTCACTTATAGTAAATCTGACAGATCCGTATTCGTGACATGGACTGTCCTGCATGACAGCAATCCTGTTATGTCCAGCTTTTCTGAATAGTATTCTATACGTAGTTGCATGTGCCATAATATTACCACCAGCAACTCTGGTAGGATCACCGCCAAAGGTCATGTCGGGATTAGATTGAACTTGATTTGTTACTATAATTGCGATATTGTAAAGTTCACTTAGTCTAGTAAGTCTGTGCAACATGGAATTTAGCTTTTGTTGTCTGTCCCACAACGTTTCCCTTCCCGAATATTCTGCTCGATGCAGCGAAATAACCGAATCTATAATGACTAATCTTGCCCTAAGTTCTTCGAGGTATTTTGAGAGATTCTTAATAACTAATTCAAGATGGCTGCTATTGTAGATCTTACATACAAATATTTTAGATAATATGGTTTCAGGATTTGTATATCCAAATCGCTCTGAAATTTGATGAACTCGTTCGGGGCGAAATGTATTCTCTGTGTCGATGAAAATGACGTTACCGCCTAGTCCTCCTTTCTCCTTCGACAAATTGGCTACTACAGAAAGAGTATGACATAGCTGGCTTTTACCCGAACCAAATTCACCTGCAAATTCAGTCACAGCCTGAGTTTCTACACCGCCACCCAATAGCCCGTCAAGGGATTTTGATCCTGTTTTGCAACGGGCTATCTGCTTTCTTCGGTTGAGAATATCTGATGCCGAACAGAATTCTTTGCTTAGCAATCCGATATTGGTAAGAGCTCTTTTGCCTTCGATAATCAGGGCTGACATGTTTTCGACTTCATCTCCAGTTTCAGCAGCTAGCTCGTGGGGAACGCTAACTGCTAGCTCTAAAACTGAATCAATTCCAACTCTCTTTAGTTTCATTATTTGGCTGTGCTTTATTCCCTCTAGGTCTTCAAGGCGAAGGTCGGTAATAGCTTCAGACATGAAATTTTTGACAACAGTTGTGATTGATGTTGACGCATTTAACGTTGAGAGGTACAAAGGATGAGGGAGAGGGGGAAGAAAGGGAGAGAATACTATACCGTAGACGAATTCCCAAAATGGAGCGCGTATAATATAATTGCCAAAATAGGGTAATTAAGCTACTGTTTTGCCGCCTTTCCGAACCAATGTAGTCTCTAAGGACTGGGATCTAGCTGCGATAACTATTAGCTTAGCAACATATTCGTCTATTTCGAGTAGAGATGCCAACTCTCCGACTGAGAAACTTAGGACATCGTGTTTTGTCAGGGCATATTTGGATAAGAGGTCTTTGAGTCCGTCAGCAATTGCCAAATCCATTACATCATCTCCTGCGCGCTTGAGAATGGTTGCCAATTCAATTGTATTAGCACAACATTATTTATTACTTAACACAATTCTGTTTTAAGCTCTTATTAACTATCTTTACCACTCTACATTATTGAATTGGAGTCAGATCATATCAAACAGAACTCCTGTTAAAACTAAAGATAGAGCTAATTGTGGGTATGTTGCTGGCGAATACAGGGATAATTTTTTGATAATCGAGGGAAGATTTGTCTCCAATGAATATATGATCCCAAAAAATAAGGTTGAAAACTACGATGGAACGCAACTGTCGCTCGTGATGCGTCATGATGAGATAAACGACGATTTCAAGATATGAATAAATTTGCTGACTCATTAATTTCTGTTTAGTTTCACTTTTCATACCTTCGCATGACTACCAGAGTAGAACGCGGGGAGTGGGATTCGAACCCACGAGTTCTTTCGAACATGGGATTAGCAATCCCACGCCCTACCAGGCTAGGCGACCCCCGCTCGCTCGATGAATAGGGATTCGAGTATTATATTAAGTGTAGCTCGACCTCAACTCTACATCTCTTGCGTAAGTATGAAATTATTAATGGTCATCTCTGAATTTTTTCGTAATCTATTCTGTTATATGCCTTTATACAATTCAAATTTAATCAAAGGATGAAAGAATAAGAGACAACATATCATGTCTCACTAACTCACATCCATCTACCTACTGAACCAGCAATTTAGGAACATCTATAACCTTACCATATTTGGAATCTATTAATTTGGCCAGTTTCCTAGATGGACTTTTATATCCATACCCATGTCCGTATTTTGAATTTGAATTACTACTAGCTATTCTCGACCATCCATTTAGCATCGTCGCATAGTTACCCAATACAATCAATTTTTCTCTTGATCTTGATATCGCCACATTTAGATCCTGTAGAGTACCAGCTTGTCCAACAATATTTTTGGGATTGCTTCTGACCAGAGAGAACAATACTATATCAGCCTGAGTACCCAGTGCACCCGTTGTGGTACTTACTTTCACGTTGTCCAATCTCATTCTTTGAATATATCTCGATATTACTCGTCTTTGCTCTGAAAATCTAGTAACAATGGCAATTGATTTTTTCGTTACTGATCTTAGCTCTCTGCATATTTTTGCACACGCCTTAGCTTCCATATCATTTGCCCATGAGGTGGGACCGGCTTGTTGTTCATGTCCATCAATATCAACCCATGTAATGACTTCCTCAGGTTGTATTATATCTCGATATTCTGCATCTGGGGTATGATCTAAGACTAACCTTCTTGATGCAATTTCAGGAGATGACCGGAGTCCACCGTATTGTGCAAATTCATCTACGAGTCCTGAGAGTCTGTCTGGAAGACGGTGAGTTATACGCAATGTATCTGACTTTGAATATTTTATCACCCATTCAATGGCACTTCGATCTCGCTCTGCCAGACCCATAGGCCTTGACTGCTTTGGGTCTCCTACCACAGTAGCAGTTATTCCACAACGTTCAGCCAGATCCATAATATTGTTTATAGATTCTTTTTCGTCTTGTGCTGTGCCAAAGGCATCAGTCGTTGATTGATTCACACCCATGACGAATGGAGCTAACAAATGCTCCAATCTCTCAATTCCTGCTTCATCAATTATCATATTATCAAACTTCATAAATGAGGCGAGACGCTTTAGTGAAAGTGTAGTGCATAATATTATTTTTTTTGACCTGATATCTTCTGCATTAATACTGAACTGTATTGGTAACTTTGTATCTATACCTGCTTTGTTACCAGTACGAAGACAATAATCGCGTGCCGCCGTATTTCCCATTATGTCACAAATTTCCCAGGCAAATTCATTGACTGCAGCATTAGTATAGGCAACCAAAAGAACCTTGTCTGATATTCCTTCTGCAATGAGCTTTACTGCCATAGCGCTTCCTGTTGTTGTTTTACCGCAGCCCGGAGGACCTACAACTGCCCCAATCCCTTTACTATTTAGACGCCAATTTAATATCCTGAGCTGCTCAGAGTCCAAACACAAGCTCATTTCATTTCAAGCAGCTATTAGAATAGTTGTTGTAGCAGTTGTTGTTATTGTTGAAGTTGTTGTAGTTGTATGGATTATTGGAAACAAGCAAGTTCGCGGCCAATTTATGAAATTTATGGAGAGGCTCAAGCATTCTTCTTGTCAGATTAATCTCATCTCGCATCATAATTAGAGGTAAATTGAACAGCTGTTTTTTGGCTCGTTCTACGGTAGCTTTGGAGCGGAATCCTAGAATTATCTCATTATTATTATTACTATCCTCGTCGTATTTTACTTCCAGGACGGTAGCCTGCTCCGATATGCAGGAAAGAAGAGAAATACCACTGTTACTGCTGTTACTGCTGCCTCTTCCTATTACATCCACATTGCTATCATCCACATTGCTTTCACTGCTGCCACCATTACCGTTATTGTAGTCTTCCATACCAATTATTCTCAGGACTTTTTTTGGTTCCAGGAAATTTTCCTTATTGTCTTCATACTTTTTAAACAAGACAGTATTACCATCTGCAGAGACATATCGATAGCCACTATGCAGTATTCCAAACTTTTCCAGTTCCTTAATTGCACAACTTTTACCCAAACTATTCACCATCGTATCCAAAACATGCTTATGCCTGTGAGTCTCTGCCCTTTCTTCTAATACTTTGTATCTATTGCCAAAGAGTTGGCCAGTTATTTTTCTGTAATTATCAGGAAGCTCGCCTGCAAATGCCATTCTTGAATCTTCCCTGTAAAAGCGGCAATCAGAACACCCTTCCGCATTTGTATCACAAACCGGACAGAACTTGGGCTTTTCTGCTCGAACATATTTGCCACAAAGTACTTGATGCGCAAAAGATCTATCTTTTTTAACTTTATCTATATCTTTGTCTGCGATTGGAAGTCGTGGAAAATAAGCTCCGCCGTAGTAGACAATTGAAGCAAAACGAAAGTTCGTCCAATCATCCTCATTTTTCCTATACCGATAATTTGAAAGTAACATGTTTGAAATAAGTTGCCAGCGTTCATGACCACTACCTCTCGCTCGAGTAATATCATACGTTTTCCAATCTAAAATCCCATACCCTTTACCATTGAATTCTAAAATAGCATCAATTCTTCCTTCATGAAAGTTTGAAATATTTGTTATAGTAACTTCTGTTATAACCCGATCGGGCCGCTCGTACTTTTTCATTAAATGTTTAGTTATACCTGTTACTAGACCCTGATATCTATCCATTACGTCTTGATCAAATGATTCGGGAATTTTTCTTGCTTCTTTGTTTGCATTTTCCTTTGCTTCTCTGATTACCTCTTCGGCGATAGCTGAAGAATCCCTCACAATATTGCGCGTGACGTCAGCATATTGACCAGATTTATGAATCCAATTTTCTAAAATTGGGCCATGTATTGCAATACTCATTATGTCATGTACAGCATTGGCAATTAGGTAGTCTCTTTCACCTCTAATAACCCCAAATGGATAACTAAGCTTGAATAAATGCTGGCATACGCTAGCTGTTGCAATTTCTGTTGACTGTACCAAATGAGTTTGGGCTTTTTGTAATCCTCTGTATACATCCCGCACGTTAATTGTGGTTGCAGTAGTGGTGGATTTGGCAGACAATTAACGCACTGACTACAAGCTTAATTAATAACTATTTTTATATTAGTATATTTAGTAATCTGAGTATGCTTAGTAATGGCTTTGTCACTACTCCTGCTACTCCCTTGAGAATTCATATATCTCCTGTTGGATTTGAGGTTGACAGAATCATTTTACCTGCAATCAAAATGAAGGCGGATAGAGTCTGGTTGATCACACACGACAATCCTTCCACTGACGAAGGAATTCACTTTCTTGAAGCAATAAAGAAAGAGCTTGATAAGGAAAAAATCGAATTCAGAGAAGAATCAGCTGACAGGACGGACCTCTTTGATACACTGCGAGCATTCAGGACAATATTAGTTGAGGAGAATGGAAACAACATCATGGTAAATGTGTCAGCTGGAAGTAAAATTCAAGCAATAGCATCAATGCTGGCTTGTATGATGTTCAAGAAGAATACAATTAACATAAAACCATATTATGCGATACCAGTAAAATATACGTCTGCGCCCAGAAAGCAAGAAACTGAAGGATTGAAAGATATAGTTTCTTTACCAGAATATGAAATCGAAATTCCTAACAAGAAGTTAGTCAGATGCTTGCATTTGATCGATGGGTTTGGCGGAGGAGGTGCTATTACTAAGAAGCAACTAAGAGACCTTTCTTTGCGAGAAGGTTTGATTCATGTTGAGACACAAAATACCGATAAGGAGGAGATAGCTGCATACATGTCATTAAACAAAAATCTAATTCAGCCATTATTGGATCGAAATCTTATTACTGTCGAAAAAATAGGTGCATCTCATAAGATTACTCTGACCACTGAAGGCAAAAACGTTCTGAAATTTTTGGGTTAGAAGAATTATTGTTGATTAGTTAAAGTAAATGATGACAATATATCCTGGTTGATAGGTGGAAGCAAATCATTAATTCGCGATCCTGTTGCTGCTATAATTCTCTAGTTCTTAGGAACTCTCTTACAGCTTGCGCATTTTCACCGTAGGCTCGAATTTTGTGATGAGTCCCATCTGGGCACTCTAGTTCAACTGTTACAATATTTGTTTCAGCATCTGAACCAAAAACTTGGGGATATACCTTTTTTACGCTGCAATTTCTCTCCAGCAGTTCTTTGATCTTGTTAATGGAGTCGACTATCCCATTACTTGTCATCTAGTAGTACGTACTTGCATGACCATCAATAGTATTTAACAATGATAAAGTAAGCTTATGAAACGACTGCACCAGTATAAAACAATTAATTGAGGCGACGTTAATGAATCATTATAATAAAAGAAAGAAGATGTTGCCATGCTATTTTATAAAAATAATAATAAGCTGAAAAATCGGACTGATAATGCGGATACTTTTACATTATACAAGAGAGTATCGGAACAGTATAATGATCAGTCAATATTAGACTATGTCAATAAACTAATACCAAAGAAAGTATCAGAAGAAAGTGATAATGGTCAATCGCTAAAGCCTCTATTACATTGGTTCAAAACTGATTTCATGAAGTGGATGCCTAAACAGCTGCAATGTGCGGCATGTACTGAAATTAGTAATAATAGTAACAGTAATAATACTAAGATAATGACCGCTCAAGTAGTAAGTGGAGATTCAAAAATACTTCGAAAGTCAGAAATTCATACTTGTAATCAATGTGGCTCTCAAGTATTTTTTCCTCGGTACATCAACATAGTAAATATTGCAGATACTAGAATTGGCAGGTGCAGCGAATGGTCGATTCTATTTGGAGCTATTCTAAATTCACTTTCCATTCGAACTAGAATGGTTCATGATTTTTTAGATCATTGTTGGAATGAATCTCTAATAGATGATAAATGGATCCATATTGACTCTACCCTGGAGTATCCCATTTGTTATGATCATCCTTATTACTACGAGCAAAATTGGGGAAAGAAGTACGAGTACATTTTGAGTTTTTCTGCAAGTACTTTAGACGATGTTACAAGAAGTTATACGGAGCACTGGGATACGGTTCAGAAGAGAAGGGGAAAAATGAAAGACAAATTACAAGAATACAAAATGATATACTCAGAAGTATAAATAATTGGATAACTATTTACCAGCTCTGAATATCGTCTAAGAATTGAGTAACTAGAGCGCAATCTATGAACAAAATGCTGTATAGTAAACTGACTGAGTGGCTACTTATGTACCAATAAAATAAACCATCACTTTTTTACTTTATCATATGAACTAGGAGGCAATTCAATATTCTCAAAAGCTGTTGGATCTATTATTTTTGCCATTATTTCTAATCCTATGATTGTTCTTGGGCCTGGTTTGCTAAAATATGCATTAGCGTTTACAGCATATACTTGATCTTCTTGTACTGCTTGCAAAGATTTCCATTTACTGTTGTCTCTCAATGATTTTGCTTCGTTCAAAGTTCTGGCCACATCAAAGCCACAAGGCATTAAAATTATTTTATCTGGATTGAATTTGATGATTTCTTCAATAGAAATGCGCTGTGATGGTTGCCCAGTTACGCTTAGGCCGTTAATTCCCCCTGCAATGTCTACCATCTGTGGTATCCAATGACCAGCACTAAAGAAAGGATCGACCCATTCTATGCAAGCAATTTTTGGTTTATCCTTTGTGCTCTTTTTGGACCCCTCATCGACTACCTTTTTAATATTATCAATTCTTTTCTGTAACGACCTAACTAGTTTACGGCCTTCATTTGATCTTCCTACCTTTTCTGCTATTTGAGTGATACTCACCAAGATATCGTCTAAATCATGTGGATGGAGAACAAGTACCTCGGGTTCATATCCCAATATTGTATTTGCTCGGTTAATTTCTTTGGCGAAAGGGGCACATACCTCACAAATACCTTGTGCAATGATAAGATCTGGTTTTGAGCTAAGTAGTTGTTTGTCATCTATTGTGTAAATGTTTTCCTCAGCTCTTATCAATTCCACAATCTTATCATCAATCTGCTTGCTACTCAGATTCTTTGCATTAATTGAAGAGTTGATTACCTTTGGTTTATTTTTTGCATCTACTGGATAGTTACATTCATGAGTTACTCCCGTTAAAAGATCACCTGCTCCGATCTCATAGAGAATCTCAGTAGAACTTGGCAAAAACGATACTATCCTGCCTATTTGCATTTGACTTCACTCACTCCTCAATCATTCAATCAAACTCAATTACATATGTGTATTCAACTAACTTAAGAAATTTTGCCCCGATGGACCAGGTAACATTATGTTGATGGTAGCTGCCCATAGCCCATCAGAACCGTCCATGTCTGTTGGAGTTGGAGTAAACGCTAATGTACTTAATTGTTAATAAAGCCTTAAGCCTTTATTGATTTACTTGATTGACTACTTGACTGTAGTTGATCTTTCTGGCCTTGCGCTTTTAGATATTTTAGCAATTTTTCCTCATCTCTTATCCCATAATATCTCAACAAGGTATCTATTCGGTAGTGAATTTGTTTCTTATCTTCTACCATAAATTACTAGTGATCAACATGATTTATTACACATATAATTATTAATTCTTGCGCTAATCATTAATTTTATTAGATATTTGTTACTGAACCTAATATTATTCAGATAAATGTATTATAGATGTGTTTCATCATGGTAATATCAAAATAAAATTAGAGATTTAACGTGAAAATAATTTCTTTATACATAGTCAGTCAGTTCCTCATGTAAAATCAAGCTCGCAATACCTTCCCTGCTACAATTGAACTTGATGTTTTTGCAATTTATTCTGTATCGTTTAATTTATCTTTACCCTAATCAGTTGCGTTCTATCCAATGTTACCACCTGTAACGTTTATCGATCTACTTTCATTCTGTCCGGCTGTTGGTGGTCCTGTCTGTTCAAGTTTAGTAACTGTTTGATTTACGAATTGACTCATATTACTTTTTAGATCAGACAAATTTTGAGGAATATCTGAGCTAGTTTTATTGATTGTGGTGTCCGTACTGTTTGTACTGGAAGAAATATTTTTCAAGACCGTCTGACTTTCGCAGTTTAATAGTCTTACATCACCTTCTGCAGCGTTGAAATCAAGAATCCGGTCTATGCTTAATCCGCAATTAAAGTAGTCAGCGCCTCCTCCACCAGCTAATGTGTCTGCACCAGGCCCACCGAAGAGTTGGTCATTGCCTTCATTTCCAGTCATATTGTCGTTTCCTATCCCCCCAAATAACGTGTCATTTCCCCGTCCCCCAATTAGTATGTCGCCTGCTGCTCCACCATCAAGCTCATCATTCCCAAGACTACCGTTGAGAATATCAGCTCCAACTGCACCTGAAATGAAATCTTCTTGAACTGTACCCGTCAGATTGTCCTTCTGTGGAGTGCCTTCAAATATTTCTGAAAAACTCATCTTTGGTATTTGGAAGAGTAGAATAATAATAACTACGGCAGAAGCAATTATCGTGTACTTATTGACTAAACTTGCAAATGGTGACGATTTATACATCATGCACTTAGGACAAATTGACCAATATAAGGACTACCAATTTTGTAATCAAGAATAGGTTCTAAGAATATGGCAGCGTTTTCTTCTCAGCTCTTCCTCATGGAAGATTGAGAGATAATTTCTTATTTATCGGATGTAAGGGAGGAAATTAGATCACCTTTTTTTGTCCACTCTTTTATAGAAACTGTTAGCGAATTCTTGGATCCATTCGTGGGTTTGCTGATCCTTTTTTCTCATATAGTAATAAAGCTCTTCGGTAGCCGCGTGGTAGTCAATGCCTATGTTCTGAGCAATTTCTAGTGCAATATTTGATACTAACAGTCTACGCAAAACCATATCTGTTCCGTAATTGATAACGTCTGATGACAATTCAGCCAGAAGATTTTTGAAATTAGAATCAATAAATTTGTCTTTAGCTTCACGAGTCTTGATTGAGAAGGGTATGCCCATCATTCTTTCTTTCATATGTACTTTTTCCACCATTTCAATGAAATAGTCATTTAATTTGGGATCGTGGAATAAGACTTCAGATAAAAGATCGGAGGCGTCTGATTCGCTAGTCTGTAATTTATCTACCAAACTAAACAGTACATGACAAGCAGCGCACCCGTTCTGCTTAACAACTGAAGAATTTGTCGATATACGATCTATTTCGTTTTCAATTAGCTCCTTTGCTATTTCTTCCCTTGATTGTGAATTTGCCATAGTCAGATATTATTATTAACTAACTCGTACTAAATTTGTGTATCTTTCATAATTATCTCAATAGAGCCATCATCCATCGTTATGTCATCAGGCTAATTGAATAACAAGATTATAAGCTGCTGCTGCGCGGGTATAACTCTATCAGAATGAATGATTGTATAATCAATTTTCTTCACGTACAACATGAGGTGCAGATGCTTTAAAGATTGCATAAATGGAATCATGTAATGTGATTCCAAGTTCTTCCATTGCCGATTTGGTGATTCTCGAAATTAGCTCAAATCCATCTAATCTCAAATGTATATCAACCAAATTTGATTCTTGACTAATTTTTGCTACTTGAGCATATATCATGTTGCGTGCGCTAGTTTCTATTTTTTCCCTTGAGAGTATGATATCTTCCCTCCTTAATATGACTCCGATTTTAGTTCCAGCAGTGAATTCTCCAAGTGTATTAAATATATGGTCTCCCACTTTGAACGAGGTTAAACCATTTTTGCTATTCACAACTTGTCCCTCAATGTAATTGGCACCTGACGTTACTTGAGCAAGAAATGACGGCGTTGTCAAATGGGCATTTAGTACTTGCTCAAGTCTTCCGGTTCCTTCTAATTTTCCCTTATTCAAAATTGATACGGAATCAGCAAGTGCATGAATATCTTCTTCAAAATGAGTAACATAGATTGTAGGAACATGCTGTTTTTTCAGTATAGACCTTAACTCGATTCTAAGCTTATCTCTTGTAGGCGGGTCTAGATGTGAAAGTGGCTCGTCAAGAAGGATTATCCTTGGAGAGGTAACTAGCACTTGGGCCAGTGAAACTTTCTGAAGTTCTCCACTACTAAGTCCACCAATCTTTCTGTTAAGCAAATGAACCAACCCAAGATCTTCAATTATTTTTCTTATCATTCCAATCTTTGCTTCATTTTGTGATTCCTTCCTTGTTAGACCAAATAAAATATTTTGATGGACGTTTAGATGAGGAAATAATGCTGAATCTTGAAATACATATCCTACTTTTCTTGATTCGATAGGGGTTTTGGTAATATCAATTCCATCTAATATTATGTTACCAGTAACAGGACTAATGATGCCGGCGATCAGGTTGATTAAGGTAGTTTTGCCACTTCCAGTAGGTCCTAATACAACCATAATACCAGCATGGATGTTAAGGTTGAGTGGTCCTAGTGTAAAAGATTTAAAACTCTTAGACAGGTTACTAATTTCTAGTGTCACTAATCATTGATCCCTCTTGTTTATCTATACCATCCAAGCTTAATACTATGATTGCGTCTCAAAAAAAGAAAAATAGTAAGGGCAATAACGGAAATTATTATGACCCAGACTATTCCAGCCACAGAATTTTTGATTCCGCCTATTGCGTTGTCCTCAAAGATCTGAATTGATATAGTATGTGGATTATATGCCATCATGAGAGTTGCACCCAGCTCTCCAATTGACCTAATCCAGGCCATCAGCACTCCAACAAGTATACCAGTCTTCGCCAATGGTATGGAGATTCTAAAAAACACTTCAAATCTCTTTTTCCCCAAAACTCTAGCCATAGTTTCATATTTTTCTGGGACTGCCTCAAATGCAGCTTGGCTTGGGAGAATGATGAAGGGAGAAGCAACATATGTCTGTGCTATTATGATTCCCAGAACTGACTGAGTGAAATCAAATGGAAGTAGTTCTCCAAGGAATGAGTAAGGTCCGAATACTCCCAACAACATCGCGCCACTAGCCAAGGGTGGAAGTACCAATGGAAGAATTACTATTAATCTGAGTAGAAATTTGAACCTGAACTGAAATCTGGCCAGAGCATAAGCAAATGGAATTCCAAAAATAGATAAAATTAAAGTTGAAAGTGTTGCCGTTCCTAGACTTAATAGGAGCGCATTTACAGTTTCAGGTTTTGTTAAAGATTGTACCAAATCAGTGGATGCACCAATGTAGACCAAGCCAAATAGCGGATAAGAGATGTACAGGACAAGGAATGCTACAAGAATCGTTACTAACAGACTATATCCTGAAATATTAATCCCTCTCTGTAGAAACAATTTACCAAATTTACCCTACTTTATAAACATATTACCATAAACTAAAGTTTATTAAAGATGTTATTTCAAAAGACAAGGGCCAAATATCACTAGTGATATTAGGTTTGTGAACCCGGCTAACTTGTCTCGATATAGAATATAATAAAGTAATTTGTAGGTCAATAGTGGATAAGTAGCTGGCCCGCTATTGTGTTAAACAAATTTTGGGACATTACATCGTAATTAGCATCTAACACTTATGGTAAGGGGGCCATGACTTTTTCATGATTCAGTCATGTCTTATTGCTCTGACCGCAGATATGATTTTTGCTAACCACATTCTCTTTGTTGTAAATCTACTAATGAGTACTATACTAATCTAGTATTGCAACACAGACACGAAATATCCTTTGTTCTGATGAAAAGTTCACATTTGCTACAGTACCTTGTTCCATCCCTATACGACGCGTTACCAAAGCCAATTTGTGAACAAAATCCAGTACATGCCATTGAAGTTGAATCGTTGTTGAGTTTAGCTTAAAATTAAGAGCTGCTGGGTTATTATTCAAAAATACCAGCTATTTGTGGAAATCTCATCAGAATTGTCCTCTCTTTGCGATTGTGAGAAATAGGTTTCCTATCTCAACGTGTGAAATCGTTGATTCCTCACTTCTACTTATTCAGGATAAAGGCACCGTCTAATCTATATAATCGGTAGTACAGGCTGATTATAGCGGACTTCAGATAGATAATGGGAATATGTCACGCACGAAAAATGTATGATTTGTTTTATTCCCGACGGATTATCTGAACAGTCAGCACTAGTAGTTATCCTACTCCAAGATTTCCTTTAATGTAGATGTGGCGGCCGCGGTATAGGCACCAGGGGTAGATGGCGAAATTAGCACTTGTGCATTGAAGCGAAGTGATATTATTTAGGGCCAGCCTCCATTACGATTGTTTCTTCGAGCCGAACAGATGTATTTTTCTAACTATTACGTTTATGGCTAAATAAGAAAGACAAGCAGCTATTATGGAAGCTATCGTTGTCGCAGATATGGCCCCGTATCCTATTTCCAATAATTCAAACATAACGAAGAATCTTGAGAGATTGTTAACAACATCAAATACCAAATCAGCAAATATCATTTTTCTTATTATTTGTTTTAAAACAGGAATGTTTAGTTTGCCAGTAAACCTCTGTGTATATCTCTTTCTATTATCGAGGTGAAAAAGAATAGCAAATGTAATTTTAGAGAATACAAATCCCGCTATTACAGTCAGTAGAGAAATTGCAAAATCATTTGTAGGATATTTCGGAGACAGATAAGCAGCAACTGCAAGGCTAACAATAAAGCCAACAACGCCTGAAAGTACAAGGTCCTTGTTGAGAGATATTGTACTACGATACTTGGCATAAAATTTTGTAAAGAAATTTGTTATTTTTTATTACCAGCTTAGATAAACGTTAGTATCTTAATAAAGTACGTTATTCTCTTTACATCCTTCTTCATTAAGTGGACAGGGGCTAAAATTAAAGAAAAATCTGCATACTAGCTTAAAAGAAAACTTCCAATTTATTAAGGGTAGCATCATTCACCAAGGTTCTTTCCCACTTTCCTTTACAAGCTTATTGAACTCTCTCGCTTGACCTCTGGCACTAAATATTTGCCATATAAACATAATTAGATATGCAATAGCGAATATGAATGTCATAGGCGAAAAGCCAAAAATAGAAGCTATCATCATAGCATAGAGAAACAAGCCAAGAATTAGTATGCCAATTCCTTTTCCTAATTTCCCCTTGTATATGTGACCTATACCTGGTAATCCAAATATACCTCCGATAAAGGCTATGAGTGCTGCTGTGCCTGGACTCTTGTATGGCAGTTGTGTTACTATAGACGGTTGTCGCGAAGGAATAGATTTTAATTCATCCTCGTTAGTGTCGTCTTTTTTCCTTTCAATATCTTCTATGTTATTTTCCTTCACTACCGCACCACAATTCGAGCAGTATTTGACACTCGCGCCTGATGATAATTCTTGACCGCAATCGCTGCAACATCTTGGCGTAATGGACATAATCTGAGAGTAGTGATTTTTAATTTGTACGGCTATATAGATTATCGATGTGATTTTGCGCCTGGGTCCTCAGATTCGCTATTACGACGTGAATCTAAGTAAGCCAGCAAATCATCCATCTCTAGTTAGTTGGCGAAAGTCGACATGAATATGATATTCACTGAGAAGACAAAGTCCTGATAACTTTAGCTCTAATTATCTGAAATGTTAACCTCAGTCTCATTGCCATGCTTGTTCTTGCACAAGTATGAGATAGAAATTGAGGCTAATTAACCATAATTACTTAATAGATTATAATATAGTTATTCAAAGTTATAATATCTTTGAACCTCAGAGAATCTAACGAGATTTTTCGACGGGCTATTATTCGTACATATTTTGAGGTTCAATTGATGAACATGGATTACCACAAATCACGTGTCAAACATCCTCTGATCAACGATGAAGGCTTGACACTTGATGATGTTCTGCATCTATATTTTGATGTATTCACTGGAAATGATTATCCCGATGGCGATGAATGGTTTGGAATAGAATATCTTTTTCCTCACAATATCAAATTACCCGACAGTCTTGTTGGACCTGAATATTTTACGACGATTTACGTTGCAGAAGCTAAGCACTACTGGAGACACCGAGAACTGATCAGATTCAAGTATGGCAAATCAAAAAAACTTTCTGAATCTCTAGAATTCGTAAATAGAAAATACCGGGACTTGAGCAAATCGCTCTATGATTCTTCTGCATTAGATGAGATTACCAAGTAGTCAAGTCATGTAATGTGTTTATTTTATCTTAAATCAGTAATAGAGGTATATTTAGCATTTGACTTATGTCAAAGGGAAGGGTAAAAGGTAAACCTTGTTTCAAGAATATACGAGTACTATCTCATCTCAGACGAATTCGAACTATTCCATTCAAATACTGAATCTGGTTTACTTGTGGGTTTGATACATCATCTGGCAATTTGATTTTGACTTCACTTGTACTTGGTGCTATTGAATATATCCTCATGATATTTGTATTTGGATCATAATCAACTTTAATTTCTGATGTTGAAGTTACTCCACGTATTTCTGCAATTATTTCGTAGAAATCAGGTCCTTTAATTAATTCAGGCTGAGCATTGACTCCCATCTCATCTATATTGGGTCTATTTTTACTCTTGTTGTAGTACCAATTTGGCTTTGAAGCCTCTGGTTGCTGTTGATAAAGTCTTAGCGTTTTCCACAAATATCCTGTTGCCAATCCCACCAAAAAGCCACCAATATGGGCACCATATGCAACTCCACCAAGTGGATCGATAAATCCTAAAATAATTTGCATGATAAACCAGAACGGAATGAATGCAATTGCAGGTATCCTAACAGTTGTAATGAAGAAAGCAAAAATCACAGTGTAGATTCTAGCTCTTGGAAACATTACTAAATAAGCCCCTAGTATACCAGAAATTGCACCTGAAGCTCCTATAGCTGGAATTTCACCACTACCTGCAGAAACAGCAAATAAGCTATGAACTATTGTGGCCGCTGCTCCCCACATTAAATAAAGCAATAAATATTTTATACGACCAAACTTGTCTTCAATATTGTCTCCAAAGACGAAGAGAAAGACCATGTTTCCTACTAGGTGTGCTAATCCTCCGTGGAGAAACATAGATGTAAATATTGATGTTACATCCCCTGATAGTACTTGATTTGGAATAGCACCGTATCTTTGCATAAGTGCATTAGTAGCAGCCTCATTACTGAAATAGCTGGTTGCAACTACTTCGTAAATGAATACGATCACATTGGCTGCAATTAAACCATAATTTAGATAAGGTCGACCATGAATTCGCTGTGTATCATCATGAACTGGAAACATTTCATAATCTAGTGTAGTTAACTCCAATTAAGAATAGGTCTATACTGATAACTTTTTCCGCCTTAACAAGCACCAAAAGTGCATATTGAAACCGCAATATTAATATCTTATCAATTTTGCAGGATTCAAAATACCACGGATAGAATATGAACAAAAATATTCTAGGGTAATAATAATATAATACTGCTTTAGTGATGTTTGTCAACCCTTGTTCCACACTTCAGTAATTTCATTATGTGAAGTGGAAGTGTGGTGAGATGAGATCTAAAATATTCCTGTATATCTTGATCTATGTTGATTTAATGAAAACCTATTAGCCTGATGGCCTGAAGTGAATCTTCAGTTCAAGTACCACCGAAAGGATTAAAGTTCGGCATGTCTCCGCCTTTTTCACTGTGTGCCTTTCTTGCGTGTCGTTTCATTTTCTCTTGATCTTCAAATTTCATACTACAATATTTGCAATTAAAGGTTCTATCTGTATTATCTACATTCTTGCGCTTAAACAACCATTTCATTTTTACTAGCCCTTATACATCATGACCCTTCTTTAAAGTTACGATAGGGTATATTGTTGTGTGCATAACCTTGATAAATTTCCCCAGTTAATTGGTGGTTTCTAACAGTTTACGCCTCAAATAGTTTCGATATTTAGGTAAGGTCAATGAAATAATGAAAGTATTGTCAATACATTTTTAACACCCTTTAAAAAGTATCATTACAATTCAATTTGTCAGGAACCGAGGAGATTATTCAGCATAAATGGGGAGTCGCTCACATATTTAGCAGTTATAACAATACTTTGGTTCACATTACTGACATAACCGGCGCAGAGACGATATCATTTAGCTCTGGAGGAAGGCATGTTACCGCCGACAGATATGAATCTTCTCCATATGCTGCAATGAAATCAGCAGTTGCTGCAGCTGATATTGCAAAGTCAAAAGGGATAGACGCTCTTCACATTAGAGTTAGGGCAGTTGGTGGAGTCGGACCCCGTATACCAGGACCAGGCGCTCAAGCAGCTATAAGAGCACTTGCTAGAGCAGGTTTTAAAATAGGTCGAATTGATGATGTCACCCCCATACCACACGACACTACAAGAAAGCCCGGTGGACGAAGAGGAAGAAGAGTATAAAAGAAATAATGATTTGTGCACAGAACTTGTAGTTCTCATCTCACTTATTTGCACTATGAAGAAAAATGCATAAAGCCGTAGTTTTTCAGTAGTCGCCTTTGTTTTCCTTCAATGTTTTGATTCAAGTACACATTCCCTCCCTTAGTTCCAGATTTGCCCACGACATCACCTACAACATACATGCTGATTTGCTTGCTCCTAGCCTTCAATTTCATTTGTTTGAATTTTGATCTTGGCACAGTGGCTACAGTTTCGTATTCCTCTCCGCCAAAAAAAACCAAGTCATCGATGGAAAGCGAGTTGCATAGGGCAAAATTATAGACATCCCTCGAGGTAGGCAAGTTGGTTATGAGAAAATCAACATTGCTCTGTTGAGCCAACTCGTATAACGAAGCTGAGAGTCCATCACTTGAATCAATTGAAGATGAAAAATAACTTGCCAGGGAAAATCCGAATTTGAGATTAGGTTTAGGATTAAGAATGGAAGATAGCGCCTTGGACTTAAATTTGCTAGTTGTAGTTATAGACGGCGATAAAAGAATTTTAAAAGCTGATGACGTATACCCGAATTTTCCAGAAACAACAATGAGATCACCTACTCTCGCCCCATGTCGCCGCACTGGCAAATTCTCGGTATTTGGATAGATAAGGCCGGTCAAGATGCAATCTATAACCAACTCCCGGGATTGGTTAGTATCCCCTCCAATAATTTCGACTTTGAATTCTTTTGAAGCCTTCTGAAATCCTCTTATTAGATTCCCAATATCGTATTTGCTATAGCCTTTTGGGATTCCAATGGATATCAGACAATGATTTGGTTTTATTCCCTTTGCTGCAAAATCACTAACGGAGGCCAGCACACTCTTTCTAGAGATTTGCCAAGGCTGCATTAAATCGGGCACATCGGTGCTTTCTACCAGCATATCGCATTTGAATGCCAAAGTTGCCTTTTCTTGCCCGATTTTGATAGGAACCATAACTACGTCGTCTCTGATGACTTTGTAGATGGATTTTTTTACAATTCGTGAAACGAATAGATCTACAATTTCTCTTTCATTTAATTTGGTCATGGATAGACAGTACCATCTGTTCAGTTTTTTTGTAAAGTGTTGAAACCTTGCCATGCAGTGATTCAACAGAAATCCTTAGAACATTTTCGGTATTAGATGGCCTAATTAGTATCCAAGAATTCTCATCTACCAAGGCCTTAATGCCATCCAGCTCCAAGACGTCGGTGGATTCTTCTTTGAGTCTCTCTTTCAACTTTTGCATCAAATTCGAAACTTTAGATGGATCTACTGGGATCTTTGTCCTGATTATCTCGTATTTTGATGTTAAGCTTTCACATTCTTTAACTGACTTGTCATTCAATGAGGCAATAATGGATGCTGATAACATGCCATCTCTACACATATTGAATTTAGGCATAATGAAACCCGCACTGCTTCCTTCTCCTCCTGCTTCAGCATCAATTTTCATCATGGCTTGAACTACATTTGCCTCGCCAACTTTTGAATAGCTAATTGAACCCCCATACGCCTTTACTATATCAGAAACGGCGTTAGTTGTGTCTATGCTTGTAACGTACTTCTTAATGCTATGTCGAATCGTACCTGCTACGCAAAGAAGAAGCGTTAGATCAGGGGCTAGTTTTTTTCCATTCTTGTCTATTACAACAAGTCTATCTCCGTCCATATCAAACGCAAATCCAAAGTCAAGTTTGTTGTTTGTTACAAGCTCTCGCAATTCAAGTAGTTCGTCAGTTGTAGGGTCTGGTGTTCTTGATGATATTCCCTCAATATCATTTATAGAATGGGTTTTTTGACCTAGCCTCTTGAATAATTCTGGGACGTATTGACATACAGCACCTCCGCCAGGATCAAAACCTATGGTTTTTTCTCCTCCAATATTGTTAGCATAGGCATCAACTTCAATCAAGTCTACAATATCTTGTATGTAGCTAGAAAAGGTGGAATGGATCTTTCCATATGCAATGGCAGGAGGAGATACTGATCCATTTAGCATTGCATCAAGTTCGTCCTCAAATATCCCTCTACCCTCGATAACAAACTTTAACCCATTCCATTCAAGAGGATTATGGGAAGCTGTTACTATTATTGCAGATTTATACTTTCGTGATTCCCTGAAAGCAATTGGCGTAGGTGCCACATTCAAATTAAATACATTAATGCCTTGTTCCATAAGCCCGGCAGAGACCACTTTAAGTAATACGTCACTAGATGGACGAGTATCTCTTGCAAGCAAACACGTGGTAATTCCAAATTTACTAATGTAGGAACCGAATAATCTCGAAAATTTTAGTCCATCGTGGAGATTAAGATCATCATCATAAATTCCTCTGATGCCAGATATGGAGATTTTCATTTGCTTGCTAGTCCTTAAATTCCCATCTAATATTTAGTTTCCATCATTATTTGACAATATTCATTCATAAGAATCAGAAGAAAAAGCTAATTTCTCCAATTTAATTTGTGTCAAATTAGATTCATGGTGTATTTGTTTCAGAATTCAAAGGTATACTTTCTTGTTAAGATCGGTCTGTTCTAGGGAATAGAATAAAATTAAAGCTATATTAGATGTCAACTTCTAGCGTAATTAAACTTATATACAGCATTCTATTAATCATCTACAGTTTATGTCGAACAACAATAGTGAAGATTACTTCGAACTGCCTTTCAGTCTTAAACGGTTAAACTACAAAAAATATTTGGTCGGTCAATCTATCAAGAATTTTTTAATCTTTTGTGGTTGTGATGATAGGGCGGATGTTTCAGATTTTTATACATTGACCAAAACTGCGCAC
>DATBFR010000042.1:0-22595 GCA_036558405.1 Nitrososphaeraceae archaeon | reverse complement strand
TACTTATCTTCATTTTGCTGTCAAAGGCTTTTATTTCATTGAACCAACAGTCAGGTGTACTTTCATAAGAGTAATCACCTAACCCTAGAACCAGATCTGGATTCTTGCTATTAATATTATTGACTGTAGCTTGGCTGTTAGAGGTACAGCCCCAGTTGCCCACAGTTAATATTTTCAATTCAGAAGCTCCGTATATATTTCGCCCCGTAAGTGAGAGCGTACTCATAAATAATGTCGAAAATAGTAATACGATAATCACGTTCTTAATAAAACCATGACTGGTTATTTTAGACACAAATTCACAGGCAAAATATTGCCTTTAAATATTCATTAACATCAATTTGATTAAAAACTCTCGTTAAATCTTCAGTTCTAATAAACGTGAATAAATTTATGGAATTGAGTATCTTACAAATCTACGCTAGTATTCCTAATAATGCCGACTTGTAAGGAGTGCATTGTTTCAGATATCAGCGACCTCCAATTTTTCAGAAAGAAAGCGTTATTTGTAATTTGGAAATTGTTTTTTCTATTATTGTTATTAGGGACTATACTTAAATCTACAATGGAAGCTATTTTTGCCTGAATTAGTCCATTCCATTCCATGGTCATTATAATTGTATTTGCTTGAGCGTGCAATAGTCATATCAGCACCCGGGACTACCGAAAATGGTACATTAGCTACAACTGAATCTCTGCTTTTGTCTCCTCCTTCAATTGCTTCTGTATCTAATTCTAATACATCTTTTATTCTAAGCCACTTGCGTTTTCCATCGATACTAAATTCTATAGGAACAGATTTTACTCCAAGCATTTCGCCGATAAAATTATGTGCCACGGCAAAAAATCCTCCTGCTTGTCCAGAATATATTTTTATGATTAGATCCTTCTGTTGTTGAGTTGCTCTTTCGTCTATATACAGCGCTGCTTTCCATTTTGGCCCTGTAGCCATGTTACCGGGAGTATTAAACAGAGCAACAATATTGAGATTGCTCAGATCCGTATTTCCATAATTTCCCTTCTGTATGTGCCATGCACATGTGACATGACAGTTGCCCTCATCAGGATCCGCAAGGAAAACGCATGGACAAACTATATCACAATTACATCCTTCAAAATAATCTCCTTCTAGTTTCCATGATGATTGGGATGATTTGCTGTTATCTGTAGTAATAGCTGTGCTCAAGGTATATTTCAAAGCCAATCACATTGATATAAGGTTTACAACATTCATTTCAGTGCAATTCGATTACATATTTAATTTTAATTAAATGAAAGAAGTTGAGCAGCAGTGGCTGGGGGATTCGAATCTTGTACTTTCAGTTGGAAATCTTCAAGTAATTTCATTTCGATTTAAAGTATCTGGGTGGATTCATGCATTCTATGATAATATCTTTTATAGTGAGGAACAGTAGTATGGAGTATTTTGAAGACCACCCGGCTGTTAGAAGCAGAAAAGAAATAATATGTGTCCGGGATCGGCAGAATTGGTACCAGAATCGGACCTATAAGAAGACGCTCTTTAGTTGCTAAGATTCTATAATTGATTTTCTGAGATCACCATTTGATCAACAATATCATTTATTTCTTGAGCATTTTTTATTATGCTATCTACGAATTCATCTTGTTTGCCACGGTCTAAATCCTTGGAGCGGATTATTTCTGCTAACGCTGTCATTGGTTTGAGCGGGGCTTTTAACCCTCGAGCCACCGCGATAAGATAACTTTTTTCAACATTTTTTTGTACTCTAACTTGATTTTCGAGTGTTTTTATCTCTCCGTAAAGCTCTGCTTGCTTCCATATACTTTCGAAAATTGATACGTATGAAATACAGAGTGACTTATTCGTAGAATAAACAGCCGACCCTATTGCATCATATGAGCTCGTCTTGGCGTCGTCTTTTAATTCGATAGTTAGGGCATATTTTCTATCTATGATCAAAATAGTAACCATCATTTGTAAATAGTCTAGTATGTTCCTAGTCTCTATTTTCAATTCATCGTTCATTTTTTTTGCTATTTGTTTGATTCTATCATCATGCGGAGTAAGAATTCTAATTTTTATTGACTTGTTACTTTCCCTAATTGATTTTAACAAATTGTAACCTCCAGATCGTTCCTGTCTATGGAACGCATTTGCAGTAGAAAACATTATGAGAATTTCATTCTTAGCTTCCTTAATTAGTTTTAAACCAAGCTCAAGTATCTCCTCAGGCTCAACCATTTGTTTCACGAACATACTTTTTTCAGCTTCTTCATTATGCAATTCTAATACTTCTTCTTTCGTAGGAAGCACTCTGTTCCAAAACGGGTCTGAGACATATTGCTCATCTTTGAGAAAATCTCTAAGGTTTTCTCCGTATACAGCCCTTAGTCTCCTAAACATATCTACGCACTCCTTACGATCAAATAGATAGAAGGAATGGAGGGAATCTGAATCATCGTCAATTCTAATCAAATTATTGCTCTCTATTGGCTTACCACACAGCGTACAAGAATGAGTTTTATTATCATCTTGCATCTGAAAACTGACTCACCGCACTACTTGCCGATAGGGCTTGAACCTAATAAATTTATATCATCAAACAGTATCTTGAGAACTTCCAGTAGGTTCTTTACGACAATCTCATCTTCATATTGTTTTTTAGAAATCTATTGAGCATGCCGAGTTAAAGGAATATAATTTTAAGAGTCTATGATGATCCATTAAGATAGTTGAGATAGCTTATTGTCAATTACAGCCTTAAATGATTGAAATGGAAGTGCACCTTGCAAGAATTCTGGATTTGAACCATTACTGTTCATTATTACGAAGGAGGGAGTCTCTCTGAAACCTAAAGACAGAGCCAGCTTAGTGTCATTCTCAATAAAGTTCGTGTTTTTGTCACTATTGAAACACGAATCAAACTCCTGAATATTTAGACCTGAAATATCTAACGCAAATTTCTTCAAATTATCTTTATTAACCCATCCTGAGTCAATTTGTTTTTGATTTCCATAAAGCAAATTATGAAACTGCCAAAATTTTCCCTGATCATTGGTACATTGTGCTGCAACTGCTGCACCAGTTGAGTCAAGTCCGCGATTTGGTAAGTGTTTAAACACTAGTACAACTTTCCCAGTCTGTATATAAGTCTCATTTAACAAGGGTTCTGTGTTTTTAACAAACCTGTTACACAGATAACACTGAAAGTCACTGAAATCAATTATCGTGATAGGTGAGGATACGTTACCTAGATATGGAGAGCCACCTTGTATCAGAGTTTTCAAGGAAAGAAAATTAGTTTGGTTATCATTTTGATTTGGGGTCTGAGCTGAGGTAACGAAACTAAAAGATCTAGTGTGATAAGTTCCTACACTAAGTATGAGTAGTAACACGATAAAAGTAATAATAATCGATGTAGTAAACAGATCAATTTTATTGTATGATGAGACTACATCCAATATTCAGTATAAGGTTCCAAAGTATAAAGTTCTTGCCTTTTCATTAAATCCCTTCATTATTGCTTCACGACGAAGATAGGTACCATCTGACTACGCCAAGTAGAGAATTTGTCGCATCGTCAATATCTTCTCCAACAAGTTTTTCAGAGCTTTATTGGAATAAGTCTTAGAACAAAATTTCATTATATCACCTAACATCCCATGAAGTTCGGTCATGGTTTTAGCCTTTTTTCTTCGTCACTACTTTCGAATGTAATGATAATTGTTGGAATGCCATGAGCCTATAGCTAAAATCGTCAACTGAAAGGTAATAAGCTTACTGATGGAAGCCCTGTGTATAACGCGGGTAGTGGGATTCGAACCCTTGTGTTTCACTTGGGGGTTCATACATTTGGAGCTAATATGTATTATGGAGAGAACTGTTGTTTTTCATTATGTGATTAAGATGACTATTAAGAGGTCTTGTTTGTATTCAAGGAACTTGTGTTTGCTATATCGGTGGAAGCGCTAGTAGGTTTAAAGTAGGACTGTGAAAGACCTGAATGAGCTTCAATCCATGAATAAAGGTCTGCTAAAACTTAAGGTTCAATTGGTCCTGGGCTAGTCAACCACTGAGATGAAGGATAGAACAAATGTCCTAGATTGGGATATGTTATCAACGTATGATCAGGATGATTCACATCAGTCAATCTTTGTTGCAAGAGAAACGCTTGTTGAACTGGAGTCTGAGAATCGTTTTCTCCATTAAGTAGCAGAATACCTGTTGATTTAGAGACATTGCCAATGATACTCAAAGTAGGTATCAAGCTAAGCTGGGATCTATACCATATAGGACATCCCCCAATATTGTTACATTTAGACAAATTTAATACTGTCAGATTTTCATAAGATTTCATTAGCGAAGGTTTAAGTTGTTTGTCAATACTTATAGAATCGTTAGTACCGAAGTTTCTTACGAGAGTATTAGTTATTGTTTTGGTATTATTAGGACGTAAGATCGAACTCGGTATTGGCAAGCCACCACTCATTAGTAAGACAGGATCCTTCGCTATTTGCTCTATTGATATAAATCCAGTGTGGTTTTTATCCAATACTTGTGCAGCATACTCCAAGGGTAATGCCACTGTTTGATAGAAAACTAAGCGGCCAAGGTTCTTTGCTACTGTACCCATAAGAATAATGTTCTTTACTTTAGTAGAATTATCAATTGCAACTCTTGGAGCGTAAATTGTACCTTCACTATGACCAATTAAGTTTATTCTCTTAGGATCTACTTCAGGCTGTTGTATAAGAACATTTAATGCTTTCTCTGCATCATGTAAGAAATCATTGGCTGTGGCGTTCCCCCATACATTTGAATTCGAAAAATGATAACTAGATGGACCAACACCTCTCTTATCATATCGTAGTACCGCAAATCCTCTTTCTGATAGATGTTGGGCTATCTGCCACTCTGGTGTAGTCTTTGGTCCTGCAGTTCCATTCTTATCAAGAGCACCAGAGCCAGAAATAAGAAGAACACCAGGGAAGGGTCCCTTTCCAACAGCAGGATAAGTTAGCTGAGCATTAGTCTTTACTCCATTACCCAAATCAATAACTATATCTCTATGCTTAGTTGTCTGGACGTCTTGTTGAGCTATTGCCTCGTTGTTTCGTTGATTAAAAATAGTAGTAGATAAACAGGACAATATGATGATAGCCGTTAAAAGTAATCCAAGGGACATAGACGTAGTTTTTATTCTTTGCAATTTTGATGCAAGTAGTCTAAAACTTGCTGTATTTGAGGTTTTAGTTAAACTGCAACAAGGATAGTTATTATGACATCTGAATCTAATCTCCTTCATTTTCTGTAGTACTAGTGCTAGCCGTGGAATCGTTAGACGGTTTCTTAATACTAGCCGGCGTGCAGATTCTAGATAGAAAAATGTATCACCAAGTCTAGCTTACTTATTCCCGTGGTTGGAATTGATGGGCAACTAGGCAAAGGAGATAGTTCAGCTTCCGGTCTGAGTCCTTTTAAATCCAGTCTATATAGGATGTTATGGATTGCTGCCCTCTTTTCATATGTTGGTGCGGCTATGTATGATGTAGGAGCATCATGGTTAATGACTTCAATTGCACCAAATCCTTTATTCGTTTCTCTTGTCACAACTGCTACTGCTCTACCAATTGTTCTATTCGCATTACCATCTGGGATACTATCTGATATTTTCGATAGGCGAACCATACTTCTTATTACATGTGCATACATGTTTACATTATCTACTCTACTAGGAATCCTTACACTTGTAGGTCTGACTACCACAACAGTATTGCTGATACTTACATTTGCGCTAGGAGCAGGTACGACAATGATTAGGACGCCCATTATCCCTACCATGAGTGGTCTAGTATCAAGATCAGAACTACCTAATGCTCTCACCCTTAGTGCTCTTGCCAGCAACTTGGGTCGTGTCATAGGCCCTATAGTTGGTGGTTTTATTGTAGCAGCAATTGCACCTTGGGCTGTATTTTTTCTCAATTCGGCATCATTTATTGGTATGATGATAGTTCTAAGTAGATTACCAAGTAAACCTAATGTCACTTTTCACCAGCAACAAAGCTCTCTACCACCGGAGAACATAATTAGAGCAATTCGATTTCAAATTAGGTATATACGCCACTCCCAGGCAGCACATGTATTAATTTTACGAGCAGGTTTATTTGCATTGTGCAGTAGCGCTTTATTATCTCTCTTACCACTTATAGCTAAACATGAACTGGGACTTGATTCCACAGGTTTTGGACTGTTATTAGGATCTTATGGTGTGGGCGCAATTATTGGCGGAATTGTAATTTTACCAAGGTTGAGACCCAAGGCTTCAGTAGAGACTCTTATTACTTTGTCTATAGCGTTACTCGCAATCGTTACGTTTGTAATGGGATACATACGAATTTTTGAGATAGCTTGCTTGGTCATGGGTCTTGGAGGAATAGCTTACATTACGATATTATCGAAATTTTATACCATTGGATTGAAATCTGCACCAAAATGGATTGGAGCCAGAGTATTAGCAGTCTATCTGCTTATATTGAATGGTGGCTTGGTAGTTGGAAGTGTATTGTGGGGTGCTGTGGCTAACACATTTGGTATCCCAATCACGCTATCAGTAGCTTCATTAGCCTTAGGTGCCACTATCATTTTTAGGAAGCGTTACAGCACTACATTGTTTGACGACCTTGATTTTACGCCAGCAAGTGATCATTGGTCAATTCCCCCTCAATCTTCAATTGATCCCTCACAGGTTGACAATCAAACACTAATAACTATCGAATATAACAAGATTGATCCTAAATTATCTGAAGAGTTCCAGCGGAGTTTAAATGAACTAGGACGTATGTTAAAGACTGAAGGGATGGCTTATTGGGAATTATTCCAGGACCCCGCTGATTCGGGTCATTACATGGAAATCAGAATAGCCGATACGTGGACTGACCACATGCGTCAGCACCAACGCGTTACCAAGAATGTTCAAGATATGGAGAATAGAATTCGCGAACTTATCAAAGATTCTCCGCAACCAGTAGTATCGCATTATATAGGAAAATCTGCTCCCAAAAAGTTCATTCCCTTTGATACCTGACTAATTCATCGAATTTATTTAAGGCATTTGTATAAGAGAAAACTGTGGTCAAGTTCTATTTGGCTATTGGTATTCTCCTCTTCGAAGTCGGATCACTGCGATTGGAGATGATGTTAATTTTTGCAGTAGGCTGAGGGATTTGCTGATAATGATCAAATTATCATATCGAAAGAATTGAATGATGCACAAGAAAGATATCTAACAATACATTGGTGGTATGTGCTTATCTTTTAAGTCATTACCGCTGCGGTGTATTATTCGCTATTTTGCTGAAGCTGAAATAAACAGATAGAATGATTTTGCCAGTGAGCTTAGAACCAATCTACATATGGTTTTAGATAAAGACGATGGGGAAATGGTCTGCCAGATAATTCCCAATCTATGGTATAACTTCATCGATCAATGCTTAAAGTGAATAAAGAGCTATTATGGTTGATTAATAAAGTTAAATACATTCTTGTACAAATATAACAAGTTCATGAATGAGATTCTTGTTATAATTATACTAGCATCCCTAATTGGTACTGTAATCTTAGCATCTTACTCTTCTGGAGTTCTTGGAGTAAGTGAGGTTCATTCACCGGAATTTCAATTTGAGAGAAACTATGCCAATTCGAGTAGTTCTGACCAGACCGGAATGAATCGTACGGTGACAACAGCTGGGATGGCAAAAAATGATACTATGACTACCATCAAGCTTAACACAACTCTATCCCAGCAGATAGACAAGTCACAATTTATGGAAGCGCCTGAATTTGCTCAAATTAGTGGCTACATAAATACACCAAATGATAGTTCAATTACACTTTCATCTCTTAGAGGAAAAGTAGTCTTGTTATACATTTGGACATATACATGCATCAATTCGATTCGTCCCATGCCGTACATTGACAATTGGAGTCAAAAGTATTCTAATAATGGGTTAGTCATAGTTGGTGTTCATTCACCAGAATTTCAATTTGAGAAAAACTATACTAATGTCAAGGATGCAGTTCAAAGATTTGGGATAAAATATCCTGTGATACTAGACAGTGATCATGGAACTTGGAACGCATATGGAAATAATTATTGGCCCAGATTTTACTTGATTGATACTCAAGGGTATATAAGATACGATCACATTGGTGAAGGGAATTATAATGAGATAGAAAAATCAATCCAATCGTTACTGGCGGAACGCGCTGCTCTTAAGGGTATAAGCGAAATAAGCTTTACTAAAAACCATACTACAGTAATCAGTCCATCAAGTTTGTATTATGTAGATCTAAGGCAGCATATAACGCCGGAAATATACGTAGGATATGATACCGCCAGAACTCCACTTGGAAATCCTGAAGGCTTCAAACCAAACCAGATAGTCTCATACTCAATCCCAACTACCACAAATTTCAAGCCTGGCATTGTATACCTTCAAGGAAAGTGGAAAAACAATCCCGACAATATGGAATTACAGGATGATACTGGACGTATTGTTTTGTTATATTATGGAAAATCTGTAAATATAATAGCAGGAGGAAGTGGTGTAGGAGTCGTCAATAATGATAAAGAAGGAGGAAAAGCCATTACAGCAGCAACCTCAAACAAATCACTTGGTAAGGATTTATCATCTGATGGTAGTTTCAAAATTAACGGTCAAAGGCTATATAATTTATCTATACATAACAACTACGATGGGCATTATTTCATTATTGATGTTAAAGGGAAAGGATTTCAGTTTTATACCTTTACTTTCGGTTAGGAAAGATTAGAATTAGCTAAAACAGATTTGTCATGAAATATTCCCAAGATTGGAATAACGTACTTGGGCATGAGAGCTTTGTCTGCTGAAGAAAGAAAGTAATAAATGGTGTATCAGGTGAAAATCGCCAGCAAGATAATGGTAATGATACAGCTAGGATAGAGTTATTTACGGCAAAATAAGTGTAGTAGTAGTACGAATAGGTGAGGAATATCCAAGTATGGATATGAAAAAGTAAAATAGGCTTAAATTCCTATAATTAAAGTAATTTGGTGGCATCCAAACGTTTTACAACAGAAGAGGCCAAGAAAATCGGCTAAAGCCTTGGTATTGATTGAAGTAAGTTTGATGTAGAACAATTTAGAATGGGACTCGATGTCGAATTGGAACATGGAATAAGAGACATTCAAACTAACGTTACTGGTGATAACGACATGATTACTGGCAAAATTGCTCTCGCACATCTGAATGAATTTCCAGATTATTATACAAGATTAGAAAAAATGGAAAAGGAAGCAAAAGATTTTCATGACAAATAACGAATTAAACTATCTATCTATACTTTTGTAATTTGTCATTTAAATAAAATTTTCTTAGCTAGAGTGAGCAGCTTCTTTTAAGTACCCCATGGGTCCTTCCGTTGGGACAATTTGAATGCAAGGGTCTAGAGGGCAAAGGGTCAACGGAAGTTTGATATGCTTGGTAATTTGAGCTCCGTATAGGATGACTTCTTTTTTTCAAATTAGCTTTTCCATTTTTACAGGACTAGATTATCTGAAATACTTTTTGAGCTAGATCATGAAGGACTAAATTTCTAAACAAGTCTATCCTGTCACCCCTTCGTATGGTAAATAAGTAACGTGTTGAGAAGGAGTATCTACTTACATGTTTTCGAAAAGTTTTTCTTTTGCTCTTTGAGCAGATGCCAACATTTCATTCCTAGTCTTATCTGCCATCGTTATCATTTCATTCATGGCTTTATCTGTCATAGTTATCATTTCATTCTTGGTCTGTTCTACTAGTTGTGAGTTGAGGGATCCACTGATCAAATTCATATAATTTGCCGTTAATTCTATGTTCTGCTTCATTTGACTTGATGCAATTTCTATGTTCTGCTTCATTTGTTTAGTTGCGATCTCAAGCGTCGCTATAAACTGATTGTAGGCGAGTTCGGCATTTTTTTTCATTTGAGCTGTCATGGCGTTGTCTACTGTCATATAATATACTAATCTGAAGATCTATTTAAGGAAAATCACTCGAATTAGCATCACTATATGCCTGGTTCTAAAGGAAAGAAAATTGGAGTCTAATTTTCCTAGTTCACAATTACAATTTATTGAAGGCGCCAGAGAGAATCGTATTTGTTAAGAATTAACATTGAAAATTACATCCTAATACTTGGGTTTATTGATGAACCCCCTAAGCTACCTACACCAAGCCTGATTCCAGTTAGAGAATAAATATCAAATTGCGTTATCAAATTGTGTTATAGTTTGGAGTTCCGTCACTTCAGGCACACATAATAGTGCAAAGTAGAAGGCGGCTATTGCACAATAGAGGCGAGGTTAGGTCCGAAAATGGTAAGTGAGTGCTACTTGTACTGGCATCCCGCATATCGCGGAATCCATTCCCGCTACATATGTCCTGTATCTCCCTATAACCTAACTAACATCTTACCGATATTTTGACCATTAAAGAGCGCTAAGAATGCTTTAGGTGCATTTTCCAAACCTTCAAAAATAGTCTCCCTCCATTTTATTTTTTCCTCTTTAATCCATTTGGTCATATTAGCATGAAATTCAACTAGCATATCGTAATGATCTCTAACGATAAACCCCTGAAGCCGAAGTCTGTTGGTAACAGCCAACATAAGATTTGAAAGACCTTGCGGAGAACTAAGATTATACTGTGATATCATACCGCAGAGTACGACGATACCAAATGTTTTCATATTATGGATAGCGGCCTCTAAGTGCTTTCCCCCAACATTATCAAAATAAATATCAATTCCATCGGGACATTGCCTATTTAGATGAGAGCTGATATTCTCTTCTCCCATCTCCTTATAGTTAAAAGCATTATCTATTTTAGCCTCTTTTAATAACCAGCTTACCTTTTCTTGCGACCCAGTACTCCCAATAACTCTACAGCCCATTATCTTTGCTATCTGACAGGATACCGATCCCACCGCTCCTGCTGCCGCAGAGATAAAGACAGTATTCTGCTTTCGATCACTTTCCTCTAACTTTCCTACTTTCAAAAGCCCCACGTATGCGGTAAGGCCTGTTAGGCCCATTATTCCCAAGTATGATTGAATGGGTGCAATTTTCGGATCGATTTTCGTAACGCTGTTGGTTTCAGTAGAAACCCAATATTCTCTCCATCCGTAATTACTTAGGACAAAGTCACCGATTTTAAATCGATCACTTTTTGACTCCACAACTTGACCAACACATGAACCTTCTAATGGTTTGTTCAACTCGAATGGAGAAATATAGGTCTTAATTCCCCTCATCCGTCCACGCATGTAAGGATCCACGGACATCCATATGTTATGTACTACGAATTGTCCTTCCTTTGGATTTGGAATTCTTGATTTAACGAGTACAAAGTTACCTTCAGTAGGTATATCAATTGGACGCTCCCTTAAATGAATTTCACGACTGACTGTCTCCTCTTTCAAGACATTAATACAAATAGCTCATATAATAAATAAATACTAATAATTACAAGAACAATTGCTTGAATCGGGGATCTCAACCTTGGCGGGGCCGGAAGGTTTCCCTAATTAAATTAGTCCCTTTTAAGGATTTCAGCATATAGTAAGGAAACGGGAAGCTATAGGTGTTTCAATTGGGCTATCTTGTATCCTTTTGCTTAAATGATAATTTGGTATAACAATTTCACATTTGCTATTAATACGCCTGTGAGCGACAAATATTCGACAAAAGTATCTAGTCTGCCAAATTTAATCATATTCCTTTAATAAAACCTTATAAAATATTGTCAATATTCTAACTTAGATGAGATTTTATGTTTTTATATTACCGCTCTTATTCTTGGTTCTGTATCTCTCCCCGATTAGTTCGTGGGGCTTTGGACTTAAGCAGCACGAAGAAATAACTAAAACTGCTCTTTCCTTTTTGAAACCTGATATTGTGGACCAAATAGTGAAAGGTATTTTGAGTCAGGATGAGGGCCTAACAGATTTTTCATTTGAAGGATGGCGGGGTAAGAATCACTTTGATGCTTGCATGTTTTGGGAAAGTGGCCAAAACATTAATGAAAAGTATGGATCGCTACTTACTCTGGACCCATCTCTTTCTGCATATAGGTTTGGCGAGTTGCTTCATCCAGTTCAAGATTTTTATTCACATTCAAATTGGGTTGAAATAGGAAAGGATCGGATTGTCGAGAATGGAACGGGATATTACTGGACGGCATTTGTAGGATGGCAGCCCCTATTTTCAGCTGATGATGTACTAGTTGTACAAGGTGATTTACCAGATGGATGGTCCATGACTTCAGATGTAGTACCAATAATTACCAGCCCTTCATTCACGGGACAAAAAATAGGATTGTTTACGCATGGACGAGAGGCAATTAAACTAGGTGATGATTGTCCTTCTGAAACCCAAGATTGGAACCATGATCAATTAAACAAAGATGACCCTAATCCCGATAAATATGCGGGCGATCTAAGCAAATATCCAGGATTTCATGTCAAAGCTAAGTCATTGGCAGTATCGCAGACTGCTCATGAATGGTGTAGATTGCTAAGTTTGCTAGATTTGCAAGGTTCATCTAATGCCAAAAAACTATTTGATGCCTGGGCTGTAGATCGGTTTAATGCTTTACGGGGATGTTCCGTATCTTCTTTTTCTAATGTTGTTGCACCTGACGTATTAGACACCAATGGCGATGGCGTAGTAGATGCCCTTGACACTAATGGCGATGGAATTGCAGATTCGCTTGACACTAATGGCGATGGTATACCTGATTCTAATATCCCTGAGCCCGAACCAAGTTCTGTACCAGTGGATACTGACGATGATGGCGTACCCGATGCTATAGACACGAATGGCGATGGTATACCTGATTCTAATATCCCTCAACCTGGACCAAGTACCGATACGAGTGATTCTGTACCGGTAGACACGAATGGCGATGGTATACCTGATTCTAGTTCTGGAGAGCCTATCCAAGAATCGAGTCCTGGTGCAGACGGTTCTAATATGGGAGACACCAATGGTAACGGGATACCAGACTCTAGTTCTGGGATCCCTCAGACCCTGTATCAGTCACAACAATATACATGTGATCCTAATTCTGATAACTTGCAATTAAATTCAAAAGGAGACAAAGTAATAGAATTGCAGACATATTTGAGTGATTTGGGCTATGGCGATTTACTAGGAACTGGAAAGATTGACGGAGAGTTTGGTGCAAATACACAAAATTCAGTAATGGCCTATCAAAGAGATTTTGGAATACCAAGCAAAGGAGTGGTTGACCTTCAAACCTGGTTTTCACTGTGTGAACAAGTTTCATCGTTGCCGAAAACATTCTCTAAATAACAATAATAATACAATTCGATATCCCTTGGAATGTGATTTGACTTATCTAAAGGCTATGTTTTTTCTATTTTACTATCATGACAGAACGATTTACCCTCTCTATTACATTCCTGGAAATGCTTCCTAATAGGAATCTGCGAACTCCTTTTAGACCTCTGCGGCCCATCACAATAAGGTCTACATTATGTCTATTGGCAAATTCTACTATTTTGTCTGCGGGTGAACCAAAGATGACTTGGGTACCGATCTTGACAGAGTTTTTGTATCTTTTTTTTACTTCTTCCAATTTATTTACCATGTCGTATCTCATATCCCTTTGCAAATCTCTAAGATATATCGATAAGGTGGTGGGTTCTCTTGTCTTGTAATGTCTGACATTTGTTTCAAATAACTTAGTAGGAGTAGGAATTTCCTCCATTACATATAGCACGATAATCTCAGAGCCTCCAGTCATTTTTGCAATGCTTACAGCTTCGTTGAGTGCTCTGTCAGCATACTTGCTTTGGTCATAAGGTACAAGGATTTTCTTGTATATCATTTAGAATATTTCCTATCTTAGTTACTTATCATTACTTAAAACTATTAAGCTAAATGTTAATCTTCATTTAATTTTATGTTCAATAAGCAGATGTCTAAATTTAATTATAATTAATCTGTTCATCTTCTTGATACTCCGACTCAGATAATACACTAAACAATTGTCAGATCCATCTCGTATCAATTACTTATACAGCAGACGTTTTTCTTCCTTTAAGCCTTTGGGGACTTTGGAACAAGAGTAGAGTATACCAATAATATTGACGAGAACCAGAGCAACAGAAGCAATACCAAGTATAGAAAGAAATTATTCCTAAAATCCTTTCGTCCGATTATATCAGGACAAGTTATAAAATATATCTTGATAAATATCTTTGGACAGTTGGCTACAGCACACTGGCCGACATACTATCAAAACTTTGGCAGTATGATAGTGGTCTTCCTACATGAAGCCGCGATTTTGCAAACCGTGAAATAGTTTAATATGAATATCTACAACCTGAATTTGATTGTCTGACCATTTGGAAGCGCATGTTCATAGGCGTGTAATAATTCCACCTAATTTTACTAACCGACAGTTGTCGGTAAATTACTTTACGCCCAGGTTCAAGAAAGTAAATAGAGGAGAAGACGTTCAATGGGTTAATGAGGATAATGAAACTCATCGCCTAGAATTCTATGACTTGACGAATAACCGGGAGGAATTGCTATTTGATTCAGGTCCAATTGAATCGAATCAAGTATTCGAGACGAATTTTGATACCCACCTGCTCAAAATAGACTACATTTGCACATTGCATCGAAATGAAGTTGGGACAGTAATAGTCTATCAAGTCCCCGAAGATCAAATGACGGAAGCGCAGAGACTACGTTTTCTAAGTGGGATATTTAACATCGAGCCGCCTTCAACGTTGTCCCATCTGAGTCCGCATTGATATGGCTTCTGAAAGTTTAAGGAAATTATCGGGGGGTCCGGATCCATATTCCCCTGATGAATTATCCAAACACATCGATCCCATTTTACTGAAAAACTTGGCCAAAATACAAATTGATGGAGTGGAAAAACAGCAACTAACCATCGTTTTCTGGGATATAGCTGGTTTTTCTCAACTCAGCAAGGACCTAGAAGGGTTCGAAGATGACGTGCTTTATTTCCTCAAATTGTACTGTGAGAAAGCAGTTGAAATTGTGGCCAAATACAACGGCATAATTGACAAATTTATTGGCGACGGTCTCTTGGCTTACTTCGGTTATAATAGTAAAGTAGGGAATGGTGACCCCAATGACGCAGTGTCGGCGGCACTCGAGTTCAAAGAAGAATTCCTAAAACTAAAGCAAAGTTTCATTGGTTATTGTAGAAAGAGGAATGGAAGAGATCCAAGTAAAATCGATTTGAAATGCGGGCTCGATAACGGTCGACCTGCATTGCATTATTTTAACAGTCTCACCAGAAACAGTGTAATCATACTAGGTTCTACAGTGAATAGAGCAAGTAGACTCGAAGGTTACGCTGAAGGTGGACAGATTTTAGTATCCGAATCCTTGAAAAATATGATCCAAGACGAATTCGATTATACGGCCATAGATACCAAAGGTGAGATCAAGACTTTTGAGAATGAACGTTATGTCTATACTATTATGAATAAAAAGAGATAATCAAATGAATCTTTTCCAATTTGCCTTAATCAACAGCTAATTTTTTAACTACTTTTTGAAGATCATAGTGAGTTGATTAGATTAGAAGTTATTATGGCCGAAAATGATATCAGCAAGGTTAGCGAAGGACTGAAGAAAATAGGTGTGGGTGGTATAACTGCTATGAAGGTAAAAGGGCGAGGAAAGACTATTCCAGCCAGCATACTTTTTTCAAAAGGTACTGACATATTCACACCAGAATTCGGCGACAAATATGCAGTAATTGTCATTTTGCCAGATACAAAAACAAATGAAGCCATCAAAATAATAAGGGAAAATTCTAAAATTGGTAAGATCTTTGTTACTCCCGTTATTCGTGCAATTGATCTTGCCACTGGTGTAGAAGATGAAGATGCGATCTAATAAACTCGGGTATCAAGAACCATTGTGGAACAATCGCAGACTCTAGCTATGTACAGTCTCCCTAAAGTACCGGCTGCATTAAATCTACTGGCATTGGAACTTTCCGACGGAGCAAAGATCTTTGACAAGAATGCAATTGCATTCTGATGCTGGCGTTGAAAATCTCAGTCCAAAAAATAATAGCAACTCCATCCTAGCCTTTGTGATGACATGACAAGCTCTATGTTTGAATAAACTTTGTTATTCTGAGCCAGAACGTTCTATAGGAGGGGTTCGGTGGGACAGATAAGAGTATGACTACATTTGTCGAGCCTGTAATAGTTTAATCTTCAATCAAAGAAAACCTGAAGACAAAAAAATGAAACGGTAAGTGGAGTTGTGGTATGCTGCTGTTATATTTACTTCCTTTTCTGTGTCAATATGTTTGCTAATTTACTGTGGAGTTCTTGTTTGGCCTGAGCAGTTGAGCCTAAAGCTTCCCATTCTTTTCCTGATGCTTCAATAACCGCCTCGGCAGCCTGGTCCAGATTAGATCCCCATTTCTCTTCAATTTTCTTTTTCAGCTTTTCAACTTTTACTTCGAAGAGTGCCTTAAAAAAAGCTTTTTGAAACATTGCCTGCGACATGGTAACAGGATCCATGGTTTGCATTCCCATACTTCCGTGTCCACAACCATGATGTCTGCCACTAGATGTCGGACATCCACATCCACCGTCTTCTCCAACTTCACATTCACATTTATTTTCCATTTTTATCTTACCTCTGGTTAGTACCTATAGAAAGGTAAGTATATAAGTTAGGACGTTTCCAGATGGTAAGTAGGTAACTTGAAGTTAAGTGAGCCAAATTTGGAAAGGATTGAACAACCGCAGCAACAGAAACCAGACAGTCTATGTAAAAATATGAAATGTTGTCCTATTAACAATACGCTCAATTTAATTGGCAAAAAATTTACACTCTTACTTTTACGTAATATGATGATGTTGAAACAAACTCGATTCAACCAATTTATGGGCTCTATAGAAGAGATAAACCCAAAGACATTATCGATAAGACTTAAGGAGATGGAAAAAGATGGATTGATAAAAAGGAAAGTCTTTCATGAAATTCCAGTCAGAGTTGAATATGTGTTAACTGAAAAGGCTATGGCTTTAACCCCCATATTAGAGCAAATGGCAATCTTCTCGATGCGTTACTGTACCAAAGATGTATTCAGGGGACCCCCGCCTAAAAACGTGGAGAATCTATATTCAAATATTATTACAAAATATCGAACTGCTGCACAAAGTAGTTAAGAAAATACCGCCAGCCCTGTGGGGGTTATTCGGTTCCCCAAGGATTGTCTATGAGTATGTGCCAAGTACCATCGGATTGCTGCCGTAGTACATCTGTGGCTTTTCCTGCAAAGGTAACAGCATTACCATCAGGTCCAGTTCCGTTGAATGACCATTCTGTTATGACTAGTGCAACATCATTCGATTTGAGTACTCTTTTGACACTGGATTCTAATCTTCCTTTCATATCAACAAAGCTCTGTATACCGTCGCGTATGTTCTCATGACCTTTTACAACTTTTCCAGGCTCTAACGCAAAAGATGCATCAGATTCGTATAATTTCAATATGGAACTGATGTTTCCTCTATTAAAATAGTCTACATATGACTCAAGAAATTTTTCTGGTGTCATGTTATTTGACATAGAATAACCTTCCGAACCATAATGCTATAAATTTTGTTCAAATATTCGTTTGCTATTAAGGAGACAAACAAAGAACTAACATATTAAATCCTAAACAGGCTTATTATTCAATCACTAACTTGGTATTAGCGTTATGGAGTATAGCATATTTGTTAATTAATTGTCTGAAAATTGGAACATTTTTGGAAGAAAAGGTTAGCCTAGTAATTCATTTGATTAATTGGATTACTTGATTTCAACATAGATTTAACTTCTCCATAACTGGACACCATACCATTGGTGTCCAGTTTCTGTAGGAATCTTTGCACGTATAAATAATCTCTCTTTTCAGGCCTCAATCCAAGGAATAGCTTTATGAGTTGACATTAGGAAACGAGATATCAATTCAGCAATTAATTCACCTTCTTCTTCTAACGCAAAATGTCCAGTATTCAACAGGTGGATTTCAATATTCTTTAGATCACGTTGATATGGAATAGCACCCTCCATAGGAAATATAACATCGTTTCTGCCCCAAACTACAAGTGTTGGCGGTTGATACTTTCTAAAGTACTCTTGCCATAGTGGATATAACGGAGGGTTAGATCCGTAATCATAGAATAGCTGAAGCTGGATTTCATTATTACCTGGACGGTCTAGTAGCGACTGGTCATGAATCCAATTGTCTGGACTTATTGCATTTTCATTCTTCACCCCATGTGTATACTGCCACTTGGTAGCTTCGACCGCTAGAAATTTCTTAAGGGCATCCTTGTTCTTTTCATTTGGTTCCTTCCAATAAGACTTGAGTGGTTCCCAAAACTCTCTTAACCCTTCATCATATGCGTTTCCATTCTGTATTATCAAAGACTCTATCTTTTCAGGATGCTTGACTGCAAGACGGAACCCTATTGGTGCACCATAGTCCATAACGTACAGGCTGTATCTTTCTAATCCTATCCGGGTAACAAATTCGTCTACGACCTCGCTGAGGTGGTCAAAAGTGTACTGGAACTTGTCTACAGGAGGCATGGAGCTATAGCCAAATCCAGGATAATCGGGCGCAATCAAATGGAATTTGTCTCCTAAGGTGGGAATGATATTCCTGAACATGTGCGACGACGTTGGGAATCCATGGAGTAAAAGGATAGTTGGTGCATTCTTTTGCTCTCCTGCCTCACGATAGAATATTTTCATGCCATCAATACTGATGGTTTGATGTTTGGTTTTTGCCATGGCTTAGATATCTAGATATCTAGTATTTAATTGTACTGTTATTAGATATCTAGATATCTTTAATAAGAGTTGAAGGATATGAAGAGCATGGCGAAGGACTTGTTTGTTAGGGGATTTGATGAAAAGCTTCATGCCAAGGCTACTCAAATCGCCACAAATGATCGTGTTACTCTGGGTTCAATTGTAACTGATGCCATTGACAAATGGGTTAAGAATTACGAAAAGAATCGACACAGGCACAATTTAATCCTATATTCAGATCAGATATCATTAAAGAAAATATTGGATGAAATCAATAATTTGGCCTCAGATAATTGGCTCAAATCATACTGTGGTCCAGCAGAGCACTCAGGTATAAAAATTCTGGACAAAAGAAAATGGTTTGATGCAACTGGAAATAAATATGAGGATTTTTTAGAAAAGCCACAAGAAACTGGGATTAAAGTAATTGAAACTATTAATAGTAAAGTTAAAGAGGCCGCAAGCAGCAAAGGCAATAGCAATTTATTACCTATGACGGTCACCTTTTTAGTTGAGGATCTGGCTCGTAAAGAATCTGTAAAAGAGGCGGCTGGAGTTTGCAAATGGTATGAGAGTAAATCCCTTCCAGGAGTTACCTACTGCATTGCAAACGCGAAAAATGTGCTTGCTGCATCATTCGATGAACTGTTCGAATTATTTAACGCCCATAATGGGGTATTCTTAATAAAGAACAACAAAATATATAGACTACGTATAGACGACGAACATTTTTACTCCCTACTCATTTGACCTTAGATTTTCTATACATATGAATGCAATTTTAAAGTGTGATTATCTTGCTGAGGACCTAATTAAGATTCGAACCCTTCTTGCATGGTCTGTCATTGGCTAATAGATAGAAGTGGTATAATGATATTAGTTGTTCAACTAATATGTTCAAGTTTTAATTATTAAAAATGTTGAAACTATATTTAGAACCAATGTAGATCATGTGATCTGGGAATTCGGCAAAGATTAATAAAATTCTGATCCTACAGTCTGTTTAAAAGTGAGAAACCAAACGCAACTTTAGGCAAGATTGCATTTACACCCTTTCTCCTTTAGTATCTTGATCTGTTCGTCATATGAATTTACGAATTGTTCCTGAATTGATACGCCTGTAGCTAATCGCTTATCTAGAACGCTATTATGGTGATAATTTCTTTTCTTCATTTCGATAACGAGTTCTTTATGTCTAAGATAAAGTGCCGCCAGCTTTCCTTTCCATCTTAGGGTTTCAGGATGTTTAGAATAACCAAACTTATTTTGTGTCAAAATATTCCATAGGCCATGTAATTCACGATGTTCTCCAAGAAGATGTTTGGTGCATAATTTATTTGGAGGAATATCCCAGATTCTCATTTCTATATTATTTCCCCGTAAGAGATTAGGAGGGTCTCATTATTAGCATACCTAAAACTAATCTTTCCCATATCGAATCACTTACGAGACTAAGATTTGGTTGGATTCGAACCCTTCTATTGAGATCTTGGATCTCGCGGTCATATGCCAATTTTGGAGACAATGATAAATTGAGTTTAGAGTTTGTCTCAGAACAAAAAAGCTCAGCTTATAATGAAAAATCTTTTTACATTAGCTCTCTATTCATTTTCCTAGTACTTGTCTACAGAGGGGAAACATATCTTGATTTTAGGAGCGGGATTTGGAGGATTAACAGCTGCTAATTTTTTGCAGAAAAATCTCTCTTCGTCATCTGAACCGGTGGAGCATCAAATTACTATTATCGATCAAAAAGACTATTTTATGATGGGACTTGTAAATTTATGGATCTTAAGTGGAATAAGAACACTCGAACATTCTAAAATTTATTTGAATAGGCTAGAAAACAAAGGAATAAGGTTTCTAAAGGACAAAGTAATGGCAATCGATCTCGCCTCAAAGTCTGTCGCTGTCACAGGATCTTCATCTTCATCTCCTAGGTTAGAATATGACTATCTGATAATAGCGTTAGGTGCGGAATATGCAGTTGAACAAGTCAATGGATTTCTAGAAAATGGAGGTATTAACTTGTATGATGCAGATCAAGTTCCGAAACTAAGAGAAAGACTACTTTCGTTAAAGAAGGGGAGAATAGCAATATGCATAACATCTATTCCATACAAGTGCCCCCCAGCGCCATATGAGGCATCTTTGCTAATAAATGATATTTTAGTTAAGAACGGTACAAGAGACTCAATTGACATCGATATATATTCACCAACACCCCTTACTTTACCTGTCGCTGGAGCAAAGGTAAGTCAGGATGTTGTTAACTTGCTTAATTATAACCACATCAATTTCCATCCACTACATAAAATAAAGATAGTACAAGATAAGGATAAAATAGAATTTGAAAATGGAAATTGGGTAAATTATGATATGCTTATAGGGATTCCTCCCCACAAAGTACCTGAGGCAATACGGAATTCTGGTCTTATAAAACAGGGACAAAGTTGGATTAACGTCGACAAGTTTAGTCTAAAGACAGACTATGAAAATGTATTTGCAATAGGAGATGTAACGGAAATTAAGGTGAATGAAAATGTGGCTATTCCTAAAGCTGGAGTATTTGCAGAAGCTCAAGCAAAGGTAGTTGCCCAACAAATAGTCGATGATATCGAAAATGATAGGAACAAACAGTCATCGTCGCCGTCACGATTCGATGGTAAGGGTTTTTGTTTTATGGAAGTTGGAAATGAGAAGGCAGGGTATGTTGTTGCTGATTTCTACCACGAACAGGGTCCTGCTACTCTTCTTGAACCACCATCTGACGAATCATACAAAAAGAAATTAGATTTTGAAAGAAGTAAGGTAAATGAGTGGTTATCATTATAGTTAGCTCTCATTTGATTAGATTTGAAGCCAGACTAACTTGGGTTCAAGGAAAAAATAAGAGTGCTTTTTTTAATAAAAAATTATAATGATCTATCTATTGTTAGTTTAAGAATAGTTTATGTGTATTTTCTTTGGTAACATGTAGTTTATGGACCTCGTCTTTATTTAGTAAAAAGATTTGGTCATGCAAGTCGAACAGCTCCAACAAGTTCTTTATCTCCGAGCTTAGCAAAGTTTTAGTCTTGTAAGTGCAATAAGTCAAGCCAGCTATTCTATTATTGTTATAAGCTTCTTCAATAGTTAATGCCTGCTTCAGCGATGTCTTTGCTATATCGTTTATCAGTAAGTCAAGACAACATACCTGCGTGTTATTAGCATTTTTGGCTATATTTTCAATTATCCTGCCAAAATATTTCATGATATTTTTTTCACTTTGCATTTGAGTTTGATGTCGGTTTCGTTGTTTTAGTAGCAAATTCTGGTCCTTACTCTGATGGTTTATTGATTCTGCAACCACAGTATTAGTTGAAGTATAATAATATGGCTTAATTGTTGCATCATACCACTTGAGTTTAGATAGAAGGTCAGACAACGGACTGTCTGGAGGTCCACAAAAGCATCTAAACGAATCACCTTCCTTGGCAAATCTATCCATTGACTTCAGCAGTCCAATCAATGATTCGTCATCTGAATAAATTACCAGATTATGCTTTCTTGGAATCTGTGATTGCTGTTGTATTAACCATTTGTCTACTGCATCCTTTACTATTGAATTTATAGATACGCCTCTTTGATTTGCCATTTCTCCTAGCTGTGAATGAACTTTATCGTCAAATCCCCTAACTATCA
>DATBFR010000041.1:0-2657 GCA_036558405.1 Nitrososphaeraceae archaeon | reverse complement strand
TGTATTAAACTTTGCAGCAATATCTAATATTTGCTCGATCAGAATATATTCCGAATCTGGATTCACTGGTTGTGAATCTCCGGTTACCAATAGCAAATCATTACTACTAGAAGAAATAGCCTTTGAATAAAAAATCGTATTCTTCATAAGTTCTGCTACACCATTCGATCGTACAACAATTTTCGAGGGAAACGATGTCGAGTAGATATCAGCTAGATGATTTGCATTAAGCTCATGGATCATATGCTAGTTTTCCAACATATCCGGTTCCAGGCAGACCACAGATTAAATATGGGGATTGCAATTCAGGCATCTCTGATAAACGATAAACTATTTCCATATTGGGTGTTGACGAAAGCATTGATTCAAAAGAATCTGAAAATCAGATTTAAAAAATATTGCGTTTATCTATAAGATTGAGAATAATACAATTATATTTTATAGAAGCTATGTCATTCAGTCAAAGTTTAAGAATGTAATATCAATAACATATTTAAAGAATCAAGAAACAATACACTTGGATATGCCGTGATTCATATTTTGAAGAATGCACGGTTTTCTTCTTTTAAAATGAAACGTAATCATATATTATCATGACAACATGGCAACATATTCTAGTTCTAGTAGCAAATACGAAAGTATAAGCGAATTCTATGATTTTTGTAGTTCGACTGGCTGGCTATTAAATTTCTACTAGATAGTAGTTTCTATGAGTAATGTACACTTCATTTACAATTTATAGAATTTTGCAGGTAACGAATTTCTGAAAAATAATCTTAGTATCATCTGACTAGTTCTACCAAGTATGTGTCTACAGGGATAAACTAGACAGAATTCAAGATAATCAGTATGGTGTTAAGAAAATTGACTCGATTTGCTGGTTATATAAATATAAACAAAGTTTCTAGTTTGTTACAAGATATGATGCGATACTTATGACAATAGTGAAAATATTTCGCCTAATCATTCCAAAAACCACCTTGAGGCGTTTGATTATCAATAGGCAAGCTCCTACAGTCTTTATTAACGTAAAGCAGAGATAGGCGTACTTTAGATTCAAATATATTAATAATGATACTGAATATTACTCCACACAAATAACAAACAACTAAAGACATATTCAAATGTGATCCTAATCGCATTTAATAAGAAGAATTATGTAGGCAGATCAATAAATGCCTTCTAAAATTGTTGATGTAAAGACTTCTCTCTGTGAAATAAAAGATAATGCAATTATCGCAATTTCTGGATTCAATATGGCTACAACTCCTGAGTACTTGATTCTTGAGCTTTATAGACGATATGTTGAAGAAGGACACCCAAGAAATATATTCATAATTTCAGACGCACTTCCTGCCAGTCCTGGAAGAGCGCTAGACCGAATAGCGGAAAATTTATTCAAAGAACCAAATCAGGAATTTCTTAGAGGTATTTTGTTGCCTTTCTTAGGCTTTTCACCATGGCTACAGAAGCTTGTAACAAATAATAGAATAGAGTGTTACGGATGGCCAATAGGTATTACAGCATATTGGTTTAGGGAGATATCAGCTGGAAGACCAGGCCTATTGACGAAGATAGGCGTAGACACGTTTCTAGATCCAAGGAAAGAGGGCGCAGTATTAAATGAACGTGCAAAAAATAAACTTTCATGTAAAGTGAGTGTGCTTGATATAGAAAGAACAGATTATCTTTTATATCAAGCCCCGAAACCTGAATTTGCTTTAATCAGAGCTTCTATATCTGATGAGAAAGGTAATTTGTCGTTGCAGGATGAGGGAACACGAGGTACTGTTCTTAGTATAGCCCAAGCAGCCAAATCAAGGCCAAGTCCGGGTATGGTAATTGCTCAGGTTAGATGGATAACAAAAACCGGTACTATGAATCCAAGAGATGTAGATGTCCCTGGTCCATTAGTAAACAATATTGTAATTGCGCCAAGAGAATACCATTGGCAGAGTGCCACCATAGAGTATGATCCTAGGATATCGTATAGGGTAATGCCTCCAATTGATGAGAACTTGTTGAATGGTATTGCTAAAGTATCTTTGAAAGTCGATGAAAAAATAATAGCCAGAAGGATCTTGTTGGAGCTAATCAGATTATTCCAAAAAAAGCGAGATACAGTATTGGTAAATCTGGGAATAGGAATTCCAGCCTTGATCTCATTAGTTGCGGCTCAGGAAGATGTAACAGAATTAATTGTATCGGTGCTTGAATCTGGTCCATGGGGAGGTATTGCTCTATCGGGAAATGACTTTGGATTAGCCGTAAGTCCCTCTGCACTTTCATCCATACCTGACGTATTCTCCATCTTTGAGGGTGGGATGATTGATGCTGCATCTCTTGGCTTTCTGCAAGTCGATAAAAAAGGAAATGTAAATCCATTTATGCTACCAGGAAGAATATTCGGACCTGGTGGATTTCCAGTTATAGCTGGAGGAGTACCACGGATTTACTTCGGTGGAACCTTCAACGCAGGAAGAACCGAATTTAGCATCTCAAATAATAACAAGCTGAATATAATGCGAGAAGGTACAATATCAAAATTTATTGAAAGTGTGTTTGTGGTTGCATTTAGTGGACAACAGGCTATAAAATACGGACAAGAGATTCTATATGTTACCGAGAGAGCTGTCTTTAGATTAACTAAAGATGGA
>DATBFR010000040.1:0-10709 GCA_036558405.1 Nitrososphaeraceae archaeon | reverse complement strand
CTTGAAGTGATATTCAAGAAAAAACAAGAATCTAAACCTAATAGAAAAGAGATATCAGTAGACTAAATAGAACACCACATTCCCTTCTTTTTATATATTGCATATAGGAGGAATCTAGAACTATAACGCCGATGTTAGCTTGATGATGTTTCTATGTTATCGTTACCGCAGTTGAACCACATCTAGGGCATGCTCTTTCTGTATGTTCCATACCACACTTCATACAATAGAACTTCAGTGGACTGTAACCATATTCTTCTGGACCTGAGTAGCCATTACTGTCATGAGTAGCCGTAAATAATGACTTGTATAGTCCTCCTATTCCACCACGCACTCCATATTTTCGTAGATGATAGTCCATTCGTATTGCATTAATTAAAAAAAACGCAAGTATATAAACTGCAAATGAAATTGGAAATGGAATAGTGAGAGAAATTACAATACCTATGGCAATAAAGATAAAAAACCACTTCCAGTAGCTGTGATCATTCCTACCATCACAATTAGTATTGCGATTCCCCATAATATTCATATTATTTCTCTTCTACTGATGAATTTGGGATAATAATCAATAAAGGCTTGGAATACACAATCTTGCAGTGCATTATGTAACCTATTCTACATAATATAGGAATATATTAACACTGTCGTCTTAAAAGCATCTACAATATATTTATCGATATCCAGATACACTGAATCAATGAAGTAGGACATGTAATTTCAACTAGTGATAGTAATTGCATTATTCAAGTAAGAAGGATTCTCGTTCCAATATATCGTTCAAAATGTTCCTTAAATGCCGCTAGGCATGCAATAAAGCTTGCAAAGGATCAGGACGCTCATCTATTTTGTATCCGTTCACTATATTGCACCATCTCGCACTGTCGACAGAGAGCATTAGTAATGCTCATTCGTATTTAGTCTTATGGAAACGACGATGAAATTAACAAGAAAAGAATTGGAGAAGTCAATAGGCGACAGTATTCTTTTGATAAGTCGAGCCAAGCAGCAAGGCGATACTGGCTCAGAAAACAGATATAGTGAACAGTTGAAACTTCTAGAGCTAGCTTATGTTGATATAATCAAGGACAGAAGAATTGTGCCTAGTTACGACGGCTGAGGCTAAAGTTAATGACATTTCCATATCCGTTAGGAAATTTTATCATCCCTTGTCTTCAGATTATTCCAAAGAAATCTGGCACTACTTGGATAATTAATTGTGCTGCATTATTTTGTAACAATGAATTGATAGCTATGTTACCAAATGCAGTAGTCGGGTTTTAGATCTATATACTAATTAGATCATGTAGATCTTGACAAAATTCGGTCCACGGATAATGGCAATATATAATAAGTGATCCAATATTAATACAGGCTCTGTTAACTTAAGGTAATCTGTATAGCTAGGTGTGTACTAGTCTAGTCCGTGAATAGAACCAGAACACACCCAGCTGTAGTTAGTTATGGCTTGTACCTTTATTATAGTTCCAGAAGCTTCAGCTTAGCAGCCAAATGTATATCATCCTCGTTTATATTAAAAAGAAGTCATGTAGCCATATGGAAATGGGTTCAGAGATATGCCTTCTTGGCTGATAGATTCAGAATAGATAGACATAAAATCAGACAGATATTTGTTGACGAGACTCTAGTCAAAATAGATGGCCTGGAATATTGGTTATGGGTCGCTTACGAACCTAACATGAATGTCTGTTTGATGATGCATTTATCGAGGGAAAGGACAATTTTCGTATGTTATCAGTTCTTCAAGCAGTTAAGACATGACTACGGTAAGAAGCCTATTTTTACAGATTGTGCCCGCTGGTACAATATAGCATGTAGATGGTTAAGATTGCCTCATCAAATGTATGGTACTGAATTGAAGAACGTGATGGAAAGATTCATTCAGCATATCAAGGACAGAACAGAATGCTTCGATGACCATTTCCCATGCAGAAAACTAGATTGTGATAGACAACATATCTGGAATTGGCTGAAATTATATTTACTGAATGTTCATATGAATATGGATAGAATAAGGTTTATGAAATTCTTGGTTATAGGGCGAGGTTAAGTTAACAGAGCCTAATACTGTAACGAATGTTTTTATATTATGTCAAAAATTCATTCCATAAATAATGTTTTGCATATGATAGATTTTGCGACATATCTAACTAAATCAGAGAGAAATATTCAAAGAGTAAGATATCAGTTGGATGATTATCTTAGGGATCCCAATGAAGAACACATTCACGATATTAGGACTGCTATTAGAAGACTACAGGCATGTTATCAAACACTTCCAACTGCAGCACGCAATAGGAATAAAATAAAAGAATTCGCATCGAAGAGTAATGAGCTTTTTTCTGTAAACAGCAAAATAAGAGACTGTGACATTATTTCAGAGATAATATCTAAATGCATATCCATTAAACGATTCTCCAAAGGTGTACAGCAGTCACAATCTCAACCTTCACAATCAGTTGTAAAGCTATTAAAGTCAGTAATTATTCTGAGAAATATGAAATTAAGCGAGGCAAAGACTATAGCTTTGGACTTGAGGAAGTTACCCGTTCCTAGTTTTGACGATTACAAGACCGACATATCAGAAAAAAAGGTGGAAAAACAGATTTGATAAAGTTATTACTAAACTTGCTTGCAGAATAAAGAAAAATTATCCAACTGTAATTAGTTCTCTAGAGAGAATTAGAGAATTACATGAAATGCGGAAGTATTGCAAAAAGTTGCGTTATTTGTTAGAACTTTTACCAATTGATGAAAAAGATAATGATATAGATAAGGACAAGGTTTTTAAAATGATAGACGAATTAGGAGAAATCCAAGACATGCTTGGCACGATCCATGATTATGATACCTGCATTGCATATATTAAAAATAAGAATGGCCGCGATGTTTATGGCGTAATAGAACTTTTATACAATTATAGGCAGAAAAAGTATGATCGGTTTGTAAAATATTGTAAAGCAGATCTTTCAAACTCTAACGACAAACCATTTCTCAATATGATGAATATTGGTTAAAATGAAAAATAACCTAGATTACCTACATTCTAGTTAATTCTTTAAAGTCTATATTAAAATATTGGAAGTTTAGCATTGTATTGTCATATTATGACAACCAGAGTAATCCACACTATAACCGACAAATAAATAATCGTTACAGGGGGACTACCTATAGGAAATCTTATAGAGTCAACCACATCCAGCTGGTTATTATGCATAAATTGAAAATCGCATATTTTCAGTCTGTAGTGGAAATCTGTAACATGACCAAAGATCCGCAGAAATGAATTGTAGGGATTTTTCTAAAGTATTTACTGTTTTGGTTCCTGCAATCAGCTGCATTGGAACAATAACGTAGGTGATGTAATATAGAAATCATTGCCGGCAAGGACGGATATTATTTTCACTATATGTTATACATAGAACCAAAGTTATTGCATAATCTAATAGACTTTTATATTCTACGTTGTTGTTGTTTTCCTTCTGCATCAGAAAAAGATATAATTCTACAGGGTCTTTTTCTGGGGTTGATTCCACTGCTTAACTTCTGATAACAGCTGTTCTGGTTTTTCTATCTGAAACTCAACTTTTCCTTGATATATACTGCCTGCGTTACCATCTAATGAAATATAATCTTCTTCATAAAGTACCTCTTTTCCAATAGTACATTTTCTATTCTTCATATCTATCGACAGCCTTTGACAGCCCACGATGCATACTTTATTCATTTGTCGTGAAACAAGAGCCGCATGAGATGTTTTTCCACCGACCTTGGTAAGAACACCCTCACTTACATCCAGTCCGCTTATGTCATCTGTAGAAAATTCTGTGCGTACTAATATCGTCGGCTCACCTCTCATTGCTATTTCTTTTGCTTTCTTGGAATCTAATACGATTTTTCCGATTGCTATTCCTGGACTAGCGGGGACTCCATTAGCAAGTACTTCGACATTTTTAGTAGTTTGAATATTTTTACTATACTTAGCTCCTGATCTTGATGATACAATTATTCTTCTCTCGACCTTTTCAAGATCGTATGATTCCAGCCTTCTAAGTGCGGTCTGTGTATCTATCAGACTATCGTTAACCATATCTATAGCGATCACCAAAGCTGCCCACGGAGTTCGCTTGCCATTCCTAGATTGAAGTATGAATAAATTTCCTTGTTGGATAGTAAATTCGAAATCTTGCATATCTTTAAAGTGTCTCTCAAGACGTTTGCCAGCTATATGTAATTCCTTGTACGCTTCTGGAAGTAATTTTTCAAGCCTTTCAAGGCCTTCTGGTGAGCGCCTACCGGATACTATATCTTCGCCTTGCGAATTAAACAAAAATTCTGCATACAAGTTGTTTTCTCCTGTAGATGGATTTCTTGTAAAAGCTACACCAGATCCAGAGGTCTGATCCATATTTCCAAAGACCATGGTTTGTACTGTAACTGCGGTTCCGGCTAGACCTTGGATATTGTTGATCCTTCTATATTCTTTTGACCGAGGGCTCTCCCATGAGCGGAAAACTGCTTCTATTGCGTATTGTAGTTGAGTATCTGGTTGTTGCGGGAATGGAATGCCCTTTGTTTGTTCCTCAAAGATCTTTAAATAATCGTTAACGACAATCTTCAAGGTATCAACATCCAATTCGTCAGGACTAATCGCTCCATCATCTTTCAGGTGTGCATGGAGGATGCTGGTAAATTCAGCAATAGAACAATCATAAACTACACTCGCGTAGGTTTCGATAAGTCGACGATATGAATCCCATACAAATCTGGGATTACCTGTCATACGTAGCAAACCACTAACAGTTTTATCGCAAATTCCGATATTTAGGATACTATCGAGAATCCCAGGCATTGATACTGCTGCTCCTGATCGTACTGAAACAAGAAGTGGATTTCTAACGCCCCCAAACGCAAGTCCGGACATTTGTTGTAGCTTTATAATATTGTCGCGAACAAGGTCATTAAACCCCGAAGATAATTTTTTATGGTTTGAAAAATAACTCTGACAGAATTTTGTTCCAATTACAAATCCAGGAGGTACTGGTAGACCAATTTGGGCAATTTTCATTAGATTAAATGCTTTAAATCCAATACCCTCAGGATTTAAGCCGTTGAGCTCAACTCCTTTATTAGAAAAGAAAAAGAATTTCTCCATATTCTGCTTGTCTACATCCAAAATCAAGAATCAAATCCCACTCGGTGATATTTTTCTTAAATGCCATGTAAATCTCATATCGAAAGGTTAGCTAAAACATAGTCACGTAATAATATCGCTGCTTTCATAATAGAGTCGGTTGCTCCTTCAATATTCTTTGCAGTTTCTGATAAGATATGAAACTGTCTAAAATCCTTAATTTTAGTTACAAGAGCTTCCTCTATACGTCGATCGACTTCATCCACATCATGTTCGATTGCAATAGCCATATCTACAGCTTCCAAAAAATCTTGAATGTCTTCATGTGAACTCCCTCTATGAACTACCTTTGCATTTTCCAAAGCTTTGAGGTACTCCATCGAATCCTGATACGTCTTCTCTGCTATTTCATTAAGAAGATCAGATAAACTTTCGAAATCGGTATTATCGGTGTTATAATTATTTTCCTTTTGTAAGAGTGTCATCAGAAATACTGCCTCTTCTAAAAAGTCACCTGCATCGTCAGCATTTACAATAATTTGTTCAAATGTTCTTGGAATGTTAGTAGTTGGTCTTTTTGTCAAAGTGCGAACTTCTTTAACTAGTGCATCAACCTTAGTTTCCCATATTCTAGCCCTTTTGAAAGTCCTATCTGAATATTCGTGATCCTGGTGGTACTTGCTATTAAGAATAGTATTCCTTACAGATTCTGCGATCTCAACTAGCAAAGTAGCGTGATCGGCTGCTATTTGAACAACATCCTGTTCCAAAGTATGAAAATAAGATGTAAGTTCTGCACGTATCCTGTCCTTAATAAGAGACTCTGATTTGCCTTCGATAAGATTTTCACAGCATGTTTTGATAACAAACTGTAAGAAATTTATTGTGCGTTCTCTTCCAAGAACTTCAGCTAACTCCTGGCCATAGTGAATTGGAGGATCATTAATTTGTCTTATTGCATCGTATAAGAGTTTCTGACTGCCCAATTGCAGAAATGCTCTATGCCCGTAGGAATTATCGGCTGCCCATTTGAGGATCCTTATACAATCGGAGGTTTTGATAAAATTTCTCAGACTTTTCCTTGCTCGATTCCAGTCGATAAGAAACACTATGCGTGATCCTAAGAAGGAAAGATATTCATACAAATCTTTCTCGTCTTTTGCTTCATAGACACCTATACTAAGATGATACATATCAGCATTTTTGTCGCTGGTGGTTGACTTCGATTTAGTATCATTCCATATGATCTCATATTTTTCAAGCAATGAACGAAAAAATAAAAGCCGCCGAATATGAACATCGGTATAAGTTAGAGTTGCTTTCATCTTTTTGACATGCAGTACTAATACGTGTGCATCGGTGGTACCTATGTCATTCTGTATAACTAGATCTTCACCAGACCTAGTAGCAGTAGTACCGAGGCCAACATGGTCAAATTTGACGTTTGCAGTTTCATTTACACCGCTCATAAATGCTTCAACACATTTTCTGTCATTCTCAGTCACCCCATAAGCTCTAGCACCACCTATTGACTCTTGCGAGATTTTAGACTGAAGCGTATTGATGTCCTTGTGAAGATTCATGACTAATAAATGCAAACTATCTCCGACCTCTCTTTGACCAGAGGTAATTATTTCTATATGTTTTCCAGATATGATATCATTTTTAACTGGAGAGATTTGCTTTTTCAACTTCTCGAACCTCGATCTGTAAATATAAGGATATTCAACGCTCTGTGTGGCAGTTGTTGCTGTTATTCTATCATTTTTCCGGTTTGTCCTGTTTTCATCTTCCTGCAGTTTAATATCGGTACTTGCAATATCAAGTGGTGTAATCATCTGCTCTATGCACTGTAATATACTATCTAGAACTAATCTAAGTTCAGGGATCTGGTACCTGTTGGAATCGATCTTCACGGTTGCTTGTATTACTTTATCAAATACGTCATTGTCTATGGCGTAAGCTAATCGTTCACTTCGTAAGTTCGTATATCCTATATCATTATCACGATCTTCTGCATGTTCTTTTGCCATTTGCAATAGAGTGAAGAAATATTTGACTTTATCATTAGCTGATAAGGCTTGATCAACAAGCCTAGGAATAAGTAATTCGTTTTCACCCAAATCAGTAATTATTTGAGATTTGTATGCCAAATTACAATCAACCGATGTGAGACTACCAAAGATAATATGTATGATCTATATGATATAAATACACCATATAGATGAAAGATGAAAGTTATGAAAAACGCCAATTGTTCACATGCAGTAGGTTAAGCGAAGAATTTTCTTTCTAATGGTCGTGATACAGCCTATTTCAAACTAAATTGCAAGTCATTCACATACCTTATCTTGATGCCTTGTTGCATTCTAATTTACTGTATGTGATTTGACTCAACTATTTTCTATTTAGAAACTATCTATAAATTATTTTTGTCTGTCCTCTTCTGATAGGACCTAATACCAGAGGAATATCTGAAACGAGATTTATTTTACTATCAGCACAGGACAATGTGCATAATGTAATACATCAGATGCAACACTTCCAATTAGAAGTTTTTTAAATCCTGATCTACCTCTAGAACCAATCACAATTAGATCTACCATTTCCTTTTCGGCATAATTTACTATTACTCCTCCAATTCTTGATACAGCATCTTCTATACTTTCCGATTCGAACTGAATATGCCGTAATCGAGCTAGCTCGCCAACTTTATTTATCCAATGCATAGATTCTTTCCTCGCTCCTTCTAATTCTGCTAATGGGTTTATTAGCTCTGCAATTAAGCCTGATTTATCACCTCTAAGTCTAAGCTGCGATAAATCTATTACTTGCACAGCTATCAATTTGGAATTATACTTATATGCTAATGAAATTGCATAATCGGCTGCTTTCATTGATTGTTCTGAACCATCTATTGCTACAAGAATTTTTTTTGCACAAGCTTTTCCTTCAGACAATCCAGTATCTTTATCTCATCAGCAATGATGATTGTATATAAATTATTATTACATTTAAAATGAATAATGGTAGGAGATCTAGTCAAAATTTGACTGAAACCTTGCTAGAAATAGATGATCCCTATTGGAGCAAGCCTATAGGCAGGTATATAGAGATATATGGCACAGATCTAGATCCTCAAAAATACCAGCAAAACGGATTAACTTCGAAAGAAGCAAGCGAAAGGTTATTAAAATATGGTAAAAATTTGCTCGGCTCTAAAACGAAAACTAATTTAATATCATTATTAGCATCCCAATTCAAAAGTCCAATAATAATCATATTTATTTTTACATCTATAATATCATATTTTTTAGGTCAGATAGAGGATGCTTTAATAATATTAATAATTGTAGTTATGAGTGGTATATTAGGATTCTGGCAGGAAAAAGGAGCCTCTGATGCGGTTACAAAGTTGTTGGCTCTTGTACAATTAAAATCGAATGTACTGCGTGATGGAAAGGACTGTGTAATACCAGTTGAAGATATAATCCCAGGTGACATCATTATACTAAAGTCCGGGGACAATGTCCCTGCAGATTGTATACTTATAACTTCAAAAGACCTTTTTGTCAATGAGGCAACATTAACTGGCGAAAGTTATCCTGTAGAAAAATCAGTCTGCACATTGCCAGAGGAAACGTCAATACGAGATAGGTCAAACTGTCTTTTTGCTGGTACTTTCGTTGTAAGTGGTATTGCAAGAGCTTTAGTTCTAAAAACTGGATCGACTACGGAGCTAGGTAAAATATCAGATAGATTAAGGCACAAAGTGCCAGAAACAGAGTTTGAAAGAGGTGTTAGAAGATTTGGTTATTTTTTGATGGAAATAACTCTTATACTTGTCATTTCAATCCTTGTTATCAATGTTTATTTTGGCCGTCCAGTGCTAGAATCATTCCTATTCTCATTAGCATTAGCAATTGGATTAACTCCGCAGTTGTTACCTGCAATCATAAGCGTAAACTTGGCTCATGGAGCAAAACGCATGATTAAACATAAAGTAATAGTAAAGCGACTAGCATCTATAGAGAATCTTGGAAGCATGAATATATTATGTTCTGACAAAACTGGAACTTTAACAGTTGGTGAAGTAAAACTTCAGAGCGCAATAGACTTATTCGGCAATAATAGCAAGAAAGTTCTTCTTTACTCTTTTCTAAATGCATTTTATGAGACAGGCTTTACTAATCCTATAGATAAGGCTATCAAGACTTTCTGTTTCGATAATCAAATCGATAAAGAGGTCGCGTCACATTATTCTAAATTAGATGAAATACCATATGATTTTATTAGAAAGAGACTAAGTATTCATATCGCATATTTAGATAGTGAAACAACAACAGCCACAACAACTGCCACTACAGATATCAGTAGTTCATTCATTGTATCTAAGGGAGCATTAAATAATATACTTGAAATATGCTCGTCTGCCGAGACAGGCAATGGACACAAAGTAGTTGACTTATATAAAGTTAAACAACAGATTCTAAATATATACACTGAGCTTAGTAACAGAGGTTTTAGACTCCTAGGAGTGTGCTATCGTAATATTGTGCATAATAAACAAGACAATTGCAATGATAATATTTCATTGTCGTCTTCTATCACAAAGGATGATGAGATCAATATGACTTTTCTAGGATTTCTCGTATTTGCTGATCCAATAAAAGATGACGTAATAGAATCAATACATAATTTGAAAAAAATGGGTATTTCACTCAAGATAATTAGCGGTGACAACAGAAATGTAGCTAGCTATGTTGCGCGTGAGATAGGTCTTCAAAATCCCAGATTAATTACAGGCTCGGATCTGCATCATATGAGTAAAGACGCACTCATTAGACAGACTCTTGATATTGATGTATATGCAGAAATAGAGCCAAATCAGAAGGAGCAAATCATCTTAGCACTAAGACATTCTGGAAAAAACGTTGTAGGATATATGGGAGACGGAATTAATGATGCATCAGCACTTCACGCTGCTGATGCTGGTATTTCAGTTGATTCTGCTGCAGATGTTGTGAAAGAAGCAGCTGATTTTGTATTACTTGAAAAGGATTTAGGAGTATTAGCAAAAGGAGTACAAGAGGGCAGAAGGACTTTCGCTAATACTTTAAAGTACATCTTCATGGCAACTAGTGCAAATTTTGGAAATATGTTTAGTATGGCTGGTGCATCATTATTTTTGCCATTTCTTCCATTGTTACCAAAACAAGTCCTGCTAATGAATCTACTTACTGATTTGCCAGAGATGACAATATCTACAGATAACGTGGATCGAGAAAGTGTCGAAAAACCAAGACATTGGGATATTAAATTTATAAGAAAATTTATGATTGTGTTTGGCTTAATAAGTACGATATTTGACTATGCTACTTTTGCTGTACTTTTATTCGTGTTACATTCTACCATTAATCAATTTAGAACTGCATGGTTTACGGAATCGGTCATTTCTGCATCCATAGTAGTACTTGTTATAAGAACAAGAAAGCCAATGTTTAAAAGCAAACCAAGTAAATATTTGTTATTTGCCACCCTTCTTATTATCACT
>DATBFR010000039.1:0-1861 GCA_036558405.1 Nitrososphaeraceae archaeon | reverse complement strand
TCCATATACCATTTGACTACCAGTCCAGACTGCATTGTCAAAATCTACTCCAAAATGGACCGAGGAATTCATTTCCATTCCATCGTCGTCTATTGAATTTCTCATAAAAACTTCCTTGTAAAAATCGTACACAAGACCTGTATTATTGAAGCAACTGTCCACGTCGTTGTCACCTGTTTCTTTAAGATCTTCTTCATATCGCTTTGGCTCTCCTGGAAGGGAGAATATATCATCTGCGTGGTTTGCATCATAAACAATACGCCGCTTCTGTAGGTGTCCTGCTATCTTTAGAATATTGCCACCACCGCGCATCCCAGCAATGATGCTTCTCTGTGTACGAAGAATCTCAGACAGTTCTAGTGTACGTATAAATTTGTCTTTTTGTTCAGAAGTCCCTTCTTTTATAATTTGGTGCAATAAATCAGGAGGAATGATCTGACAGCAGACTAGATTACTCATTATGTGCATAGTAATTATTCCAGTTATTATTACATATTTCTATTGAGAAAATACTCAGATAGCCTTACTTTTCCTTTTCTCATATTTCCATATTTTGTATTGTGCAAGGATCCACTTGAGGGATATATTATTTTCATAACTAGTCTACCATTGGTTTTGCGAAAAATATATACGAAATGAACTACTGAAAAAATATCGTTTGATAAAACAACAACTTTTGATAAGAAAAAGAATTGTTGAAAGCAGGAAATTTATTTTTACAACGACTGTGTTGCCGGATATTTCTTAACGATCACACTTAAGCTGCAAAGATGCTACCAATAATCATAGTCATTGAAATAATCTACGGTGTTTAGTTCGATTATACCGATAGGTTAGATGAATTAGGCGATCTTTTCGGAAGTGATCGGATTTAACAGCCCTGGATATATTATGGAATTTCATACCTACCTTATTTATGCTTCTATTTTTCCCTAAGTAATTAGAGTTGTTTCTTGCCTTCCTAATCTTACGGTTATAATTGATAGGCATATACGGGGAATCGAAAAATTGTACCTCCGTCACTAATCCCTATGGGATCAAAATGGCAAAACTAACAGTCTTTATGATCGGATTGCCTTCTACTACAACACTGTTGGCTTTCATGGTGTTGATAAAGGCAATTTTCCTATTGCTAGTGTTATATTCTTTAGTATAGTCGGTAGACTGGGTGCAGCCTCAGGTTTAATTCAGTATCAACATAGAGCTGAATTACCTTCAATGCACGAGTTTCATTGAACTAGGTGATCAAGTGGGATTATCGAACCTGGCAATCAGATGTGTTGAATAGTCTCAAAACTGTTAGAATGAATAGTTCATCTTTTGGTATAAAATTTTTACAAAATCAATGGGAGTGAAACTAGATAAATTACTTAATAACATATAGAGGCAAGACTTTTGACATTATTTATGGCGCTAGGTTAAGAGTTTCGCAAAGGCTTGCTATGCAATATCATGAACATGAATCTTATCTATGAACGCTATCGCAAGCTATGTTGCACCACTCATGATGTTCTTTACCATCAATTTGTTGATAACTGCCTCTAGTTAATTTTGAATCGATGTGTGGTATATTCGTAATTGCTCAGTTCTTCCAAAGGCTATTTGTAGATAATCAAAGCCCACTAACTGGGCGATTAAATATAAGATGGTAAGGGTTACCTAATCAGAGAAATTAATAATCAAATTATTAATAATACACAGAGTTGAGAAATCACCTACAATTTGGATTTGTAATAAAGATGAGGTCAAAAGCCTTATGACTTCTCAAATGTTATACTTGATTGATAATGAAGATGAAGATCAAGTTACCAATCATCCTCAGCATGACAGCTGTATTGATAGGAGCAACTACAGGGCTTAG
>DATBFR010000038.1:0-48820 GCA_036558405.1 Nitrososphaeraceae archaeon | reverse complement strand
GCTTACTACCAGGATTACCATCCGGCCTTGGAGGTGGTGCTACAGGTCTTGGAGGTCTTGGAGCTATGGCTCAATCTCTACCTTCTACCATCTTATCATCTCTACCATCAGGTTTAGGTACATTACCCTCCTTGGTAAGTTCACTTCCTTCTAAGCTATCCAGCTTACTACCAGGATTATCATCCGGCCTTGGAGGTGGTGCTACAGGTCTTGGAGGTCTTGGAGCTATGGCTCAATCTCTACCTTCTACCATCTTATCATCTCTACCATCAGGTTTAGGTACATTGCCCTCCTTGGTAAGTTCACTTCCTTCAGACTTGTCCAAACAAACTGCCGGTGGAATTCAAGCAATTAAAGGATTATCGGGAATTATGGGAAAAAGTGATTTGATCAGAAAAGACTTTCCCCGAGTACTCCAGGGGTTGGTTCCTGGGCAACCATCATCGATTCTTAAAGGTCTGCCTACAGCGGCAGGTCTAATTCCACCAATCTCTACTCCGACTGATTCTAAACCAGCTGAAAAGGAAGATTCGAAAAGACCCAAGTTTTTGGATATGTCTAACCCAATAACACAATTCAGCATGAGAAGCAATGCATTGGACGGGGAAGATATTGACCATGACTATACTCAAATATCGGAGACATTTGAGAAATCTGAATTGGAGTCTATTAGGCTGGGAGTTGAAGCAATAATCCAAGAAGAAATGAAACATTATCATGCAGGTCCGGAACTCCACTTGTCGGGTGCATCCAGTCGTTATCCTGGTGATGAAAATTATCGTCCAAGGTTCAGCACGACTAATTTTTCTGGAAATTTAAGATTTTTGAAAAGGGCATTTGAAGAAGTCCTTAGAAGAGAACTGCAAAAGTATGGAGTAGCGTCTTGAGTATCAAAATAGACGACCTTAATCTCAGTGGCGTGAAAGGGCAGATAAGTCTAGGACTTAGGAGTGAGACCAGTAGCGTAAAAAGAATAGGAATTATCGATGATAGAAGGATAATTAAACACAGCGTACCTGGAGGATATGGAACCGTATTTGAGGATAGAGGGAAAGAGTCGGCAAGACTACTAATAGAAGGGCAATTTGTAGGAGAAGAAGCTATGAATGGAATTTCTTCATTGAGAAAGAAATACAAAAAGGGGGAACCTTTGAATCTTACTTCGGATGTAAGTCTGCTTTCAAATATAAATAAAGTACTGATTGAAGATATTAGAATTCAGATGTCTTCTTCCGTACAAATGTCATACGATTATGAATTGATTCTTAGAGAATATGTTGAGCCACCCAAAAAACCCAGTGTATTGCCACCGTCTCAGAAGGCCGAGGCATTGAAAGATGTAAGTTCAACCGCTACAGATGTGCTTCAGGATTTGAAACAAGGGGCAGAATCTGCATCACAAGAATTGAAAGGCCTAGGAGAGACAGGGTCTGAAGTCGCCGGTGAACTTCAAAAACTCGAACAAAAGGCGTCAGAAGCTTCACAAAAAGCTCAAGCTTTGGCAGAGGTGGGTTCAAAAGCGGTACAGGCGATTGAAGGATTAGATGATGGAGGGACATCTCCTTCACAAAAAGCACAGGCAATTGCAGAGGTCGGATCACAGGCATCAAAGATTTTGAAAGGATTAGCCAAAGATTAGTAACTGTGGGAATCTGATTTTTTGTTAGATGTGAGTGTCAAAATATAGTTGAATAGTCTGTTATGTGCAATCAAATCAAGCGCACTGAGAATTCCTTAAATTTAGGGGAAGACATCAAGATGTTGCTGTCTGTCGTGGCAATAGTGTGGAAGTGTATGGAGATTTTCTGACTTGAGTAATTTAGTCTCTAGGATTTTTTCTAAACTTATTATAGATAGATGGCGTTTTCCACACAGCTCTTGTAGATTTTATACCAGTTCAGTATGTTGTTTAGCAATAATTTTTGTGATTTTGGGCAGTATGGCTATGCCTGCTCATAGTTTTGCGCCGCGTAAAACGACTGAAGCTCCCGGTCCCGTTATACCCTCTACGGCTGCTCCTACTGCTGCTCCATTGACCTTTAACCCACCTCAACTTCCCAGACCGAATGTTAGCTCGATAATCAATTCTACTTTGTCTTATCTTAATCCCTGGGGCTCGGCCTGTGATCTCCAGTATCAACAGGGGTCAAATTGCATTGATCCAGACGGTGTAGGTATCGAGCAAGTGGGAGATGGTCAATTCAACAGGATCTCCTCACTAGCAATATTCCCTCCTAATTCTACACTCTATGATACTAATGTTACCAACAGTGGCCCAGAGTTAAATTCTACATTTATCTTTGCGGTAGATATGGGTAACGATAGAATCGAAAAATTCTTTATCAACGGCACATTTGTGTTGAAATGGGGTAGTACTGGAACGTTCGATGGTGCATTTTTTAGACCTTCAGCAATTGCTGTGGATAATAAAACAGTTTATGTTGGAGATTCTTCTGGAAGAATACAGGTCTTCGATACAAATGGGACTTTTCTGTACAAATGGGGCTCTTTAGGTTCACTAGACCAACAATTTTTAAATATATCCGGAATTGCCCTGCTCGAAGCACCTTATGCTAACGAGAGTAGTATGACGGTAGCTGGAGCAGATATGGGATTATCTCCATATGATTCCTATAATCAGACGGTACCAGGCAAAAACACTTCCATTCTTTTCGTACTCGACTCTGATAATAACCGAATTCAGGAATTTTACACTAACGGGACTTACATCCGAAAATTTGGAACCACCGGCCAACAAGAAGGGCAATTAATTAATCCTAGTGCAATAGCAATTTCGCCTTCAGAAAAGTCAATCTATGTTGCGGATGCAGGTAACAATAGAATTCAAGTCTTTTTCCTGAACGGTACTTTCGCAAATATGTGGAACTTGACTAACCCACTTCCGACTCTGTCACCCATACGAGCAACAGGACTTTCAGCATTAGGAGATAGATTACTGATTACTGATTCAGCTAACAAGAAAATATTAGAGTACTTGCTAAACGGTACCTTTGTAGAGGATTGGGAACTTGAAGGTATCAGTCCTGCTACATTGAGCTTACTAAATAATGATCCACTTAGCATCAGCAATTCCGGCTCAAAGTTTGGCTTTATAGCCATTGGTTATGGTTTCAAGAATCTTGTCGGGATCTACCTTGTACCCGTTGGAGCCAATGCAGGTGAAGATGTCAAAGCACTTCCAGGAGAAACGATAATTCTAAACGGTAGCAATAGTAATTCGCCAAAACCAGGGTCACAAATCATTCAATATTCTTGGAGACAGATTATCCCGTCTGCCAATGGAACCATGAGAGCTCCACTTGGTAATGCAACCATTGTTCCTATAAATGACGCTAATAAGGAAATAGCTTATTTTACGGTTCCTCCACTGTTGAATGATACTGAATTCATTTTTGAGCTTAACACGTTAGATTCGAGTGGCTATAATTCGTCAGACCTAATGAGAGTTAATGTAAGCCTTCCAGCCTTAACTCCGCAGATGCCTCAATTAATTCAACAACCGCCAAGTTTGGCTGGCGTACCAAACACTTCTCCAAAGTACGATCCCTTTGGAGTGCTTGAAGTATATCCTACTAAAATTAGTGGCGAGGAATGGTTTATGGATATGAATAATCCTGGAGGTGATAGGCGCTTTGATCCTCAGGAGCCTATTACTAAGAACGCCGATGGATCTTGGAAGATGAGGGCTACACAGGTGAGAATGGGGGTGTTTCCTTCTACAGGATATAACCCTAGTGCAATAGTTTCGAAAACAGAATCGGACTTGCAGACAAAAGGTTACATGCAAGGGGTTAATGACTGGAAAAATGTAGAAATGACAGGGTATGTAAAATTCAATGCAGGCAGTGAAGATAATTTTGCCTGGTACGCAAGAGGCGGAAGACATACTGGAAGTGGACCAATGGAGGGTTGTGAGGGAGTGGCATACAAGGGAGATCTATACTATAGCGGCAAGGCTCACATTGCCAAGGAGCAATGGCATGTCAGCTACGATTACTCGCCGGAGAAACAGGTCTTAGATTCTATTCAGGGCAGGTGGGTAGGATTCAAGTTTGTAATATTTAATACCGTTCTTCCAGATGGTAAGAATGGAGTGAAGATGGAAATTTGGGTCGATCCAAATAGCAACCAACAATGGGCAAAGGTTTACGAATATATTGACTCAGGAGGATGGGGAAGAGAGGGTACCAACTGCGGTGGCAGTCCTGATCAAATTATTAGTTGGGGGGGTCCAATAGCTACCTTCAGATGGGATGGCGCTACAGATGTCGATTTCAAGTTCATGAGTGTTAGGGAAATAAATGGTCAAGCTGGCCCCACTGGCGTACCAACAGGTGGTAGCGTTTCGGCTCCATTCCCAATGGGACCGCCAAATGGCACTGATGGTGGTATGAACATGGGTGGTGGTCAGAAAGAAGGTGAATCAGAAAAACCAGGGACATCTACTAATCAAGAAGTCGCAATCCACGGAAAGAATGTTCACGTTATATGGCAGGAGACTGTTGATGGAAACTCCGAGATACTTTACAAAAGAAGCTTGGACGGTGGAAATACCTATCAGGAAGAGATAAACCTTAGCAACAGCTCACAAGATTCATTTGAACCCAAAATTAAGGTATGGGAAGATAACAAGATTGGTGTAGTATACAGAGAAAATAACGATATCTATTATACATCTAGTGATAATAATGGAGAATCATTTACTAAACCAGTAAACCTAAGTAACAACCCTGAGACGCTTTCATCTGATCCCACTATTGATTTGGTAGATGGTTCTCAGATAAAAATAGCGTGGGTAGAACACGATGCAAAGGTCGATGCCAACGAAGCAAAGAATCAACCAACGACGGGAATGGGTTCTACTACAAATACCAATTTACCAAGCCATAGGGAAATTGATCCTCAAATTACGCAAATCGACTATTCACCTTCTACAGTTCAAGTTTCTACGAACAATGTTACCCGGCAAGAGATGGTAGACTCTGCAGTAATGATTTCGAAAAGCATGGACGGAGGTAAAACCTTTTCATCACCCACTGTCGTTACGTATGCCAAAGACTCGGAAATACATAGTCTTGAGATGGGGACAACAAGCAACGGCAAAACGCATCTATGCTACGTTAAGGGAAGTGAAGACAATACAGATATCTATTGCAGTCATAGTGCCACTGATGGAACCACTTTTGGAAATTCAACAAATGTTACTCTAGACCCTTCCTCTCCATCATTAACACCAAAATTGGCAGTCGCTAACGATTCCATGCAACTTGTTTGGTCAGATCTAAAGGGTGGAGCAGGGGGCAACCTGGATGTGTTTGCTATGTCGGCAACTGGGGAGAACGACACATTTGGTGAACGCAAAAATTTAAGCAACGATACGGCAGGTTCAACTAGCCCGGATGTCTCTTTCGATGGAAAAAACCTCACTACTGTATGGGGCGAAAATACGCCCAACAATAATGCTGTTTTTGTAAGGGAGAGTAACGACAGTGGCAAGACTTTTGCCACTAAGGTATTGGTAGGCAATAATGATTCTCTAGTTTCTGATCCAAAAATTGCAACTGATGGGGAAGACGTAATTATTGTCAGTACTGTCAATGATAATTTGACCAATCAAGATATAATTATTAATAGGAGTAATGATTCAGGAAAAACATTCGAAGAGACAAACCTAACAGAGAATGCCACAAACAAGGAAGTTGCAAGAGTCGACATAATTGCTCCTGCAACAGCTCTCCCCAATCAAAATGTTAACCTGAAAGTAGAAACAATTGGGTTAAACGGAACCATATCTTATTCATATAATGTATCCGGGCCCCAAACGCTAGTGATTCCTTCTTCAGAAGGAAATCAAAGTGCTAATATTACTTTAAGAATGCCTGCAAGTTGCCTTAAGCCGGAAAATGAAGAATACTCAGTTAATGTTACTGCGATGAATCCCACTAAATCACAAGCAACCGGATTGACTAAACTCTTGATGGAATGCATTGGTGTTAATCACCCTCCACTGGCTAACAGTAGTTCCTATGTAACTGAGCTAGGTTCAAACGTTACTATTGATCTGAGACAGATTACAAGTGATATGGATAACGACAGCCTGAGTGCAAATGTAACAAGTGAGCCATTTTATGGTGTTGTCAACAAAGAAAGAATTGACCAAGGTATTCTGGTATATACTCCAAATGATCCTTCTGTTATTCCTTCTGCCGGTCCCACACTCGCAGGAGGCGGTCAGGATAGCTTCAAGTATCAAGTGTATGATGGTAAATCTCCTAGTGCCGATGGTACTATTACTATAACGATCAATCCTCGTACCTCTACTGCACCATTTTCACCTCCAGGTGCCGCCAGTCAGCCCACACTCAATAATCCGCCTGATGCAATTGACTATTCAGTCCTCGCGTTCACCAATGCACCAGTCATGATTGATTCACGCAACATTGCTTCTGATATTGATGGAGATACACTTGTAGCTTCCATAGAATCCCAACCGCAATTCGGGGCAGCTTCAGTAGCAGATGATAACGTTACTATGTATTACCAAAGATCAGCTAATATAGATGCACAAAGTTATGTTGAAGATAATTTCACATACAAGGTGTCTGATGGTAACGGAGGTACTGATTTAGCGACTATACATATCAACCCTCCTGATTTGATATCAAGACAATTACAGCAACCACAAGTTAGTACAACCCAGCCCAATCAGGCCCCACTCGCTTTTCCAATAACCGCACAAGTGCAAACTGAGCAGTCAATCGAGATTCCACTTAGCACTGAAGACTTAGATAGTCCAAGCCTGTCTGCAAGTCTGGTCAGCCAGCCTAACTGTGGATCAGCTTACCTAGATCAACAGAAGGGTAGCTTAATTTACACAGCAAAATCGCTAGCCAATATTGCCAGTCCACTCTGTCTAGGAGATAATAACACTGGATGGAAGGATACTTTTGGTTATAAAGTCTCAGACGGAATACAAGATAGCAATGTAGCCAATGTGGAAATAAACATCAATCCCAATATTCAAACATCAGGATTACCTGGTACTTCGATTGAAGCTAAAGGGAAAATAAAAGTAGACGTAACGGGTCCTGAGGAAGCAGATCCGGGTGAGAACGTATCATTAATTGGAAAGCTGCAGGGAGTTGCCGTCAATCAGCTAAGTAGCGCAAGATTCAGTCAGGAAAGCGGACCAACAATTTCGTATTCAGAGTGTGCGTTGAACAATCCTATTTGCCTCTACCCGAGTATTTCCTTCTATATGCCAAGCTGTCCTACGGCGCAAGATACTTTTACTTTTAAGCTTTCTATAGCAGATATATCAGGAAACTTGCATAACGGAACTCATTCGGTCAAGCTTAATTGTCCTGGCGACGGTGATGGTGGGACTAGCAACGAAGAACAAGAAAGGGATGATGATAATTCCAATGACTAATGGGAATTCTCATACACAGTTGCCCGTCTTGGTTGTTGGGCACTTTATGCAACCAACTGGTCCGAAATGGCTCAATTTTGTGATTGTTTTCTAATAGTCTGATTGCGCAATGGAAATAATTCATTTTAAGCACGGGAAATTCATTTCGATTATTCGTCATTAACAATTTGTTCACCTGAAAAGTTATAATCGGGGGCTACATTAACTGGAACTAGGAGAATTGTTTCGTATGTACTTGGACGGAAGATCGGCTTTGGTGATATTTTTGCCCATATGTTTAGGGAGCTTTGTATATTTGTCTATGAATTTTGATATGAATCTAATTATGAATCCATTGAAAACGGTAAATGCGTTTCAACCCCAACCACAGACAGTGCCTCCAACGACAAGCCCCACATCCAATTTGACAAATGCATCCATTACAGAACCTCAGGTTCAACCCACATCCAATGCTACCACTCAGCAACCACAACAGTTCAGACCCTTGCCTCAGGTTCAACCCACATCCAATGCTACCACTCAGCAACCACAGCAATTCACTCCGGTCCCTCAAACCACACCCGCAATTCCCAGAGTACCCCAACAACCTATAGTCCAGGGTCCTCCAATAGGGTTCAACTCGTCTGGAACTATCAATTCCTTAATCATCGTCCCTCAAACGAAATGGATTGCAACTGGAATTTGGACCATGGATGTAAATAACGGAAATTTAAGTAAATTTCTGACAAATATGAGCTGGTTTGACGAAAAGGGTGGAGCTACTCACACTCATGAATTCTTGAACTTTAGACCAAATCCAGACTCTAAAGTAATATCAAAACAACCCGATAATAGTATAATATTGCGAGGTCTGATGGACGTAGGAACCAATAAAAAGGTAGTATGGAAAGACGTTCCTACCGCTATCAACATCAAAGGACAAAACACGATAACTATTTCCGTGGCCGACAGCGCTACTAACAATCATTTCGCATCACAGCCAATTCTCGGAGTCGTTAAATCCTTTGTTCTTTGCTCTGACGTACCTGGCGCCGCGATGGAGATCTTGCCTCCATGCACTTGAGTCACCTGACTACATAAATTTCATTCTAAATGTTCACCCACCAATTCATCGTGATAAAATTCCCAAGATACATTAAACGTTAACAGCTAACAACTAACGCAACCACACATAGAAAATGTTGCTTGTGAAGATTTTTAAAGTTTAAAAATAAGCAAACTGTCTTAACTTCGTGTCAAAGAATGCGTTAGGTAAAAAGGCTCCGTTCGTAATCGCAATATTAGGTCTGTCATTAGTTATACTGAATCCGTTCAACTTGAATCAAGTCTTTGGAAATGGTCTACCTGCCAATAGTAGTGGTACTACTTCTAGCTCACAGCAGCCTAGCTTCCAATCCTTCGCACCGGGACAGCAGCAACAACAGCAACCACAACAACAGCAGCAACCACAGCAAATTGCTCCGCCACTGGATCAAACAAATCAGCCACCTCTTCAGCAGCAACAACTAATTGCACCGCCCAGCAACCAATCACTAGTGCCGAATTCCAATACCCAAAACTTCAACAATCCACAAGTCACAACTCAACAGCCAACACTAACTGGGGTCTCCCCACTTACTATAGTTCCACAGCAAGGCCCTCCCGCAACCTTTGATGCCAAGGGGACGATTAACTCGCTCATATTTGTACCCCAAACAAAGTGGATCGCGACTGGTAACTGGAGTATGGACGTTGACAACGGAAATCTAACGGCCTTTTATACCAATATGAGCTGGTTCGATGAAAAAGGTACAGCTACACATACACATGAATTTCAAAACTTTAGGCCTAACCCCGAGTTTAAGATTGTCAGCTTGGGGCCAAATAACACTATCGCATTGGCAGGCCTGATGGATGTTGGCACTAATAAGAAAGTCGTATGGAAGGACGTTCCGACAACTATTGCAATTAAAGGTGGAAAAACAATTGCTATTTCAGTAGACGACGCTGCAACTAACAAGCATTTTGCCTCCCAACCAATTCTTGGAGTTGCCAATTCATTAGCTTCCGGCCTAGATATTTCTATAGCACCTGCTGAGGATACTGTGAATCCAGGCGACCAACAGACAGTAAATGTAACTGTATCCGACTCAACTACTGACAAGAAAATAGGAGGAGCTAAAATAACAGGGGTAATAATAGATGCGTTCCCAGGAGCCAAAGAAATATTAGGAGATAGTATGAATTCCACAGAACCAATAACAACAACCGAAGTTGATGGGCAGAAATTTTCTGGAGACACAGATAATAACGGTCAATTCTCAACCACTCAGAGAGTATCTGATAGCAAAAGACCTGGTACATTTACAGTTGTGGTAACAGTCAACGCAGAGGGGTACGATCCAATATCTAAGATAGCAACCTTCAAAGTTGAAAATAGCTCTGACTGAGTCTCAGACGCAAGGTTAGTGAATGCAACATAGAGTAAGGCCATTAGGATATGATCCAAAAATCGGAACACCCTAAGCTCGATAAATTACTTTTAGTAGGTACCTCATTTTTGATTTTGGCGACCATAAGTGCCATGGGTTTGCGCCAAGTTTATTCTCAAGAAAATGACATACAATTTATGACCAATGATTATGGTTGTACAGACGGTCTACTTCATTGCTCAGATCCGAATATCCTTCGATATGTAGCACCATCTTCAGACCTGATATTAATATCAGGACCATTAGGCGGTCACCCAGGCGCTCCGGATATAGGTGACGAGGATAAAGATAAAGTAATAAACTCTGAAGATAATTGCGTAAAGATTTCTAATACTAATCAAGAAGATTCTGATGGGGATGGTGTAGGCGATGTCTGTGATCCTGATATCACAGACTCTGATGGAGATGGAGTAATTGACTCACAAGATACATGTATTGATGATCCTAATACCGGAAAAGATAGTGATGGTGATGGCACAGACGATGTCTGCGATCCAGATGCAGATACAGATGGTGATGGCGTTATTAATTCACAAGATACATGTAATAATGCTCCTAATACCGGAAAAGATAGTGATGGTGATGGTACAGATGATGCATGTGATCCTGATACTGATACAGATGGTGATGGTATAATTGACTCAGAAGATTCTTGTATAAGTGATCCTAATACTGGCAAAGATAGCGATCGTGACGGTATTGACGATGCCTGTGACTTTGATTAGACGGAATTACTAGTTATGTAGTTACCAAACTTGTGAGATTGTTTTGGAGACACCATCTAGCGCCAGAGATGTCAGATATTTAAGCATAGCCCACCATTAAACGAGTAATTGAATTATCATGAATCTCATTTTAGTACGTGGCGTTGTATTGGCACCTGACTAGCACACAATTCATGTTGTGGAATCACACCTTGACACCAGTCATTGGTACCACCCATATAAAGCAGCGGTTCATCATTCTTGTCATTTTTAACTACCGTATCCCATGCTTCAGAATATACGCCGTTAAAGTATCCTTTTCCATTCCCATCACAAGGGATAAGTGGATCACCTGATGATGGCCTTACTGCTACCTTTTTGAGGAAGGCTTCGACTTCTGCAGGAGCAGCATTATGCAGTACCAAATATAACGCAGCCGCTCCGGCTACGTGTGGAGCTGCCATACTTGTACCAGACAGATAGCCATATCTGCCATTAGGTAGGGTTGAGTATATGTGAGTACCTGGAGCAGCCAGATCAACTGTACTACCGTAATTGGAGTAAGATGCAATAGTGTCATCTGGATTAGGGATGTCGAAAGGCCTTCCATATCTGTCCGTTTGTGGACTATATCCTCTATCTACGCCTAGTTGCACAACACCTTTTTGCACAATATCTACTCCTTTCCCTCCACACTTCCCATTAGTGTCGGTGATTGCTGAAACGACTATAGCTTCTGGAACTCTCGCGGGTGATTGATCTTTCACATCTATATTGTCATTTCCTGCAGACACTATTACAACTACACCTTTTCCAACCAAGTCCTTGATCGCCTCATCCAATTGGGGAGCAATATTTTTTCCGTCCCGTTTTGATTTTAGAAGATTATATTTACTAAAACTGCCAATGGACATACTTGCTACACTCAGTACACCCTCGTCAGTCAATTGAGATCTAGCGGCTTGAGTAGCTGGAGAATGTTCAGCCACGAATTGAAGTCCTTCAAGCAAATCCGAGCTTGTTCCACTAGCGTCATCTTTTTGAACTTTTATCGCCCAAATCCTTGCTCCCGGAGCGGTACCAACTACTCCAACGTCGTTGTCCAACGCTGCGGCTGTCCCAGCCACATGAGTTCCATGTCCATCAGTATCGTTACAAGAATTGGGATCCTCCCCATCCACGAATGATACACATTTCCATACGTTCAAGTCAGGATGATAACGATCTACTCCGGTATCCAGTATGGCTATGTCTATGCCGACTGTACCCTTACCATCACCTGCTTTTGCAGGACCGAGATCTGCATCTACTCTATCTATTCCGGTTGGTGTCCTTTGCTGTGCCCTAATCCATTTTGTGACACAGCTACCTTCATTGCACTCTGTTTGTTGTCTGAGAGTGACATAATGAGGTATCGATTTATCTGAGCAGATGCCATTGGAATTGGGGGGAGTGTTATTGTCACACAACTGCGGAATAACTGTCCCTGGAGGAGTGCTTTGATCATTGGTAATGATTGTATCATTGTAAACAGCTTCGACCGCCGGATTAACTTTTAGTTTTTCTATTACCTGATCGACAGCTTGTTGTGGACCATCAAACTTTAAATTGAACATGCCAAAATCCTCATAAATTGATTTAACACTACCACCGGCTCCTTGTAGATCTGGTTTTAAGAAATCAATTGTTTCATTGATACGTCCTGCTTCATCCGATCTTAATTTGACTATGAATGAATTGCGTATGCTTACCAATTCGTCTGCTATTTGACTTTCAAATTCATCTACCACACCATCACCATTCGTATCCATCTGGATCTCTTCTGGACTCTGTGACAAATTGCTACCAGCTGTTTGTTCCGCAATACCAGGTTGATTCTGGCTCTCGAACTCATCTACCACACCGTCACCATTAGTATCCATCTGGATCTCTTCTGGATTCTGTGACAAATTGCTACCAGCTGCTTGTTCCGCAATACCAGGTTGATTCTGGCTCTCGAACTCATCTACCACACCGTCACCATTCGTATCCATCTGGATCTCTTCTGGACTCTGTGACAAATTGCTACCACTACTTGGTTGGGGCTGTAAAGAGTCATTCGGCGACGTTTGATCAGCAGTACTTATTTGTGGAATGCTACCGTCAGGACAGGTATTATCGGGATAAGGCGGTAAACCATCACTACAGACTAAACTTTCATTTCCAGGATTTGTAGGAGCTTGAGCGTAAACGTACTTGGCATTATTGTATACCAAAAAAGATGATGACATTGTAAAACTGGCCAAGAGTAACGATACGGTACAAGTTACCGACACTATGATTTTGATTGATGAATAAGTAAACAATTAACCATAGGAATTGTAGTAGTATAGATAATGTTTTCGAAAACTAGATCGTCGCGCCTGCTTAAGAAATACCTTCTATTTTAGTTCATAATTGGACATGGGTTACAACAATGATTCCCAAATTTATGCCATAGTGATTCTACGACAAGACGAAGCTCTTTTTGATGTTAAAGAAGATCTTGATTCTAAATTGAATTGGGAATATGTACTTTGGAGCTTGTTGAGATTTTGTATATTTTTTGAGAAAACCGTCCAAACGCATACTTGATCATTATCACGTTAGAATAACTTATCTAACGTTTAACTAACGCCGGACTTGAATTTTTACGAGTTGTTTTACAACTTTAGATTCTGAGACATGTAATTTTACACCATGTTTTGGAGACCAAAGATAGTTTTTTAGCATTATAGACAGTCTCCAAGTTAGATGGAATAATCCGGTCCTTCAGCGGTTCTTCCAGAATGTTCAATGTCGTGGTAGTATTGGCAAGTTATCCTTTCATATTTCGCAGTACAGGAGATGAAAATTGAAGTAAATCTTTATAGTACACGCCAAACATCTTTTTAGATGGGGACAACTTGAGCATAAGCATAGGAGGCGTAGAACTCATTAAAAGAACCCAGATGGGTGTAGTCGAAGAAATCAGAAGTGTGAATACTATGCGCATTATTGATCATAGGGATGTCGTGGAGCTTGATGTTCCTGGTTCCAGCGGTAATATATTACAAGATATGGGAAGCGATTCAGCAAAGATTATGTTTTCAGGGGAGATGACAGGCAAAGATTCGCGGGATGCAATTGCAAAACTGAGAGATAAATACGAAAAGAACAAACCAACTGAATTTTCCTCAAGCATAGCTACACTTGCCGATATTGACAAGGTCCTTATAGAGGAGCTTTATATCGAACAGAACGCTGCGCATCCAAATAAGTACCGATACATGGTGAAATTACATGAATTCGTTGAGCATAGTAAATTATGATTTTTCTAAAAAATATTATTCGATTGATCTAATTATTCTTGATTTTACTTTGTTTTATATCATGAATGAATGGGATTTCGACAGTTCAATACGATGAGCTCATGCTGCATCCAAAGTATGAAACGATAATTGGACCTGTTACATTCAAACCAGGAACTCCAAATGAATGCATATCTACTACTATTTCAACTAGTATGGATGGACCGTCTGATGCATTTGAAGGTACATTTAGAGGCGACGGGAAGTCTTTATCTGTCAAGAAAGTAGACCCCGTGAAAATTTCACTCGGGTATGAAGATGGGATATCCGAAGTATTCCAAGGTAAAGTTGCTAATGTCACACTAAATACATTCGGCATTTCCATTACGGCATATGACAGTATATTTACTCTCTGCAACATAAGAAAGGATAAGTTTTACGAACAAAGGACAGCAGGACAAATTGTAAAGGATATTGCAACGATGGGTTCGATTCAAGTTCAAGATGCCGAAGATGGCATAAAATTTCCATATTATACCATCGACAGTAACAAAAATGCCTATGAACATTTGAAAGATCTGTCAAGGATTTGCGGCTTTGATATCTATTGTAATAATAGTGACAAGCTTGTATTTAAAAAATATAAACCAGAAACTAAACATGCTTTAGATTATGGCAAAAATATTATTCGAATATCTAAGTCTGATATTGTAAATGCGTACGAAGGGGTAACGGTAATTGGTGAGAGCCCTGCGAGCGTTGGCGGTCCAGAAACGTCACATTGGATTAAGAAAGAATCGATGAGGTCCTTCGCAGGAAATCAAGATAAGGCTTTGTACATTTCAAATAGAGTAATTCGAGATGAACAGACGGCCAAGAGAATAGCTGAAGACAAACTTGACGCAATAAAATTTCAAGCTACTATAATAGTAGAATTAGTAGGCGATCCAAAAATCAATCTAGGTGATGCAGTAATTGTGGGCGGGGTACCAAGCGAAAAGGTAAACGGAGAATACCAAGTCAGATCAGTAGAACATCATTTTTCCAAGAAAGAAGGATTCTTAACAACAGTGAAGTGTAAGGGAGAGTCACAATAATGCACATTAATTATTCATAAAATACATCAAGTAATGGAGGCTTATAGCGTGCAACTATTCTGGGAATAGATATTAAGTAGTAGATTAATTATTGCTCATAACCAGGAGCCCGTGCTGAGATAAAATGGAAATTGATGGTGGTAAAATGATACTCGGAACAGATTTAGCTTTGGCCGAAACTTATATGGGCTCTGACCTTTCAAATTCTGCCCAAGGCGATCTGGAACAAATTTCCGAAGAAATGAATCTTGCACAGGCCATATTGCATAGGTTAAGAACAATTAGAGGAGAACTCGCAGATATTGGCCATGCCGACTACGGCTCCAACCTGTATGATATGATAGGAGAGCCAAACAATCAGACTACCAGAGACCGATTAAAGAGCATTGTAAGGACCACTGTAATGGAAGAACCCCGAATAAAGGAGATTGTCAAAATTGAAGTAAAAAGTCGCTTGGCTATACTTGAGCAAAAACATGGAGTTAGAGAGCCGACTGCCATATTCAAATCTACTAAAATAGATTTACAGCGAGGCAATCAAGAGGCGGAAGCAAAATCTACCTCCGGTTCATACATGGAAGATAGGAGATCACTTGCTACTTCTGTTGAGATAGATATAACTATAATACCAATAGATAGTAACGTGCCTTTAAATATTGTATTTCCATTCTACCTCGAGGTAGCTTGAGTATGTACTTTAGAAAACCGTATACTGAGATCGTAAGCTCTATACTTGACCACATGATTAAGGGGACAACTAAGGAAAAAATTACATTCAACAAATCAAAATTAATGTATGGATTTGAATGTAGACCTGAATTTCGGCCGATAAAAGAAATTCTTCAAGTAGATGGATTTTTGAAAGCTCAACCACATAGATTCGTTCGCGAATTAGATTTCGTGCTTAAAGATGATTTACTTCAGTGGGTAAATAAAGACTCCTTGTTACCCGATGATAAATCAGTTTTTGAAGTTACTTACTCCTTTACCAATCAGACAGCTCTCAGTGACATTAATGTTGGAAGCGTACTGAGGACTTTAGTAGAGTCAGTCAGTAGAGAAATTGAGTTCCTTTACGAGGAAATGGTGGGAGTATACGAATCAGGATTTATAGATACTGCCAAGGGAGATGCTTTAGATTTAGTTGTGTCGATTCTTGGAATAAAAAGAAAGGAGCCCACTCGAGCTATGGGGGAAGTTACCTTTATTAGAGATACTCCGCCAGCAGAAACTACCAACAGCGACGTCATTTTGTACGATGGAAGAGAATCGTACGATTTGAAGGTTAAACCCATAATAAAAATCTCTTCTGTTACTGGAGACAAAGATGGAAAAAGACATACTTTTGTAAAAGACAAGGATTACAAGCTTGAATCAGATTTAATAAAATGGGTCCAGGAAGGGGAGAAACCCGATCTGAAGAAAGAATTCACAGTGGAATACTCTGCTTTTCAGATTATAACAGTGCCCAAAGGAACGGTTGTGTCTACACTTCCACTAAGAAACGAGACTGAACTCGTCTTCGAAACAACTGAAGAATGTGTTATGCAAAAAGTCGGAGATGGTAAATGGGAAGGGTACGCAGAGATAATCTCAATGATTGCCGGCACTAGAGGGAATATTTTACCAGGTACAATCAAGGTTATGCCTTCTCCCGTGGTGGGAGTTGACAAGGTAATCAATAGGACAAATGTGGCTGGTGGTGCCAGCCAAGAAGATGATGACTCATTGCGGACAAGAGCTAAGAAGATACTTGACGTTAAAGGAAAGGCCACACTTGAATCGCTCAGAACAGCACTGGAAGGAATTGAAGGGGTTCAAACTACTCCTGTTTTGATTGATATGCCAGACGGCGTGCAGGGAGTTGTAAGAGCTATTATAGACGGGGGCGACGAAAAAGTTATTGAAAAAGTAATTGAAGAGACTAGAGCGGCTGGAATAAAAGTGGAATATTCAAGGCCCAGAATGGTGATGACTGATGTTACGGCAACACTACTTACTTCAAAGGATGTTGAAGATATAGCCAAAATTATTTCAGCATCGGAACTAATTATTAGAAACTTTATCTCCTCGCTAAACATTGGAGAATCTTTGATAATTAATCAGTTGGTTTCACTATTGCTTGCGACTTCGGGAGTATTGGATGTTCGCACCTTGGATATACATGCAGTGAGGGAAAAAAGTATAGATTTGGAACCTGTCACCAGTTCTGAGGACAAAGATAAAGAAAAGAATGATAACATTCTAATCATGCAGGATGAAAGACCTTATCCACGCGATATCAAAGTTAAGATAGTGAAGCAAGCACTGTGACTGATACTTACCAGAAAATAGTCGATAGATTGCCAGGTTTCTACAGAGCCTGGGATTTTAGGTCAAACATGGCTTCAATCACAACTTCCACTGGCACTTGTCTGAAAGAGCAAAATAAAGATCTATTCGGCATAATGAGATCCCACTGGGTTGATTCTGCATTTTCAAGTGATCTGGATCACTTAGGCTCAATCTTTCGACTTAGAAGAAGAAAAAATGAGGCTGATGATAGCTTCAGAACTCGGATTAAATATTTTGTGGCAGAGTTCATGGGTGGAGGAACAAAGGAAGCAATACTGGCTCAAACCATACTATTCATCGGTTCTCGGGAAGAAGATCGCGAGGTATACTTGATAGAAAACCCACCTACCAAACAGGCGATTGAAAAACCAGTTAAAAATGGTGATTCTTGGCTGATGAAGAGCAACAGCATTTATGATGAAATTTTTTCCGTTGTATTCGAAGTAGAAAAGGGCAAGGAAGATCTTTTGAACCCTGCACTGGTTGATAGTGAAACAAATCATTCGATAAAATATAATGGCATAGTAAAGTCAGGACAGACTTTAGCAATTGACAGCGAAGGACACGCCAAATTAGACAATAAGGATGTTTCATCCAAGATTACTAACAGCGGACTAAAAATTTTAAGAAAGGGATCGGCCTGGACTTTTCAGGAGTCCACTTCTCCCAATATAGGTAAGTTCGATGAAGGTGTCTTCGATACTCACGTGTTTGAAACTGCCGTCGCGTCAGTCGTACTCAAAATTGAGTGGACAGCACGCCTTATATCTGCGTTTGAGTTACAAGTGTTGAATGCAGCACTTGAGCGTTCGGGAGTTACGAAAGAAGAATTGCAAGGATTGATCAACCGAGTAAAGTCCGCGGGGGTTAAATCAATTATTACAATAACTAACAGCTTTAAGTCTGATACAGATGGGAAAAAGGTCGCAAAATAACAATGGCTGAATTTAAACCGATTTTGAGAAAACCTGGAGAAGTAATCAGGTCGGAGGAGTGGAATGCGATTCAAGAAGGTCTGCTAGCTGAAATAGCAAGATTAGAGCAGAATCTTTCCAGTTTGAAAAATTACGTTAATAATATGTCCGAAAGAATTACCCTTACTGGACTAGAGAGTGTGGCTGGTCGCTCTTATGCTCTTGACGAGCAGGTTCCCGGAGAGGCCTCACATTACAGAGTAAAGTCTATGGGAATGATAACTAGGCAGTGGGTAACAGCTGTAATAGGAGAAGGAGATGTTTGTCACTTTGGTATAACCGACAATTTTGACTTGTTATATTATTGGGCGGGAGCCGAAAATGGAAATCAAGGTATGTTAGACATAGAGCTTGAATATTCAGATGATTCAGTTGCAAAGATATCGGAGAACGCATACATTAATGACAAGAACACTCTTAGTGAGTCTGTAGAAGAAAACCCGTATATTGAATTCCTCTATTCGGATTTCGGAATTTGGTACAAATATCAAGTCAAAAATCCACATCCTGAAAATGAAGTTAGGTTCATACGATTTAGAAATACAAAGGCAGACAGTAATCCCAGAATAGGGAACACTATACAATTAAAGACAAAGGTCCACCAGCTTGTTTGAAAATAGGAACTATCGAGCAGCTGGTTACTACTACTGCATCTGGAGAGTGATATTTCAAAGCTCTCCTACAAGGGAATAGACAGTATGAACTTATCTTTAAATGGCATGGCAACAATAAACATCAATTATTTTAAAAATGCACAATTACAGGAGACTATACATCTATACATGAGACGATCTTGTTTAAATCTTCACAAGTGAGGCACAATGTAAAATGCTAAACATACTAGATGAAATTAAAACTACCATCCAGGAGAAGGTGGAGGGAATTGGAAAACAAAACATTATTTTTCAAAAGATTACCCCGAGTAAGATAAGTACGCTTCCCGTTGTCGCAATTTACGATACAGGATTTACTTTTGATAAAATTGGTATTGGCGAAGGAATGGGTATTACTCAAGAAGAGACTGAACAGGAATTCAGTGGGGACGGGTCTACCTTAAGATTTAAACTTAAAAAAAGTGCAATACGGCCACTGATTTCAGTCGAGGTACCTCCTGGCCATAAGCTCGCTGAAACTCTTGATTATACTGTTGATTACCTGAAGAATGAAGTTACCTTAAAGGTACCTGCACCCAAAGCTCAGAAAGGAAAAAACAATGTTTTAATTACTTATTCTGTTGCCGAGAGCGCAGGCGAGACCAAGGGGATAAGACTAAAACTTGTTTGCAATCTTGACATATGGGCAAAGAACTCTGCTCAATGTGATTCGATAGCACTAGATATAATAAAGTCCATGTTATTTGCAGAGGATGTCTTCTCTGCTAAGAATATACACCTTAAGCCCCTTAATGGAATGAATCTGTCTATAATTATGGACAAAGATGAACAAAAGAAAGGGGATTTGAATGGCAGGAGACTTGTTTATTTGGCAGAAACAGACGTCAAGTTCGAGTCGAAAGTGCCGCAAATTCGCAAGATTGAAATCTCAGAAAAGGAATGGGACAAGAAGAAATTTGCACTAAAATTAGGAAAAAAACTAGGCAATTAGACTTTATGTTCTTTCATTCTCATTCTTGAATGTAAATCTAGTACTTCGAAATTCCTTTATACTTTACTCATTTTTAATGGACTGTTATCATGAGTATTGTTGACAGTATTAGAAAAATCGCAGAAGCAGAAATTCGAAAGTTGCACACAACCGAAATAGGAAAGGTGACCTCTGTGTTTCCACATTCTACTGAAGGTGATAAGGACAATTACGAATGTAACGTTAAACTCAGGGACAAGGATGTTGAATTGAGAAAGGTGCCAGTCATTATTTCACAAATCGGTCTTGCAAACATTCCTCATGTAGGGGATCTCGTCTTGCTCACTTTTGTCAACGGGGATATCAATTCACCAGTAATACTGGGTAGATTGTACAATGATGAAGATCGACCACCCTTGAGCAAAATGGAAGAAATTGTCTATGCCCCACCATATACTAAAGACGAAAAGTTACGTAGAATTAATATTGTTCTTCCAGAAAGTACTTTGAATCTGAATTTTTATGACGATAGGATTAGCCTAACGGTTGGAAAATCTTCAGTGAATGTAAATAGTGAAGGAGAAATAATTATGAAGTCTATGGAGGGCGATCAATCCAGTGATGGAGGGAATGCTAAATCTGCTATAACTGTAAGCACAGGAGGAATTGAAATATCTTCCGATTCGGATATTCTGATAAAAACAAAGTCAAATATTCAACTCGAATGTGGTGCAGATTTCTCCGTAGAGGCCAAAGGAGATATTTCCTTGACTGCCGGAAAGGACGTGATAATAAAAAGTACAAAAGATACTCAAGTTCAAGCAACAACGTCATTATCTTTAAAATCCAGTGCAGTTGCAAATGTGGAATCTACAGGTCCAATGACAATAAAAGGCGCAATCGTAAATATAAATTAGCGAGATTTTTATTCGTATGTTTGGAGTTAAAAAAAGAGTCAAGAAATCTACTTCCGAATAGATTAAGGTTAACTGCAGCTCATTCGAATTTACAAATTAGTTGAAATGGATAATCCCTGGGGCTTCATATCAAAATGTTTTCACATTATTGCCGAAGAGTTCTCTTCAACGTAGGTAACACAATAATTTATCCACCTATAATTACATTTGGAGCCCCCATAACAATGGCATTCGGTGCCCCTGCCTCGACAACTAAATCGCCTACGCGTGCAGCCGGCAGGTTGTTAATTAGAACCGTAGTGCTTCCTACGGCAATGACTCCACCTACGTGAGGTTTCAGGACATCCACCAGAGGACATGTATGCATATCAGAAGCTGCCCTCCAAGCGGGGCGTCCGCCTATCAGAACATTCACACTTCCTGGACCCGGCGCAAGGGGTGTTCCATGGCTGGTCATGTCTCCAATACGTGCTGCCGGTGGCATATGATCATGATATAATCGAATCAGGTGCCTCTTAACTATTTCAGAATTTAATTATACACGCATGTACTTTGGACGTTAAGATATTCTTAATAACTGTATGATTTTTCATTTATTTTGGCTGTTCCCTACCACAAGCCTTGCAGTACCGAGCGCTTGGGGGAAGCATTATACTACAGTTCACACATTTCTTGGTTTGGCCCGCAACTCCACCACTTGGTTGTCTTTGGCAGCAATACGGACAGCAAACAGAGTCATCAGGAATGTTCCTTTGGCAAAACATACAAAATTTTGTTTTCTGTGCAGCTACAACTGGCGCAGCGGCTTCTTCTGAGGGGACAGTTACTTTGAGTGATAGCTTTAGCGTTCCAACCGACTGAGCCTTATTGCCTAGGGAGATTCCAAATTTTCCTTTTGACGCTTCCCCGCCCCTGTAAAAAACTTCAATGAGGTTATTTACGCCAGCTGCACTGTATTTGACAAGCTCTGTTACGTCTACATCGGATTTCTCTACGTACTTTAGTGAATAAGCATCCTTTGGTAGGTCAGGGATGGGTACCGGCGTACCATTAATTTTTATCGGTCTTGAAGGGTCCAAAGCACCATCTTTAGCTCCCCCCAGGTCGATCGAAAAGTCCATTAACACTTTATCAATTTTATCGTAGGCCAAATTAACCGTCCTCTCATCATGGCTTCCCTCGAGTTGTTCGCCCATCCACACGTGACGAGAATGAGTAAATGATGTAGACAATTATCTAGCACAATTCTCCTTTGACAAGTCTTGCTATCCATAAGTAACCGAGAACGGATTTCCTACTAAAATTGGATCCCATGGACGTCAATTGAATGATAGAATTAAAACCCGCCTTTTAAGTTTTATATATATTTTTTACAATATTCAATTCTCTCGTATCCGACCTGTGTCTGCTGCAATCTAATTTGACTCCGCGGGTAGATCTGGTAAGTAATTAATCATAGGTTTAATTATGTGTTCTAACTTGACATTTTTTAAGTACTTGAAACGCCTTGCTTTATTTTTCCTAATTTCCTCCTTAGTATCTGTCAGTACGTATTCGGCAACATATTTGTCGAATACTTCAGTCGCTTTCAGTCCGTCTGTAAATTTGACTAGTACTAAAGAAGGCCAAAACTCCAAGTTACAAGGATCCAATTCTTCTAGTGTAAGTGGAAAGCTGATAGTACCCAGAGGGGCCTCAGAGCAAGGTAGTATTCCATTTGAACCTCAGATTCTAAAATTGAGCGCAGGAAATAGAATTACTGTAAAGAACTTGGATCTCATACCTCATTCTGTTACCAGCGGGACCGGCCCTCAAGACAATAACAGCGGACAAGTATTTGACAGCCTTATAATACAAGCGGGAGGGTCTTCCGAGATTAATACTTCAAAACTCTCTCCTGGGCTATACGATTTTTTCTGCGTGATACACCCTTTCATGAAAGGTAAAATCCAGGTTGCGGGCAATAGCCCGATGCTGACGGCTCAACCGCCCAGACTTGCAAATACTACAGTAACTAATGATATACCATTAAGTAAATCAGATAGTGTTACTTCCTTGCCGGAATCCAATACACCCTTAGTTCAATCGAATAATAAGCCTGCTCCTAATTTACTCATTAATAGCGAAAACAATCCAACTACAAGTGCTTTGTCAGAAGCAAACCTATCAATTGTGAAAATTGTTAAAGGTTCCTCAGATCCTGCTATAGGTCAGTTTTATTCACCTACTTCTATAACCGTTTCATCAGGGTCAACAATTTACTGGGCTAATGACGATAGCACACTACATACCGTGACTTCTGGGATCCCCGGAGAATCCTCAGGCAAAGATTTCGATTCAGGCTATCTTGCGGCGGGAGACACATTCCAACACACATTTAATACTGCGGGAAATTTTGATTATTGGTGTACTCTACACCCACATATGACGGGTAAAGTCATTGTCCGCTAGTTGCCTTTGAATATGAATTGCCTCAAATTTAAATACCAATATAAATTAAGGAAAGGAACTGAAATAAAATGAATGGCTTGTTAATGGTTTGTGGTTTTATTGTGTCGTGCACGGTACTAGCGTTACCCGTCGCGGTATCATTTGCTAATCATGGTCAGGAGATAACCATAAGTAGAAATTCAGTAGATCTCATTTCTACGGCATCCAAACAGAATGCAACTAAAATAGATATTTACTTAAATTATAGGGTAAATGATGGTCGAGCAAAGGAGCAGCCTATTAATTCCGTAATGAAAATTTATCATCAAAACGGTTCACTTCTCAAGACATCTTCTTCACAGCAAGGTTTTAGGATTAACGACACAGGTACTCACCATCACGTTACAACAATAACCAGTAATGCGACGCCAAATATGAAAGCAGTTATACAGTTCACTGATTTATCAAAAACTTTACCTTTTTCCAATCCATTAGAGATTAATTTGGATCTTAATAAGACTCGAGAAGAAATATCTGCCTTTCCTACACGTAAATAGGCTACTTAAGGGCCGACTCTAAGCAAAATCATGTCTTTGATGGTTTATGATGCCAGAATGAGTGGAAGGCCGCCGCGACTGAAGAAAAAGATTTATCTTATAGTTTCATTGGAACTAATTATTCTGCGTTAAAGCTTTTTTGCTATGCTCTTCTTTACTAATAACAGTGATGTACCTATAGTTTTCCTACCTTGTAATTACAAAAAATTTCCTATCCCATTATAAATGTATAAAAGAACCGTTATGAATTCAGGTTGGGTACGCTTCATACACCAAAATTATGACATTTATTTTATCACTTTTACAGATCTGATGTCTTGTTTTTTCGCTCCTGTTGCCTTGGCAATAGATTTGGTATGACGGCCACAAAATGCTATCCAACTGTATGCTCCAGCATCCACTTGAATTCTTACTTCATACTTGACAGGTAAATTGCAAACTGATTTGCCATTCAATGTATCTTCGTAATTGCATGTAAACGGTTTTGGTTTTTGAGTTCGCAGGTGTCACTCTTCCATAGTTACCCTAATAAAACTATGGCATTTGAACGCTTATTAGTAGAGTACGAAACTTAGCAAGGTTAACCAAAAACTACGGCAGTGATACACATCTTTGGCCCGGTATCTCGGCATAGACCTTTATTCTTATAACTCCAATATTATGAATGTGTATCATGATTAACGCGAGCATTTCCTAGGCTGCGAAAATCATCTCTGAACTGTATTAAGACATAGTACCTATTGTCCAATATGATACAAATTCAAGGTTTTGCCTCTGAGAAGATAAGTTTGCTCACGGATCAAATCAATAGGTGGCTTGTGAGTAATACAAATGCGATGGACACCAAATTTAGACTTTTAAATATTGAGTATTCGTCAGCAGCCAAGTCAGGATCTAGTCTTCCAACTGGTAACGGATCTCGAATCCACTATTCGGCACTTGTCGCCTATGAAGTTGGCGAAATCAAGAGAGCAGAAGAGTCAACGGAGCCGCTGGATGCTTCTGGAGTAGAATAGAATCTACGAGGCATTATGTTTCAATAAAATAATTGAAAGTATGGCCGCCAGAATTCTTTAAATTGTCAGTAATCAATTTGTATAGCGATTTTTCTATAATTAATAATGTCTGAAATTGGTCTAGTGGAAATATTCAGTATGGCAGAAGCAGGGGCTTTGATCGCTACTCTGTTCGTTATCCTGTACTTCTCCAAAAAACAAGTGCAGAGCCTCTCAGTGGACATAGAAACCAAGGTTCTAAATGATTTGGCGGAAAGAATGCATGCACAAGTCGATATGTTAGTCAAACGCCCTCAACTGGTGAAGGTTTTAAGTAAGGTAGATGCGGAGTCACCGGAGATGGCATACGCATATGATATCTTATTTACGTTTGCGCATGCATTTCATATGCGTCAGAGAAAGGTATTAAACGATAATGAGTGGACTGGTTGGGTTCGATGGTATAAAAGTGCATTCAAGCAAGGATCATTAATGGAAATATGGCAAAAGTCCATTGAAATGGAAAAATGGTTTGATCCAGCATTTCATGATTTCATAAATAAAGAAATTGTTTCTGTGAATAGCTAGAATTGAATCGAACAAGGTTGATGGCAGGATTGATTTTTTTGTTAGGATCCCGTTATGCTATATATTTTGTATGCGGAGCTCAGTTTGAATCCTAGCCATTATTGGACAAAATCTGCCATGCCATAGGTAGAGCCTTAGTAATTGACGTCATTTTTAAAGACCAAAAAAGGAGTAATCTGAAGTAAGAACTAATAACAAATGTTGGGTTATTGATCAATCTTGCTTTCCTGTCAATGAGAATTAAGCCAATGTCTGCAGAATAAAATAGATTAAATTGTACCAGACAGATATTATACAGGAGATAGGATCAAGCCGTCACTCATCTCTTTAATTTTAAACGAGGATATAATGGATTGTACTTCAGTCAACTCCTCCTGAACCTTTGATTCTTGACCAGTATATGAAAGTTGATACACATTTTTTTCATCGGCAGAATTTATAACCAAATTATAGTACCCATCAGTAGTAAATGATATACTTCTAGCCTTAGTTCCTGAAATAGAGGTGTAATTATCAGCTATAAGTTGTGCACCATAATAGGCGAGCCTCTCCTGAGAAAAAGCATACTCTACGATAGAGTCGACCAATTCCAAGGCGCTTAGATCGCTAGAACCAAAGAATGATTCTCTTGGCATAACGGTTACGGTGATTAGTGAATAATCCATGCTTGAACGAGGTGTTATGCGATTAGCTTGATTTGTATCCTTTCGATCATTTTGTAAGATGACTCCCGACTCTCCTGGTTGACTGGGGAACCAAGGTTCGTTACTAACATGCCAAGACGACGGATATGTTATCGAAAAAAACTCCTCATCGTATGTCTTGTCATCTTCTTGCTCGGTTAGGGAATACGAGGGGTGTGCTAGAAATAATAGAGGTGTAACAAACCATGCGGATATGATTAGGAGAGAACTAAGCACGAGAATATACACAATACTGAATATTTAAGATCTTGTAAACACAATTTATTACAAGTAAAAATATTGTTAAGAAAAGGTAACGAGTTGTGATACTCTTAAAATAGATATGCTGACCTAAGAAAGAAGCGAATTATGGATTATTGACTTGCCATCTTACCTAATTGAACCACTCTATAGGATTTAATCACCATATCTTTTCCTCGTACCCATTAGATTGGATAATTGACTCTAATGACATAACAAACGAACTGAATGCGTTAATAGTATATTTCATGAATAACACTATCCCATAGCCAGCATCCGTCGGTGGGCCAGAGGCTTATTCATATTCATTGTCATTACTCGTCTGGCCCATCAACTCAATTAGAAATTGCTAGCAAGTTTTCTAAATCTAGGGCTAAGATAATAAAGGATTTCCTACACTTCTCACGAAGAGTTAACTTGGAGCAAATTTTTCATTTCCTAGATTTCCCAGTGCTATTTCAAATTTCCAGATTTCTTCATAAGATTCCAATCACAAAAAGATTCCAAGGTTAGACCTTCGGGATTCTACTTCTCTAAACTTTTTTTTAATTTCGCATGTACAACTGCGTCTTGGATTGTATCACGTATATCTTGAATTTTCTTAATTAGATTCTTGTCTTTCCTTGTCTTTTTAGCATTCTTATCAAGTAAAACAATGACTTTCGCCAGTTCGTCGAGTGCAATATCAATCGTCTTTGAATCAACGGCTACTGTTCTAATCACGCCTGGGATTAGATCCATCTCCCCTTTTAGTATACTCTTGACTGAATTTCCATCCTGTAATAAAAGTAAGATGTACTTTAAGAACCTTGAATGTCGATTATGAGCTCTAAAATCAAATAACCATCGTATTTGCTTCCGTTGAATAGTTACTAATCAAACGGTGGTAACATGGGCCAAACTATAAAAATATGGAGGATCGTTCATAGAAGATCGGCCGTTATCAATATTAAGACGTTATGTTGGGTACTCCCTTGCATTCGGTGACTTTTCTCTAATCCTGATTGCGGTTTTTAACGAGTCGCACCGTTTTTTTAACTCATTTAACTTGATGGCAGGAACCTCTACATTATCAAGCCAAATTTCCATCAAATGTCTTAAATTATCCCGTGGGCCGATAGTAAGCCAGTCCACAACTCTAGCAAAGTTATTAAATAGCCAAATGAGGTCCTGGCATGACATCTCTTCTTTGTAAGCCATTTCGAGCAGACCTTCCATATTTGATAATGCATCTTTTATAGGAATAGAATTTCGATGCAGACGGCTTCTAATCCGAATCGCATCTGCATATGCATTTAAATCGATTCCTTTTTTTTGTAAGTTGACTGCGAGATTGCGACGAAGTAAATAATTGTTTTCTGGGGTATCGGCCTTACTGGCTAGGTTAAAGATCTGAGTTCTTGACACTTTCAAAAGTGACGACGTGTTTGCTAAGGAATTTCCGTCAACATACATCTTTACTGCCAAGTCCTTTTCGTACTGGGTTAGTCTTCTATATTTATTCTTTAAATATGTCATGGCCAGTTACCACCCATAATTACTATCTGTGCTCAAGCTTTTTGAAAGCACCCGCCATCGCTCAATTAAAGACCGCTCCAATCCCTCCAATTGATGAATTGCCGAATTGATTTTAGTGGTCATGCTTAAAACATCACAGGTGGCAATCTCCGAAGGCAATTTAGAATATGTGCCTAGGGCTCTAAGGATCATCTTTTGGGTCAGCCCGGTAGTGCTATAAAAGTCATTAATGTTTAAAAACAATTGGACAGCGTCCTCAGAAAAAACGCCATGTTCAATCATCAGATTGAGACTTTTTATCAATTCCACATCCTGGTCCGCATCACGGCCATCCCTGTTATAATCTGTAACCAAGAGATAGGAAAGAAGATCGTTATATACCCCAGCCGCAATGTCTATAAAAATTTTGAAAATTTTGTCTTCCGATAAACCGGTCTCCTGTGCAACCTCGTGCTCTAAATCCCCCGCAAGATAACATTTGATTATTTTGGACACAGTTCTAGATGTAGGATGACCCCGCATACTTTGTATATTATCCACTCGTTATTAAATGGTATGTAGGACAGTAACAACGCTATGTACAAAAGTGAGATACAACAGTTCTATTGAAGACATATGAATAATCGTGCGTAGTACGTTACCTAGATAAGTAATGACTGACAAGCAGCGTGCTGGTAAGATCGGCCCGGATGATCTCTATATGGTCTTATACTTTCTTACCTTGTTTACCATGTTTACCATGTCTCTTATTTTAAAATAAAGATGATTAATATATCAATCTAGACCAGTCACGACTCCACTTGGCTAAAGAAATATTTTCTGGAAAGTATTTTGAAATTGAAAATAAAGCTGAATCATTAAATGATTGAAGCAATATGTGAATAAATCCGGGATTAGTTCTTGATACCACTTGTAAATGCATCAATGTTTGACTGACGTCACTTTACCAGTCAAAAAATCTAGTACTGATCCAACATACGTGGCGAACTAAGGGTCTGAATCCGTCCATGGGATTTAATTGATGGATTGAGTGAGTCATTGCTTTTGCTCGCAATAATAAATCTGAAAATAATTATTCGTTAAAACCAGGTGAATAGAAAGTGAATAGAAAGTGAATAGAAAGTGAAGCGGTGGTTGAACATTAACCTGAGATTTGGCTAATTTCGCTAATTTAGTATATTCCTCCATTAAGTAGCCCCCCATGTTAATGATATAGCCAATTAAGAACTCGCGCCCTTTTAAATTATCTAGCGGCATCCGTTCTAGCAATTCTCTATCAACAAGGAGGTTAATCCAAGGGTAAATCCATTAGCAATCCTGAACCTAGTGTCAAATTTCGAAACCCGCAATCGCTAACTTAGAATCCTCTACAGTGCAGAACAAACGTCTAAATCCGAACCAAAATCTGAAAATGAAGGAATAGAATCTTGAATTTATTAAAACTTAGATACATACCCAATAGCAATCGCCTTTTGAAAATGGTTACAAGGTTAAGTTTGATCATAACATGGCCTTCTTACATCTTCTTGGCTAAGGGGAAAACGACTCCAATGAACTTGAGTTGGGTCAAACAGGCCTCGCGTACAGCATTCTGCTAACGTATGTTATCGTGTAAGATCTGCCTAAAAAGCATTCGAATCGCATAATCATCCGTTGCGACAAATCAAATCAAAGGATCAGTATTGATTGATGCAAAGTTGTGTAATTATTGGTGGGAATATTACTGAGTCCTTGCTGACTTATGGGTAATAGTATCTGGACTCCACTGATACTGGTATTACTGAGTTGTAATGGACATTGGCAATTGTTCCTTGATTGACATCGATTAGTCGATTGACACGAGCGGTTGGTTGAAGACTAGATCTTGCTCGTTGTATTTGTACTAGCAAGAATTTGAGTATCCCCAACCGATGGACAGCGACGGATGCAGCGCAACCTTTCTTGGGAAAATGGAAAAATTGGAAAAGATGAATTATCCTTACTCTTTAATCACAGGCCCATGGGCTCACCGCTATAAAAAAGCTATTTTCTTCTAAATGGGAATTATCATTAACTAACATGGACTTGATTTATCATGCAATTCTTAATGAGATCTGATCTTGATCTTCTGCTTTAGCCCATTAATATGTGAAATAAAAGAGTCAAGTTGTGCTGCGAAGTCAACGGGATGAAACATTGTGTCAAGATCATGAAGGTAAACTCATTATATTAATATTTCCTAAATTGAGGACAATATCATAAGCTTTGTCCATTTTCTGTCTCAATTTTAAAGTCAGTAGGTGTGAAAATAAGTCAGGACCTGGTCAATGACAGTAACTGAATACACTGGTCAATTACCAATAGCGTGATGAAAAGGTTAATTATTTGGATGATATTATATGAAATTCCTAAATGTCTAAGGTAGAAGAACAAATCGATAATCAAGAAAGCGATATTCCACCTAAAAAGAAAAAGACTAAGGAAGATAAAGAGTTTGAAGAAGCCGAAGTGGAATCATCTGGCGGAGGCTTTGACGCAGGTGGCGGATGACGCCAAGTCAGTCACTATCTAACTGAATTTCAATGTCAGGAATAACTATATAGAAGTGTAGGACCAATCCATGCCATTAACTTCCTAATTCTGACTATTTTGTACACCACTCCACCTATTCTAGTTTTCATAGTATATTTAGATTTACCAATCAGTATGTACAAATTTAAGACAACGATGGGATATGTTGACACACTCGCCAGTCTGAGAAATAGCATCAGAAATTTGCACGGTTCCATTCTTGCATTCCAGTAGATCGAGTCTATTTTTTACCAATTCCAATAAATCCGGAATAATCTGTGTAAGATGATTTCCAATTACAAGCTTGACATCGCAGTTGAAATTTTTGACCAAAAAGCCAATGCCCGCTTTTTCAAAGGTTTGAGGTTACTGTCCTGAGGGCCAAGCGTTGAATCACTCGAATGCTGGGGCTTTCATCATTAAAAGTATCCTATTATCTACTCTAAATATATCTGTCATTGTATACACACAATATGTCCTTTATACGTATTGGCTGCATACATTCTTGTTTGTAAATGTAATTTCAATTGTATTCAAATATCAAAAGTAAACTATCTGAAATTCGGGACCAGCAGTCTAATTCCATCTTATAAATAGTGTAGTCTTTCCTTGGTAATTCTTGAGCATGTCTTTACATTTGTTACCTTTTACAAATACTGACCACTTTAGTGGCAAGTTAGGCGCATAGCTACCAATTTATGCATATTTACCATTCTTCAAATATGGTTCTAATTTAGAATGACATCATGAACTACAAAAATAAATTGCTCTTCGCAATTGCAAGCATTGTATTAACTGCGGCAGTGCTATTTCTGGGACCCTCCATATCAAATGATGCATACTCTCAAGGAACAGAAAAAAAAGTTCTTAGGCTAGGGTACTTTTCAAATATCAACCATGCACAAGCCGTCATTGGTTTAGGCAATGGGGACTATCAAAAGGCCCTTGGCGAAAACATAGAAGTTAAACCCCACGTATTCAATGCTGGACCGTCCGCCATAGAAGCACTATTTGCAAACCAGATTGATGCAAGCTACATAGGTCCCAATCCTGCTATTAATGGATATGTTGTATCAGGTGGCAAAGATCTTAGAATAGTGTCTGGCGCAACAAGTGGAGGTGCCGTGTTTGTTGTTAGAAATGACTCTGGAATTCAATCAACAAAGGATTTTGCAAATAAAAAATTTGCCTCCCCTCAATTAGGTAACACACAAGATGTTGCACTAAGGAAGTATCTACTGGATAATGGATACAAAACTACAGAGAAAGGGGGAAATGTTCAGGTCTCTCCTGTAACAAATGCAGATATTCTAACTTTGCTTCTAAAGAAAGATATCGATGGTGCATGGGTGCCTGAACCATGGGGAGAGCGATTTATTAAGGAAGCTAACTCTAGATTATTTGTAGACGAAAGAGACCTCTGGCCAGACGGCAAGTTCGTAACTGCCCACATAATTGTTCGTACCGACTATCTCAAGAATAATCCTGATGTAATCAAAAAACTTCTTGCCGCACACATTAATGAAACACAATGGATCAACTCTCACAAGGAAGATGCCTTAAAGCAGTACAATACTGAGCTAAAGCGACTTACGGGACAATCAATTCCAGAAGATATACTTGCAAAGGCACTGACTCGGCTGGAGTTAACCTGGGATCCGATAAAGTCCTCGCTGTTCAAATCTGCAAACGATGCTTTTGATATTGGTTTCTTAGGAAAGACTCGTCCTGACCTATCAGGAATCTATGACCTAACTCTATTAAACGAGGTATTAAAGGAAAAAGGGCTGAAACCTGTAGGGGAAGAAACGACAACTATACAGTCTAACGCTACAACGACAACATCACCGAATAGTACTGGGAATATCAAAACAAACGCTTCACTCACATCAGGCAATCTAACGGCTACTATTGCTCTGACTAATACTACTAACAATGCAACTTCGACTCCACCTACAGGGATTACTGATAAGAGAAACGGGACTGAAAACACGTTACAGTGATAATAAGAGTGATAGTAAGAATGGATCTGAAAGTCACATTTTAGCTTATCTTGGTTGGTCAAACACAAATCTGCATGTTTCCCACCAACAGGAACTACGGCAACTTTGGACTAAATACACTCTTTGAGTTGAGGTGAATTGAAAATGATAGGCATGGGAAAAAATCAACAAATGGAAGGCAAGGGAAAAAACAGGATTGCTGATTTTATGATCTGCAATTCATGCCTCTGGTGCGCTTCAATGCTCTACAGCTATTATCCTACAAAGTGTCCCATCTGCACAGGCACGAGCGTGGAACTAATCCCCTTAGCCAGATCAGAGTCATATCGTGTTAGAACGGATAGAACAGGAATTTCCTTAAAGTTTTGGAACATTCCTAAACTGCATATATAATCACAATCAATCATCGTTAAACCAGCAACATCATAGTATTACTATTAGGGGTTACATACATGTTTTCTCTTTAAGACGCTTTAGCATTTTTCCTTGCTCTTTTCACGACATAAAAATCTAAGTTAATTAGTTTTCATGTGAATCCAACATGAATGCTTTAAATAATAATTTGTGTATCCAATTCCGATATGGAACCATCAAGAGAGGGCAGATCCTCCGATGCCGTAAGAGTGTGGATGCCATTGGCTGCAGCTGCCGCAGCAATTTCTTTTGTAATTTCTTTTGTGATTGGAGTGCCACCACAACAAGCTATTACCGCCACTGCCCTTGCTGCCATTTTGGTATTTAGTGGTCTGTTATTCTCTTCATTTGGCAGGAACAAAGGGAAGTATCAGAATAGCAAGTGGGAATGGGAAGACAAAAAGTAAGACTCAGTGCATTTTATGATTTCCGCTACCACTCGCCCCTAGTAAAGTTTCTAATTATTTTAGTTGCCCTGGCAGGAATGTACCTCAATTCTTGCCAAGACATAAGTAAGAATTGGCAGCTCTTACAGAAATTTCAACTGAACTAGTTGCTCGTTATTGTTATCGATATAGTTCAATATGGAAGAATCATTTGTCCAAATTTATCAAAATACACTTAATCTCTATGATTAGGAGATAAACTGTGCTGAAAATGTCCCGATCTAGAAATAACAATAATAGTAAGAGCTGTCTTGCGTCACCATCGTACCTCACACTAGGAATATCTATCTTCCTAGTATCTGCGATCATGATTGGTACTTTAGAATTTAGAGCTACATATGCTGAGACAGGTATGGGGAAGGATGTGTTCAAAGTTATAGTCTCCGTATTTGGTATCTCAAATGATACTGGTGATATGGTGACAACAGTGAATGTAAATGGAAATTCTAAGGTAAAATCATTTGACAGTGATAACATAAATTATTGGCAGCCTTCTTCGGCCGACTCAAACACGAGATTGTTAGAATACATTGCCACTTTTCCAGGAGTTGAAGTAAATCCAGGAGATCATTACAAAGCTTGCGTCCTTTTAGTAGAAACGTCACATACCATTTGCAAAGAAGGAGCAAACTCTGCAGGCAAGAGACCTGAAGTAGTAGACATATCGTTAGATTCAGACGCTCCCACTACTCCAGCAGCAGTCAAGGTGGAAGCCAGTAACAACGCAGAAACCACTGTCAAGAATTCAGACACTGAAAAAGCTGACACTCAGAAGGACACTGAAAAAGCTGACACTCAGAAGGACACTGAGACAACTAATGCTGAGACAACTAATGCTGAGACAAACAATACTGAAATAGCTCTTCCTGAAAAAGTAAGTTCTGGGGAATTTAATTTCCTAGAATAATCTTGTAAAACGGACTTGTATCTAATCAAGTGACCCTATCATCGAAATCATCTCAGGTAACTAACGAACTCCCTGGATACATAGACTAAAAAGTTGGCTGTGAAAATTCGGCAGAACCCGTTCAGTAAAAAATTATTGTAGAACAAGTCCCGCGCCATAAATAGAGTAAACCAGAAAATTTAGCAAATAAATCCTTAAAAGCTACCGTAGTGAGTCTAGTTTGCTCTTTTGCAGCTATGTACTTTGTTTTAGGTACCCTTTTACCTGTAGATGTACATGGACAAGGCGGAATGGTAATCGTAGGATCGCACGGACAGGGCCCAGGTCAATTCAATGATCCGTCTGGTATAGTGGCGGATCCAAATGGCTATTTCTTTGTGGTCGATTCGCTTAACAATCGCATTCAAAAGTTTACAAGTAACGGATCTTTTGTTAGTCAATGGGGTAAAGTTGGACTAGGACCAGGCGAATATAACAACCCACTTGGGATTACTGTGGATTATAATACTGGAAATCTTTATGTAACAGATACTGGCAATGATCGAATTCAAAAGTTCGATAACAACGGCACTTTCGTTACCGAGTGGGGTACTTCTGGAAGTAAAGATGGTCAATTATCCAGTCCAATAGGAATTGATGAAGATGATGCCAAGCAAAATGTATACGTAACTGACCTTGGAAATAATAGAGTTCAAAGATTCACAAACAATGGAGAATTTGTCTCTACATAGGGTACTATTGGTTCTGAAGCTGGTCAATTTAATAATCCTGGAAGAATAGCAGTAGATCCTTCTGGGAACTTATTTGTAGCAGATCTGGCAATGCACGCATTCAAAAATTTGATGCAAATGGTAAATTGATTACTATGTGGGGAGCAAGAGGGTCCGGCCCGGGAGAATTTAATCGGCCTTCAGGTATGACGGTTCAATATCCTTCTGGCAACGTATTCGTAGTTGATACTGGAAATAACCGTTTACAGGAATTTGACAATACTGGAAAATTCATAAGGGCAGTAGACATTGGTGCTCACTTTGATGTTTCAGACAATGTCGACCTGGATGTTAATTCTGACGGGAAAATATACGTCACAGATAGGAACGATGACCGAATTTTAATATTGCCGAGCCAGTGAATTTGGTAGCATAGTTGCGTAGTGTTGCCTGCAAGGGCAACCAATTTTTTTAGTCATAACTTTATTCAGGAAATAGAAAGAAGAGAGGTAGCTAGGAGAAAGAATAATCGTTTCTTAAAAGCTAGAAAGAGCGATCTTGCCTTCCAAGAAGTTAAATACTAGTGAAAAACAACTGCTACATATGGGACACTACATTTTACTTATTAATTGGACAGAACAGGGAATAAGCAAAATTAAGGAATCTGAAAATCGATACAAATCATTCAAAGAAATACTTGAAAAAGCAGGAGGCAGGTTAGTAGCAGGTTACTATACAATGGGAAGGTATGATGTTATAATAATCATGGAAGCTCCTAGCGATGAAGTAGTCATGTCAATAATGCTCAAAACAGGCGCATGGGGTAATGTGAGAACCAGGACTTTGAAAGCATTCACCGCCGAAGAAGGATTCAAGATCATCAAAGATCTTTGATCCATTTTTTTAATATCTTCTTTTAGGCCAAGTAGGATTATTTTAGATCAAAAAACCTGTGTAAACCCACCGCCCTGTACCGCCTTTTAAAACACCGAACAAATGCTTGGTGTGCTATTTGCGAGATACCGTTCTATATTATCGCATGTTTATAATCTAGGTCGCATTCCTGGTACTGGGCCCTTACCCCAATCAATTTCACTTTTGCCATCAGTTCCAATGCGCAGCGAATGTAGCATTGTAATAAAATCTCCCAAATACGATTTTACTTTGGATGCCGATCCTTCATAAGTTAATGCATATACATTGTTGTTATGCACAGTCCAAATATTTACGGTGTAGTAAGTTATGTTACCAAAGTCAGGATCAATACTTCCTAATAATACCGCGTGGGCAGGGTAACCTGACAGTGTAGTTGGTTCTGAACCATTTATTACACGTTGATCTGAACTATTAAAAACATTCAATGTTATATTCGTATATTCAGCCAATGAAATACTATCTGCAATCTTTAATGCAGATATTGTAACTTTTGGCGGAAACATATCAGTTATATTTTTCAGAGGGGCGTAAAAAGAAATCAGATCACTATAGTGTCCTGCCCCGTATGTGGTAGGAAACCATCTTTCAGGATACTGAATGGTAAAATCAAACGCATCGTCGCTATAGTTCTTAAGTTGCGAAGGGGCAGCTAGGGTCATATTATTGTCTTGCCCCATTTGCTTCAATATATCGCCTAAGCTTATTAACTGAGAGTTATTAGAATTAAGGGTGGCATATGCCGAGCTTGCAATGAATGGATAGATATTTGCCATCGCAGAAATCAACATAGCAATTATGGCTGTCAGGTAAACTAATTTTGATTCTGGAACCACGACCTATTTTACAATCTATAATTTATATTCTTATTGTACTATTCCACCAGCTCACACGAACTAAATTTGTCAAGACTTCAATAATCAATATACTTGATCTACATGACAAATGATTTCCCTATAATCAAATCAATATTTAAGAAAAAAGTCATAGTTACCGGAAGGGTTTAGGCCCTGGCCCAGGTTCTTATCTGTGGTTGAGGTTCAATTTTTATGTTAAAATTTATTCTTAACATTCAAGTATACCGTTCGCTCAAAGTACCTATTGGTTCGGAAAAACTGATGCCAAATGCCTTGGTTTTACGGTCTAGACCTCTGACACCCCTGGCATACGCTAAAATCGGCAAATTCTTTAGAAATGCAAAACTAACTGATGGTAACTAGAGTGATTGTCGGACCTGGGGTGTAAGATTTAACAACTAAATAGCCCGTAGCCAGGATATCCTCATGCTTATTGCCGGCCATATGGTTTTGGCCTATTTCCTCACTCAACCATTTGCGAAAAGATGGCACATTCAATATTCTTTACCCCTTCTCCTAACAGCTGCTGTATTGCCAGATTTGGATTTCATATTCTATCCAATAGTTACACATCATACTCTGACACACTCTATCACTTTCTGGTCGCTAATTTGTGTAGGATTGATACTAATAAGGAGACTGGAAGGAGTACCATACGTTGTGGCAATCATGTCTCATTTTTTGATCGGAGATATAATTACAGGTAACCCAACTCTTTTGTATGGATTCTCAGATCAAACATTCGGAAATTTCAGAAGCTCCATTATATCCCAGTTTGGACAGGACATTGGTATGTTGTATTGGTCTGCCGTTGATGCTGTTATGGTTTGCTTCTTTGGGCTTTATGCGGTTTGGAAGAAGAATATTCCATCCATATTCTCCTTCTCTCTCAAACATGTATTTGTACTTGGTATTGTTGTACTAACCATATTTATTGGCACTTTGAAGAGTCAAATTCTATATGTTATCCAAAGCCAAAATGAAATCACCTACGTCGCCTATGCAATGATAATTTTATCTCAGATTGTATTTGCCGTAATAATCATCGGGGGAACAAAAAGAAACTCTTTGAGAGTACTTACGCGCCGCCCGGCACCATAATACTATCAAGCCCCTTCTAATACAACCTATTTGATACTAAATGAATCTGTTAGGAATAAGGATTACTAATAATACTAGCCTTCATGATATGTTATAGATAGCGAATCTCAAATAGTCTTATTTGGCGCAAGTTTTTTGTTAACTATTATTCTGGCAGGAATTATTGTCAACCAGAAATATTGTGCTACGTCAAGACTTATAAAAGAAATACCTATTGATGCCAAGAAAACTAATGGGGGAGTGGACGATTGCAAGAGTATCAACTTGTTTAAAGAAGGGCTTATATGGCCTAGAACTGATTTTGTTCTGACCGCAGTTATCCAAATTATTGGTAACATAAATCCTGTCAGGACTAGAATTATTTGAAATAGAATAAATGCTATCTGAAGCGAACCATACCTAAAATTAAGAACAGTAAATAGTGATATGAGTGTAATAAAGAATAGAAAAACCAGGTTTAATCCAACGATAAGGGGGTGAGAGCCTGATACGTTATTGAACAATCTGTGATAGCCAATCCAATATATTCCAATTATACCAAAACTGATAGCATATGTTTCAAAGGAGGATCCCAGATTCCATAGTTCATTTAGAAAGTCAGATTCAGATACATTACTGGCAAAATTAGGTACCTCAATGGACAAAAGTACAATCGTGATAGAAAAGGCGAAAATAGCATCACTAAAAGAAATTACATGTTCTGTTTTGACATTGGATCTTGAGGTTTCCAGAGATCTTGCCCAATGCTAGGCGTAATAAATACTTTGGATATGGAAAAATTGATCCCGAAAAGTAAGGCATAATCTCTCCCACTCCCCCCAAGTAGAGCTGTCCGTTTTAAGTTAATCTGTAATTCAACTTATCTCAATGACTTGCACTGGTATCTGCGTGGAATTTGGTTTTGGTAATGGTTCATACAAAGATGGCGTAAAATATTGTTCCAAGTGTGAACTATACATGTTTACTAAGAATATATCCTGCCCATGCTGTAACAGGCGATTGAGATATACAGCTCATAAAAAATAAAAAATAAAAAATTGAAGGCTCTTGTTTTCTCTACTTTGAACCGAAAAATCCTTTTATTTTGTCACCTATACTTTTTGCGGTATCTCCAGCCATACCACCCCCCATACCGCCAAGGACATCGCCAAATAGCGATTGAAATCCTTCTGGGTTAGTATCAGCTTCTTGCTTCATTACACCTACTGCCTGCTGAACATACTGTGTGGCCTGCTGAGGATCTTGTATGTTTGCCTTTTGCTGCACTTGTGCTACCAATGGATGGTCATTACCAACATTCCCGAGCTCTGACAGTACAGACTGTAAGTTTCCAATTCCTGCCTTCGCTGCTCCACCGCCAGAAGAGAAGCCTCCAGCCACTCCTGTCCCGATCTTCTGAGTAATGAATTGAATCACCAAAGGGATTATAATGGCAGCTATTGATTGGGGTACTCCACTTTTCTGTGTGAACATACTTACAAGGTTGTCAACATTCAATGGTAAAGTATGGTGAGACGAATTATTTAAGTTTGACATGATCAATCAGAAAATTCAACCAAAGAAAAGGAACATCTAATTATTTGATGTTCCCACATAGCCGCATGGATTATGATAGTAAGAGTATATTTTTGTAATGAGCCAGATATTCCGACTTTTGTTTCAGGTCAGGATAAAATCAGTAGGCAAGCATTAGATAGTATCTATACTCTGGTATGGGAATGTGAATTTAAAAACATTCTCAATGTAGGTAGAATTTGGATAAAATTTAAACATGAGAAAAATCCTTTTGGAATAGCATTGAGAAACAAGAGAAGTCACAATAAGATCTCTCCTGGAGACATTATTCAATTGGGAAACGATTTTTATATGGTTCAAACAGTTGGAGCTAAGAAGATTGAATTATGTGATTGATTGACTGTCTATAATAGCGTCTAGTTGTGGATATTTGGATGGAGTAAGCACAACGCTGTATGAAATTCACCAACGACAACGCCAATATACTAACTCTATCTTCATCTAATAACCATACAGTTACCTACCAATTAAAATAGCTAAATTCAATTATCAGGTAATGAAAGGTAGATTTTGAATAATGGAAACAGCAAGACAAATTTATGTGAATTTGCCAGTAAAGGACCTTGATAAGACTGTAGATTTTTTTACAAAATTAGGATTTACATTCAATTCTCAGTTTACGGACAAGAATGCCACATGCATGATTATAGAAAGAAACATATACGTCATGCTTTTAGTCGAAAGATTCTTTCAAACATTTACAAACAAGTCCATTTGCGATACTACTAAAGATACTGAAGTGATAATAGCACTAACTGCCGAAAGTAGGGAAAAGGTAGACGGAATGCTAAGAAAGGCATTGGAAGCTGGGGGAACAGAACCAAGACCTACTCAAGATCGTGGATGGATGTATCAAAGAAGCTTTCAGGATATAAATGGACATCTTTGGGAGGTAATATACATGGATGAGAAAGCCTTAAAAAAAGAGTAGCACAATCAGAACAGATGACTCGACTCCTAGAATTGTCGTCGTTAATAATAGTAATGTGACATGTTCTCTAAATACCTATTACTTTTTAAGTAGCTTCAATTTAGCGAAATTATGACCTTGATGCCCATGAATCGTCTGATACCATTAGCTTTGGGTATGATTCTATTATTTGTAATGAACAATGTTGGAATATCACTGGCTCAAGTTGGTTTAAACATTGGCAATACTGTCCTGCGAAATAATTCTTTTAACCTAACAGAGCCTATATATCAGGCTACTAGTGGAAAATTCCTTGCAGCAAAGGACTTATCAACTTCACCATTCAAAGTCTCACAAGAATCTTTCTTTGAAGAGGCTGTTATGCAGAATATAGGAAATGTAACCAACAATATGACATTTATTAATTCATATCTAACTCCGGGATTGGTGCAGGCAAAAGGGAAAGGAGTAATTGAAATGAAGGATGGTGGCGTTGGTCAAAGCATCGGCTGGATATCTTCTGATATGGGAACAATTAACAGTACTGGGTTTTACTTTTATGGAATTATCCACTTCAATAATACTACCGGTGTGAAATTTTCAGATTTAAATAATACCATCGGAGTTTACGTTGAAACTCCTGAAATCAAAAGAACGATTTGGCTAGTCAAATAACATTTTTGTAGTAGTGTAAATGGGCTAGGGCTTCGGGAATTGTCTCTGGTCTTTCTTTAAACTTGGCAATAGCTTTACTCCTAATAATTACTTATTGCGGAGGAATTGACGATGGATTGACAAATTTTTTGTGTAGGCGGAACTAGATCTATATTTGAAGACTGAATAATATCCTATACAAACCTTGGGAATACTTTATAAGTAAATCTTACAGTTCGAAATTTATGGAAAAAGCGGTAAGTTTTTCCTTATTTGGTGCAATTTTAGCTTTAATACTGGTACACTCTGCCTGGTATAACGGGTCTATCTTTGCTTCCGGTTTGAGCAGTCCGGAGGGGCGGGATCGGTCTAGCCCTGGATCATTAGTTCCATCACGCGAGCAGCATCCTCCTAGGGCTGACGCCGGGGGAGATGTCAAGGTAAAAGCGTCTGACAAAATCGTACTTGATGGTTCAGGCAGCTCTGATCCCGATGGCGATTCGCTAACTTATGAATGGAAGCTATTATCCCCTAGAAATCTACAATTAGAGATAGGAGACACCACTCAAAAAGCTCTTTCATTTGATGCCCCGTCTGTAGGAGATAAACCTCGTGTTGTATTGGCATTCAGTTTGACTGTAAGTGACGGAAAATTTACTGACGGTGATATAGTAAGGGTTATAGTTTCTTCTGCAGATTCTTCAGCTCCACCCGGCGATAATGGCGGCGGTGGTGACGGTGACGGCATGAACACTAGAACAGTTACTATAATTGATACTGGAAAGATTGCCGGCGAGTTTTCTACTGCAGATTTATGTGGTGCTGGGACTAATGCTTACTCAATAATGACTGCAGGAGTAAAGTGGAGGACATTCCCAGTCACATTTGGAATCGATGCAACAAACAGTCATATGGATCAGACGGCGACCAAAACAGCAATAAAAAAAGTCTTTGCAACACTAGATGCCCAAATAAGCCCTACTGTGACCAATTTTAGAGAGTCTACTACTTACAGCTCAGCCCAGATCAAAATAAGCTGGAGACCAATGGACGGCAAATATGGACAACTAGGATACACGTCATATTCTTATAGGTTAGATACCAAGGCCATGACCTCTGCAACAGTTGCTTTTGACAGCCGGGATACGTACTTTGTTTCAAGTGTTGAAAGATGTTCTGGCTCTGGCTCTAGTTTTGATCTTCAAAATATTGCAACGCATGAGCTTGGGCACGCACTTAATTTAGGCCATGTAAGTGACAGACTTCAGTCAATGTATCCAACGTCATTTGCTGGAGAAACTCTCAAGAGGTCACTTGGTAACGGTGACAAACTTGGAATCAAGTCTCTTTATGGGTAAGGGAAAAGCATCCAAATTACTACTGCTATCGCCTGAGCCTAGTTAATTGGCCTCTGACTTGGAGTCTAATACTTTAGTGTCAAGTGCATTAACTAAAGTATTTTGTAAGGGTCAATTATTGGGGCCATTAGTATGCTACTTCGTAATTTACTTTTCAGTTTTGTATTAATTCCTTTCAGGTGTCAAGATTATATGAAATAAAATTACAAGCGGGGATCCTGTATTAGTAAGTTGATTTAGATCGTTACGAATGTTTATTTCGAGGATACATCTTCAAAAAACTATGTTAGGAGAAATAATTGGAGAAATGAAGGGCAAAATCTCGAGTCAAAGAGTGTTAGATTCAGAAGGTCCTGAAGTCGAGACGAATATATCAGCTAGTGGCAGTCTTAGAGGAGTCCAAGTAACTGAGACCCTGACTTATGTGGCTTCTCCTTCAGCAAGGGGTATACTTCACGGAGTTGGTGAAGCAGTTGTAATTTCTGAAAAGGGGGAAATGGCCACTTTCAGAGGCGAAGGAATCGGTAGATTTGACTCGTCTGGTACCCTTAAATGGCGCGGGGCCGTCTTTTTCAAACCAAGCTCTAGTGGAGAACTGCAATTCCTAAATAATTTGGTGGCAGCATTTGAGGCAGAAGTTGATGCCCAAGGGAATTTTTCCGATAAAACCTGGGAGTGGAAATAGCTAACGCGAAAAGTTCAATATTGCAGCAAGTTACCAATTCAGAACTATCATTACCATGTCAGAATCTGACAATACTGCTTCTCATACTCCTACTCATACTACTTCCAAAAGACCGCTACTAGAAACTGTCGCAATAATCTGCACAAAGCTTGCGGGGGGCGAGTCAGAAGAAAATATACGCAATTTCCTTGATCCTGAGAATGTCTGCGCTGTGGATTTTATACCCTCATATATTGAATTTGCGATGGAAAAGAACTGGCTAGTTAAAGACGGTGACAAGTTTTTCATTACGAGAGATGGAAAAGGATTCATAACTACGTTTCTGCCCAAAGATATGCTCTAGAGATGGAATCTCGATATGGTATCTCTTATCTATTTGTATAGGATGAATAGAACATATCTGTTGATGAAGAAAATATGCTAGTTTTGAATTCTTTAGATCAGGCACTGGCGGCGGGGGCATCACACTGGTGATGGGCAGCATATCCAAACATCAGCTCATGATTAGTTCGATGCAAACATATGACTATTGGTGAAAAGATGAGCAAAAGGGCCAAGTTTGAGATTAGTCCCAGTACCAAGGTATCGTACGTCAAACTCAGGGTTATCAACCTTGGGAGATCCCAAAACTTTTACAGCAACTTGATTGGATTTAACCTGATGCGAAAAATGCCTGATGAGATCGTGATGCATTCTTCATACGGCAATGATAATAATAATACCAATTACCCCATACATCTAACAGAAGTTTCCAGTCATTATAAACAAAGTGGGGTTCAAGGAGACAAGTCATCTACTATACATCGTAGGGCAGGTCTTTTCCATCTTGCTATACTACTGCCCTCCAGAAAGCACTTAGCAAACGTATTCAAACATCTAAGTGAAAATTCTAATGAATTCCATTTCGAAGGAGCTGCTGATCACTTAGTTTCGGAATCTCTTTACTTACGGGATCCTGATTCTAATGGGATTGAGATTTACAGAGATAAGGATGAGGGGGAATGGAAGAGAACTGATAGATTTCAGATTAAGATGAGTACTTTGCCTCTAAATTTGGATCATCTATATAGTGAGGCAGATAGTGGTAACGAAACTTGGAGGATGCCAGTTGGTACTAGAATAGGACATGTTCATTTGTGTGTCTCGGACTTGGGTATGTCTACAAAATTCTATGGGAGTACTTTGGGTTTCCATCAAACCTGTACATTTGCAGGTGCAAACTTTTTTGCCGCCGACAAATATCATCACCATGTCGCCGTAAACACATGGCTGGGTGATGATGTCGTCAGGGCCAATTCGCGGGGCCCAGGACTAGACCACTTCGCTCTAAAACTTGACTCTATTGAAAACTTTCAAAAATTATTAAAGCGACTCAAAGCCTCTAAAACTAAATATGCGTATGACAGAAGTAAAAGTAATAAAATTCACGATGATTCGATTATATTGCGTGATCCTGATGGAATCAAAATTAAGATTTATGATTGACTATCCATTTATCGTGAAAAGTTAAAATGGAAAACTGAACGGCTCCTAGCCTGGTTCGATAAAATAAAAAAAAGTCTTTAGGAATACACCTCGCAAATGCAGTCAAGTCTCGACAATATTTTATAAAATATCACGAACACTTCTTTATCACCTAATCAATTTCTGGCTCTGCAACCCATTTAAAGTATATTTGCCAAGATTTTTCATTGGGCGGTTCGTCTGGCCAAAATGAAAGGGCCGATCCTAAAAAGAGGAAAGGAAGAATTCTCATCCTTGAGGATGAATACGACATATTGTCCCTCTTGCGGGAGTCGTTATCGTTCTATGGCTTCGAAGTTGATGCATTTTCAGATCCTGATCACGCTGTTAATTCATTTCTTACAACTCCTACAAACTATGATCTTGTGTTGATGGATTTCAGACTCAATGGAGTGGATGGCAAAACGATTTACAAAAGATTTAAAAAATTTGATTCTGCTTTCAAGGTATGCATTCTGACGGCTCTAAATTTTGATATCCCAGAATTTAGAAAATTCTGTCCGTCTTTCGAAGAAAAATTTCTAGTTAAAAAGCCGGTGAAAATTAGTTCGCTTGTTCAAACATTAAGCTTGTTATTGGACTAGTCTCTCAGACATCCTCATCCAGTTTATTTCGAACAAATTGCGACAGTTTGGTCAATTCTATAGGTTTTTTGATAAATTGAAATTCAGTACCATCTATTAATTCGAATGCAGAAATCAAAATTACTTTAATCTTATTGTCTATCTCTAAAACCTTCTTACCTAGATCAACTCCGGATATGATTGGCATTCTGACATCAGTTAGTACCAAAGCATAGCTCTGGTGTGCCGACTCTATTTTTTCTAATGCTTGAGATGAATCAGTAAAAACATCAACTTCATAACCACCTGATTTTAGAAATTCTCCAAACAAGTTGGCTAAGTCATACTCATCATCTATCACTGCTATCCGATTTCTTACATTGTCTTTATGGAATGACGTATCAAACCCATAGTTTGCGTCTTATTTAAGTTTGAATAGTGGTTTAATTATGGTATCTGAAGGCTTGCCTTCTGATCATGAGATCTCTTGAAAGGAACCAAGTTTCATAAGACATATACAGTTCTTGTGCTTGCAGCAATCCTGGGTGCTGTATCCATCTTGGTAACGGCTAGTAGCTAGAGTAACGTATTACCAGAATGGAGATATATATTTAATATTTGCCGAAAATTGGGCAATTTGGTGTTTACTGCAGCTGCCGTCTAGTTTATCGGTACGGGAGACCTACTTATACCAAAATCGGCATCTTCATCTGTCATTCCTTTCAGATCGATAAACCTTCCAGTCATTGATTCAGAATCCTGTACAGTAATTTCTAGGTATCCGGGAACACCGGAAATGTTATTTTTGCATCCATCATCCATTTGATTTCCCCACGACTCCGCCTTACGTCCACCGGTTCCAACAGTTATGAATGTTATATCATGATGATAGCAGCGTTGATATCCATGATTACCTCCGTTTACATATAGTATAGTTTTACCAGATTGTTGTAGGATAGGCACTAATCTAGATTTGCAACCCTTCCATTCTCCATGGTGTGCCGAAGGATTGGTAACACAAGGATAATGAGAAAAAGGGACTATGAAAGGTGTGTTGGCCTGTACCACTAAATTATTTACCGAATTAATCTGCTTACTTGCACTAGTTTTTGAATTTAATGATAGAAATGTGACTTCATTAACCGTATAAGAATAAACTGCTTTCTTTGTTTTAAATACTTTAAGGACATTTTTTTCTTTGTCATGTTCTCCCACAGTTGCCAAACCATTATGGAAAGCAGCCTTAATACATTTAGCACTTTTTGCATATCCTAGATCGCCTAACAGCAATACGATAGCTGGATCAGAATATTTTTTGATAGCAGCTGCTACCTTCTTGGCATTTTTACATTCTATGTCTCCTACAGCTGCAAACTTCCAACTAGCAAATACAGCAGACGTTAATGTTGCCGTAAACATGTTAAATCCAAGAGTCAATAATAAAAACATGAAAAGAACGGGCAACATTGTACGATTTCTAAGGATCAACTTTGAGTAATAATTATTGAATAAGGTATAACTATGATTTGAAAAAAGGATCTCTAAGAAATAAGGATGGAGATTTAGAGATGAAATGTAAATCTGAATTTATGAAATGATTGTTACTGTAGTCTTTACTCCATTTGTGGCGATAATACTCCGATCTTATTGGATATCTGATATGAGAACATTATTAGATTTCAAAGTAATCTGCTTGGAGACTCTTTCTGTTGAGCATTGCAGGACATGATCGTTGTCATCCTACAATTGGTTGTCAACCCAAGTTTCCCCGCAATCTTGATAGTTGATTGTTCGTAAAAGTACTACTTTCACTGCATAATTCTTTTGCTGCGTGCGATGTAGAATACACCGGCACGTATAACTGAAGCTGAGGAATTTCTGTCAATTCAGATAGCGATTGTTTCCATTAAATTTTCAAATTCCTTTGCTACAATAATGATTGAATAAATGACTGAAAAGCCAGACAGTTTAATTCGATAACAACTAAATCAATGTCCCTAAATGTAGCACTTCATTTGATTCAGGTCAGAAATCTTCTTATAGATCATTTATCCTGGATAAATAACTGATTTTCATCTTCTACAACTTAAATACCCCATAAACAACCTGACTAATAGTTGTAATGCGTCATGAGAGCAAAAAATTGCTTCCAGGGATGAAAGTGCTCTGAATTCCAAGGCTTTCAAGTTCCCTATTATAGTTGCATTTATTCTGCTAGTATCATCTAGTTCGATTTTTTCAAATTCATCAGTAATCTCTTTTTTTGGCGCATCAGCTCAGTCTGTAAGCACCGGCCGAGACAATATTGACGATCGTATTAACCAAAGATTGCAATATTCATACAAGCTGAGAGAGGCCGCAGGTGAACGTATTCCCAACCAATACATCGTCGTTCTCAAAAATAGTGTTGTTTCGCCAACATCTGTTGTCCCCAAAGCTGTAGAGGCGCGAAATCAGGGGGCTGAACTTCACCATATATACCAGAACGCAATAAGGGGATATTCAGTTAGAGTTCCCAACTCAGATGTTCTTGCTTCTATTCTGAGTAATCCTGCAGTCGACTATGCACAGCCTGATCTAATATTCAGAACAACCGCTCAGGATTTGCCAACTGGAGTCAATAGAGTGGACGGTGATCTCAGCTCGACCAAGTCAGGTGACGGGACTGGTAGTGTCGATGTTGACATCGCCATTCTGGATACTGGTATCGACTTAGATCATCCTGATTTGAATGTTTATAGAGAAAAGACGTTCGTTTTAGGTACAACAACAGCAAATGACGATGATAATCATGGAACAAGGGTTTCCGGACTAGCCGCAGCGATAGACGATGGGAAAGGTGTTGTCGGCATGGCTCCAGGGGCTAGGTTATGGGCTGTTAAAGTCCTAGATAGTACTGGGACTGGAACTGATTCAGACATCATAAAAGGAATTGATTACGTTACTGCTAATGCTGCAGAAATCGATACTGTAAATTTGAGCTTTGGTGGTGAAGGCCCAGATAGTGCACTTCATACTGCAATTGCAAATTCAGTCGCAGCAGGTGTAACTTATGTGGCTTCAGCGGGAAATGACAATCGGGACGCTGCATCGCAGGTACCAGCCAGTTTTCCTGAAGTCATAACGGTTTCAGCTATTGTTGATACAGATGGTAAATGTGGTCAACTGGGCTTTTCTACTACTGTTGGCGACGATGATACTCTCGCTGATTTTAGCAATTTTGGTAGTATAGTGGATATGGCAGCTCCGGGAGTCATACTCAAGACAACTGATTTAGGCGGTTCATACACTACAGGAAACCACTTTAGCGGTACTAGCGCATCGGCTCCTGTTGTTACAGGTGCAGCCGCATTATACAAATGGACTCACCCAAGCGCATCACCTTTTCAAATAAGAGATGCTCTTAGAAATTCTGGATCTACTCCATCTACTGGTTGCGATGGTAAAGGGCATGGATATTTCACGGGTGATGGCGATGGTAGCCCTGAGCCATTGCTATATATGGCCAGTGCTTCGCCGCCCGTAGACAGTACCCTGCCTACACTTACTGGTAGAACACCAGCTAGCAGTGCTACAGGCGTCGCAGTTGGCTCTTCGATTGCAGCTACATTTAGCGAAGCTGTACAAAGTGGTACTGTAACCGGTACGACGTTTACGCTCAAAAATAGTGCTGTAACCAGCATAGCAGCAACGGTGACATACGATAGTACTACAAAAACAGCTACCCTCAAACCTTCGGCAGCATTGGCTTCTTCT
>DATBFR010000037.1:0-2900 GCA_036558405.1 Nitrososphaeraceae archaeon | reverse complement strand
GAATAATGATCGCTCATTATTTTAAGTAATGATTAGTAGGAGCTTGAATAGAATTTGCATGATGAAGATCAAATAAAAAGAATAAAGGATACAGCAAATTCATCTACCGAGCCAATAGTTCAAGCGGGAGCAATTGATGCTTTGTATAGTATTTAATACTATCTAACAATCATCATTATTATTATTTTTGTACAGATGTATTCCAATCCATATCTTTTAATAGAATCCAGGGGTGTAAATGGGAATCGCACAATACAAGAATAGAGTTATTATGTAAAAAATACTTCTATTAAACATGTGACATTATATAATTGGGTAACATCTAAAATATAATGAAATAATTGCAAAATATTGCATTTGCAACTTAACTTGGTTATATAATGGCTTTAATTGATTATCACGCTTATCAATATGATGATTAATGAAAGAGCTGCTTCCTAGATTACATAAGGAGCAATGGAGCTGAAGTCGATGCGGTTTGTCAATTTTAATAAGACTTTACAAAAATCAGAAGTGCTTACTACGCTAAAGGAGACTAAGACCGAGAAGGCCTCTGATCTATTCGTTAGATGCCTAGAATCAGAAGGTGTTGAATACATTTTTGGTTTGCCAGGTGAGGAAACAAATGATATCGTTATGTCGCTGTTAGGTTCAAATAAGATCAGATTTATTCTGGTAAGACATGAGCAAGCTGCTGCTTTTATGGCTGATATATATGGCAGATTAACGCATAAGACAGGGGTATGTCTTTCCACTTTGGGACCTGGTGCAACAAACTTAACCACTGGAGTTGCTAACGCGAATATGGATAGATCCCCAGTGCTGGCAATAACAGGACAGACAGAATCGGATCTATTACATAAGGAGTCTCATCAAAACATGGATGCAGTCACCATGTTCAAGCCGATCACAAAATGGACATGGTCAATACGTAATGCCGATAGCATCCCAGAAATTGTTAGAAGAGCATTCAAGCTATCATTAGAAAAAAAGTCTGGGGCGGTACATCTTGAATTAGCTCAAGATATAGCAAAAATGTATTCAAGTATAAAACCAATAACTGCTCAAAAATTATCAAGACCTAGGCCAAACAGGAGGCTTATAAAAGATGCTGCCAAATTAATTTTAGAATCTGAAAAACCCATAGTTCTGGTAGGTAATGGATGCATTAGAGGAAATGCCAGTACCTGTCTAAGGAAGTTTCTAGAAAGAACCGGACTATGTTCTATGAACACATTCATGGCAAAAGGAGTCATATCTGACAAGTCAGAAAGACACTTGCAAACAATTGGAATTAGGGAAGCAGATCATGCATTGATTGCGATGAAAAAAGCAGATCTGGTAATCGCAGTAGGATATGATCTAGTTGAATATAATCCCAAGAATTGGAATGGAGATTTAGCAAAAACAATTATTCATATTGATTTTACTCCTGCTGAAGTTGACACATACTATTCTCCAACTATTGAAATAGCTGCAGATATTGAATATAGTATAGACGCTATTCTAAAGGAATTAGAAAAACAGAAAATGGAAAATCCCAATTTGAAAGGCTTTCCATATAGAGATATCCCAGAGCAGTTCAAGAAAATCAAAACAGAGGTTACGTGGAGAATTGAAAGATTCAGAAATGATATGCAATATCCCATAAAGCCTGAAAAGATAGTATCTGATGTGCGAAATGCGCTTGAAGAAGATGACATAGTAATATCTGATGTAGGTGCGCACAAATTATGGATAGCAAAAGTATATGATACCTATATTCCGAATACTTGTATAATACCTAATGGTTTTTGTTCAATGGGTTTTGCACTTCCTGCTGCAATTGCAACTCAGCTTGCAAAACCTAAACAAAAAGTTGTCGCGATGTGTGGAGACGGGGGATTTTTGATGAACGTTCAAGAACTAGAAACTGCAGTACGTTTAAGATTACCCATAATAGTCGTAGTATGGTGTGATTCTGACTATGGAATGATCTCTTTAAAGCAAAAATACGAATTTGGAATTAGTGCATTTACTAACTTTAATAATCCAGATTTTGTCAAGCTAGCAGAAGGTTTTGGAGCAATAGGATATTATGTGAATTCTACTGAGAAATTTGGTGAGATATTGGAAATGGCTAAAAAATCTACTTCCATTCCAGTTATAATATCAGTTAAGGTTGACTATTCAAGAAATCGTATTCTGATAGATGATAGTTTTGAAGGCTATATCTGATCAAATAGCAAGCAAACAGCTAAAAGTTTATTTTCTCAAAAATTAATATTGTCTAAATATATATCTTCAAGATAATATAATTAAATCAATTTAGAGATTATAAAAATTAGTTGTTGTAATTGTCCATTCATTCTATTTATGCCTAACCAACTGCTTGTTGCAAATAATATTGTTCTTTATCTATTTTTTCTGGTCTTACACCTTCAATCTCTAGGAGGTTTTGCATTATACCTTTACCCCTTTTTATCTTCCCATCAGGTAATCTTAGAGTCCCATTAATAAAAACCACTGCTTCCACATATAGGGTTGAAAGATTTTACAATGTTTCCAATATGGTACTTCAAAAGAGTTCTTTCTGATGATCCATCAGGACTTGAGAAGAACCTTCCAGTTCTATATACAATACTAGGATGATCCGAGTAAGTAGAAGATGACGATATTCGTGGTTCTTTCTCCCTAGTAAATGTGAAGATGACTCTAAGATTTTCCATTTTCTTTGCCAATTTTAATAACCATTTATAGTAAATTACATTCAAAGATGATTCGGTATCTTGCTTATTGGCAACGTACAGTGTTGGATTACTATAGAATAGTGTAAGATTAATGTCTGTATCTTTAGTATCCTCCATATATTGTATCAAGCATCGTGCAGATTCTGCTCCATTAGCACCTGACCAGTAAGC
>DATBFR010000036.1:0-5622 GCA_036558405.1 Nitrososphaeraceae archaeon | reverse complement strand
AGACTCTCCTTTTTTGAGCCCGTCGTAAAGAAAGTGCGATGTCAATATGGTCTTGCCCGTGCCGGGATTTCCTGCCACGAGTACCGTAAATCCCCTAGGTATTCCGCCTTCGATAAGTGAATCTAGACCGGCAATCCCTGTGGAGATGCGGTCCAAGGTCATAATTTTGTTGCTAGGAACCTCAAATAAAAAATTTGCTCTACGTTACGCTAAAAAGTTTTATTGCGATGCATTTCAGCGGACTTGGCCATCGGGTAAGGGCAACGAAAATAAGAATGTCGCCCCCTGGTTATTCTTATTATTCATAGCTGCAATTTTCCCTCCATGGGCTTGGACTATATTCTTCGCTATAAATAATCCTAAACCAGTTCCTCTAGCAGACTTTGTGGTAAATTTCTCAAATAGTACAGGGTAGATTTCAGGGTCAATTCCCCTACCTTTATCTTCCACGGCAATATTGACTTCTTTTTTTGAGTTACTTCGAATCAAAGAAATCGATATTGCTTCACCTTCGCTAAACTTCATAGCATTATCTAACAAGTTGGAAAGAACCTGAATTATTCTATCTTTATCTGCACGTATAAACAAGGGGTTTTTTTCAGAAAACATAATGTTTGGTATCAAATTATCTACTGCCCCAGACTTTTTGTACACCACATACGCCTTCTTTCTCATATCTTTTATAACTTCATCAATAGTCTCAGTCAGATTGAAATCAGTCATTTTCATGGTTAAGGTACCAATTTCGATTTTCGTTGCATCTAGAATATCAGATGTAAGTCCATACAGACGTTCTGCGTTTCTTTTTAATCTTGCTATATAGTCTTTACTTCGCTCAGGTAACGACTCGATCATTTCACAATAACCGACTATAGCTTGAATTGGAGTCCGGAGCTCGTGAGCTGCCACATTTATAAATTCTGTTTGTACCTTATCATGAGCCTGAATTTTCATGTTTGCCGCAGCGAGATCCTTATTGACCTCAGCCAAGTACTGAAATGACTCTTGCAATTCGATTTGACGTTGAGATAGCTCTTGATTTTTCAGTTTCAACTCCAAATTTTGTTCGGCTATTAATTCATTTAATTCACTCTGGCGCCACAATGTATTGAACATAGAAACGTATGATAAAGTTATAAGTTTACTAGTGGTAAGAAGCGCATATGCTATAGCTTCTTCGATGCTATCTTTAGAGTCATCCTTTAATTCCATTACCAGGGCTAATTTTTTGTCAATTACCACAAAGGTGGAGGTGCTTTCGGCCTTCTTATCCAATTTTTTAACCTCTATACGATTGCCAAAATGAGCTCTTATTTCGGTGTCATACTTCTTGTCAAATCTAGTCCATGGCAATAATACTCTCACTTTAACCTTAGGAGTCTCTGCTAAATTCCTTAAAATTTCAATTATTCCTTCACTACGATGACGGTAAAAAGCGTTAACCGTGGGATAAACAAGCTTAATGTCACTTGACGCGGATTTCAATTTATCTATGTAAATTTTTAGGACAGTTTTTGGGTCCGGTAGAATCTGTATATTTTCAGCTTCGACTATGATATTCCGCCGCCCACATGAGTGTACAATCAATAATGATTTATTGCTTTTATCCATTGTCAAGTTAGGGATTGTGTATTAGCGAGCACTTGGCCGACAAATCTAGTACACTAAGCAAATTCTAGAGCGGAATTTGCGGCAGACGAGTTTGTCCCAAATTGCGGACTCGTTTGTTTTTCTTGGAATACGCTAGAAAATTTTCGCATATGATGCGTCTATAATTTGTCATTTCTCGTATTCTATACGTGTGTACATAGAATAAGTGTCAAGTTTTGCATACTCCTAATATAGCAAATAAGAGAATATGTAGAGAACCTTTTGGCTGAGGTTCTAAATTCAACAAGCCGGGGCTGCGGGTGCTTCAACTCCAACCTCTGGCTTTTTTACGATTTGAAGTGCTAATCTCACACTTGCACAAATGACTGGTCTTTTTCAATTGGAAGGTCCCAAGTCAGATATTTGATGTGCCGGTTCTTTATTTTTAACAATATGCGCGCTACTATCCTGATATATATCTAATACCTTATTATGGTAACATAATCAACGATACTAACGAAAGTGGTAATACAAATATCTCTGCACGTCCCGTACTACATGAACGTCCCGTACTACATGAAGTACTTCTTCCCACATGCTATTGAGATTTAGTTTGCCATCTAAACTTTAGTTAGCTGACTAAATTTTCATCTCTACCGTAAAAATTACTTATCGGTAGTAAGTATTACTGGAGGTTAAAGAAATATAAAAAAGAGGAATTAGACCGGGTCACCGGAGCTTGATTGATTCTTATCCCTCTTGACTGCCGTTGGCTCGTGTGATGCTATTTTTTCTGGAGACATTGGATCTTTACTTCCTGACGAGTCAGTCTGCTCGTACACATCATTTCTACTATCTTTGTCCCGCTCTTTTCGGTATTCATCGTCCAAATCCTTACTTGGATCTGTTACTTTATTAGCAACCGCCTTTGCACCAGCCTTCAATTTGTCAAATGCGTCTTCAGCTTCTTCTGCCATATCATATTCTTAGTCAACATATTATATTAGAATACAAGTCACATTTTGTTTTTGCAATTATGTGGCGTCGCGTGTTCATATCTGTTCCTTGACCACTTGTCATTTCTCTTCTTGACTTCGTGACGTAAGAATTGAATGAACCGCTCTTGCTACTTGCAACCCTGACATTTGGGACACCAATAAGTGACTCTACCCGTTCTTTTGCGATCCATCTGGATTTTGGTAATACCGCATATTCGACAAAGTTGACCTGCCCTTCTGAATACCCAATGCCTTGTCTTCCAGCTATTTTCTAAATGTTCCTTGCTGTCTGCTGGCCTTGTTCTACCTTGATTGTGATAGCCGAACAGTAGTGTCTCACGAATTTGATTAACCAATTTAACTTTTTGGGCCTTCGACAACGCATCCGTTCGTATAAATGGGCAAATTTTGGTCTGAAATAAGATTTCTGACTTGTACTTGTTGCCTACTCCTGCCACGAAGGTTTGGTCTAGTAGCAAGTCATATACGAATTTCCCTAGCCTTTCCTGAAGTCTCTTCAAAACTAATTTCCTTTCGAATTTTTTATTCAGTGGATCAGGTCCCAGAAGTGCTATTGGGCTTATTGAAGACGGGTCTTCTTGTAAGAATTGAATGACCGGACCATTGAATTGAACTGCGACATGAGATTCAGTAACAAGTACTAATCTGATACGAAGGTCCTTTCTAACATCGGTATTACCAGAAATAGTAACTGGTATATTGGTCTGTTTACTGTTAGCTCTCTTGTGATACCACTTACTCCTTGGAGGTGGGCGGGCCATACCTCGGTCAAAAAGGTTGCGTTCATAAATTCTCCATTTACCCCACATCATCAAGTGATTGCGCAAGAATAAATTAGATGAAAAGGTAAACACAATATTTTTTCCAAAGGTTTTGATATTTTTTATAGTAGCGCCGAGCAGTTTTGACTTGAGCGCTGCGTCAATTCTTTTGCCGTAGACATCTGTGAGCTTTTTGCCTAGTAAAACCGAAGAGAGTTCGTCTGCGATTCTTTTTACTTCAGGGCCTTCTGACATAAGATCGGAATAACAAGAATTATTTTTCATCGGGAATTTATAATTATTACTGTATTTCACCTATTCATGACGGAGGTATCGTAGTCAAGTAGGTATAGTTGCGGTCAGATTATTATGGTGATCATGTCACGTTATTTGATCTCACACTAGTAAGTTCAAATCCCCTCGAGCCATAAACTGTATGGGTCTATGTACTTGAGCGAGCACAAACATGAAAGAAGTAGGAGTTTAGGATTAAGTTAGAAAATACGTTTTAGTTAGTCCTTCATGTAAAGAATCACTGGTCAGACATGGGTCAGGTATTGTTGAATTTCGATGTTATTGATGGGTGGAGGACGTTCAATTATCTCAAATGAGTCAAAGTAGAGTTAGTGAACCGTATGACTATCCAGAATCCATTTTCGAGCTTGAATACATGGGAGCGTATTTCCACCTAACTGTCTTAAAGTCTACCATATAGACAGACACAGAGGGTTAATCATAGTTCATGCGATTAAGAAAGTACCAGGCTGGCCACCTTATAGTATCATTAGCTGACGTATAAACAAGGTAGAGAGCAAGTTCAATGAAAAATTATGTTCGGTAGTATCAAACGCCTGTTTTTAGAGTGCCCACATTATTTGATACAAGAGAAACAGTTGCCTTAAGAGAATAGGCTTAAGTACTATCTCATAATTTTATCGATTATGATTCTAGGGCTAAGTGAATTTGTATTCATTACTCTGTCTATGTTAACTGTTACAGTCGTTATTACAAACCAAGATGCTCTTGGAAGCAGCGCAAGCAATACTTTCGAACGGAGCCTGACCGGTAATGACGGTCAGGAACAGTCATCACCACTTAAAGAGATGAATTTCTCAAAGACTACCGAGGCGTACAGCCAAGAAGGAATACTGGAAACAACAATTATCATTGATGAGCATGAAGGAATGGTTGGAAACGAATCTGTCCAAGCGATGACCTATAATGGATCGCTCAATGGACCGACCCTACACATCAAACCTGGCGAACGGATGGTCCTAAACTATGTTAACAAGCTCGATCAACCTACAAACGTACACTTTCACGGATTACATGTGTCACCTGTGGGTAGCTCAGACAATATCTTTCGGGTAATTGGCCCTGGAGAAACTGTAAAGTACGTACTCGATATTCCAATCGATCATCCAAAAGGAACTTTTTGGTATCATTCGCATCTGCATGGTCTCGCTACTGAACAAGTGAGTGGCGGGTTGTCTGGTTTGCTCGTGGTAGAAGGCTTAGAGGACTTGCTACCTGATTTGTTACACAATATAACTCAGAAGACGTTTATCATGAGGGGCTTTCCATGGCATTATTGGCACCTTAATTATACTTCCCCAACATACCAGACTATCAATGGAGAGATCAATCCTGTTGTAAGTATTTTACCAGGCGAGACTCAACTATGGCGATTTGCGAATATTGATCCCGGAACGTTTTACAATATAACATTACCGGGTCATACTTTCCGTGTCATTGAAGAAGATGGTAATCCTGTTTGGGAAGTGTGGGATACAAAATACCTTGTGATTCCAGCTGGTAAGCGATTCTCCGTGCTGGTAACTGGCGAAGAAAGTGGAATTTATCCTCTTAAAATGCTCCCGTACAGGGGGGGTGTTACACACCCATATCCGGTAGTAAGCTTAGCAGCGATAAACGTGCAAGGCAGTGCTGGAGCTGAAACAGCAAAAGTCAATGCTTTGGGTCTAGCACCAAGGCACGACCTAGGAGATCAAAGGATCCAAAAAACGCGTGAGTTAGTTTACTCTGCTTCCGAGCACAACACAACAATGAACCGCTTTGGCGAACAGGGAACAAATATGATCGATGGCAAGGTTTTTGATCATAACCGAGTCGACCAAGTAGTGAAGCTAGGAGACCTAGAGGAATGGAAGATCAAAAATATCGATGACGATGATCATACATTTCACATTCACATCAATGACTTCCAGGTAATGTCGGTGGATGGTCAACCT
>DATBFR010000035.1:0-9774 GCA_036558405.1 Nitrososphaeraceae archaeon | reverse complement strand
CACACAGGCTCATGAAAATGGCGAAATCCAAGGAGATATCAACCCATTAGCCACTAGTCAAAAGTAGAAGATAGATGCTTGAAGCGCTTCTGTGTAAGTATACACAGTAAAGCAGACCATAGGCATATTGTAGGTAGGATTACAATTCACCACAATTTGGCACCAAATATTTTTAATCTAAGTATTTATATTTACCATATATGGTACCATACGGCGAAACAATTCTATAAATGATTTTGTTCCTACCAATTATACTTTAGATATATACCCAATTTGGAATGATGAAACAATACATTAATACATTAACATTGTTACCGTAGGAATAAATATTCTCGGTAATGTATTAATTTACTATGAAACATCATAAAGGTAACAATATTGCAATAGACAGAACACTTGATTGCGCTACTGTTCTCTTTTTAGGTTTGATATTAACTGTATTTGCAATCCCGTATGTTAGACTAACGTTTGCACAAACTACTTTTCCACCGCCATTATTTCTACAAATCCGGAGTATCCCATCATATGCAGTTACCATCCCTTTCAGCACTTTAGGAAATTCTCCATACCAGCCTTCGGAAATCGCAATTCCGGTAGGCATGACCGTGGTATGGTTTAATGATGATGATGGTGAACATACAATAACCACCGCACAAAATAGTTCTAACCCCTCTCCAGAGGCCTTGGATTCAGGACCTATACAAGGTATGGGTGGTTCTTTCATACATACATTTACGAAGGAAGGTATCTACAATTACTACGATCAGCTAAATCCTTCAGCAAAAGGACGTCTCATAGTTGGAGGGCCAACTGAAGAAGGAAAGAACATGAACATGATAGTGGGAGGAAAATTGCCTTTTGATCCAAAAGAACCCAACAGAATTCTGCTGAGTTTCGTTCCAAAAACAATACATTTTCCACCGACTACTTCCATAACATACAATGTGATGATAGCAAATTCAACAGGAAAACCAATATTCTCTCACACTTATGTTGACGATGACGGAATTTTAGATATGGAACTTGTTCCTGCACATTCTTCTAACATGTCAAGGACATTCACTACCTGGGGTCCTGATTTCATAGGTGAAGAAGGTTATAGAACTACAGGCACCTTTCATATAATGGGACCAGTTTTAACAACAGACCAACCTTATAGTATTACTGTATCCATAGTAGGATCAGATAACACCATTTATACAAATCCTCCTACAGATACTTTCGACCTACCCCTACAGGAGAACGTAGGATAGAACTGGTCTAGATCCATTTAGGTTTCTAACAACAAAGGTGTTCAAATGGCAATATTGCTATTAAGATTAAATACTCCCTTGAAGACGAAGATAAACAGCTATGCAACTCCTTCTTTCTGCTAATTCCAATTTAGGTCCATAACTATATTCAAAATGTACTCTGAAGAACATGTACGCCACACAGGCAGATGTCGTACCTAGCAGTCCATCGTTCACACACATAAATTTTTGTACTTATATTTATAAAATCAGATAACCATAGTGATATCGTTCCTTCTTGAATAACATAGTTAATCAATCTCTAATTTAAACGACGATGATATTATTGGTGCTTTGAGGTACAGAAGCAGAACAGATATTATCGCAAAGATACTAAGGTCAGCCGCGGGAGAATACAAAGTAGGTGTGACCAGAATTATGTACGAATCTTATACCTCTTACGCTCAGATAAAGGAGTATCTTCCGTTTCTTGTTCATAACGGTTTTCTAGAATACGATGAAGGCAAAAGAAAGTATAGGACTACGAAGAAAGGAAAATACTTTTTAAAGTTATATAGTGAAGTTGATGGTTCTCTAAAGGCTGTTCCCATGTAGTAAATAACAACTTGATTTCTTATTTACGCCCTGGTATACGTTCCACTATTAGGAAACCTTTAATACGATCACATAACGAACCTAATCAATGAATATTGGGGGAGAATGCAATAAAAATGAGTTATAGTCATAGCAATGCTAAAGGAGAACAGTCAAAAATTGCCCTTATAACCGGTTGTTCCTCTGGTATAGGGTTTGAAACTTCTCTCCTATTTGCCAGGAACGGTATTTTCACGTACGCCACAATGCGTAATGTCAGTAAATCAAAGGAATTAATTGCTTTTGCAAAAAGGGAAAGATTACCATTGAAAGTTATTACCTTAGATGTAACAGACGAAGATTCAATTGAGCAAGCTATAGAAACGGTAACACATGAACAGAACAGAATTGATATCCTAGTTAATAATGCAGGATATTCGTTGGTGGGAGCATTGGAGATGCTTTATATAGATGAAATTAAGGAGGAATTTGAAACTAACTTTTTTGGAATAATAAAACTTATCCAAAGGGTTTTACCTACAATGAGAAAACAGAGGAGTGGAAGGATTGTGAATATAAGTTCACTTGCTGGCAGGATTGGATTTCCTCTTGCATCAGCCTATGTTAGTTCCAAGTTTGCATTAGAAGGTCTCAGTGAATCTTTAAACTACGAATTACAAGAGCTAGGTATATTTGTTATTCTCATAGAGCCAGGAGTAGTCAAAACTGATTTTGTTAAGAACCTGTCGATAGGTAAACAGATTACTGCCTTACAAAATGGTAGTGTTAAGACTAGTACAGCAAATTTACCATATAGGGAGATGACTAGTAAGAGAATTTCCTCATTTAAACCAAGGTTTGAAAAAGGCTCTCCCCCTAAAATAGTAGCAGACACGATTCTAGAAGCAGTTACATCTGAAAAACCAAAATCCAGATATTTAGTTGGTGAAGATGCGATCAAGCTGATGGAGATAAGAAAAAATACATCCGATGAAGATTTCAGCAGAATAGTAATGAATAGTGTCTTAGAAGCTAGATAACAGATAATCCCTTTTCTTTATTGTAACGATGAACCCAATCAAGCACACCTTCTTCTGTACACTCATTAGTATTTCACACTCAAATCATTTTGAAGTATTGAACATAAAAACTAAACAGTTATGTCTGAGTCAAAGACAATAGTGGGAAGATTGAATTAGAATAAGTGTTGAGGTCACAATAACGACTATCCTTGGTTGCATTTTCTTAATAAAGAAACCTCATATTCATATACAAGTATCAGAGTAATAACATCACAGTTGTATAGAACAAAAAGTATGATGCTGTTGATGGGATTATTATTAATATCTACACTTGCATTATCTTGTTTAACTACTCCTATTTTTAATCAACGAAACAACGAAGTGTACGCTCAACCCTATGTAGAGACAGTGAAGAATAGGAATCTGACAATTGACCTTGGTAATGGATTGAAGACCAATGCTCAACTAACTGTTCCGGCTGTGGGTGAGGGGCCATTCCCTGGCGTACTCTTTTTTGGGCCCGCCGGCGCTGGATCAGTACTTTCACCGATATCACCATACACTCCTATGGCTGAGTATCTTTCAGAAAGAGGATTTGCCGTTCTTAGATATGACAAGCCAGGTGTTGGACTCAATTCCACAATAATAGATAGTAATGCATGGGGCAACCTTACATTTGACAATATGAAGCAAAATGCTGAGAAGGCTTTATCGGTACTGTTACAGCAACCTGAAGTGAATGCAACTAAAAAGGCAACATTGATTGGACATAGTGAAGGTACTAACTTCCCTCCAAGAGTTGCAGTCGATAACCCAGATAAAGTCAGAAATATAATTCTAATGTCTCCAGTGGCCGGAAATTGGAGGACTGATATAATATATTTCCAGGAAGTTGCTAAGCCTCTTCTTTATGCTGAGAACATATTAGATAAAAGTCATCTTGGACAGATATCAGTGAAGGAAGCATCAAAAGATCCTATCTTTCAGACTTTGGTTGGTGGGAATCTAACTCAACTTCTTCTTAACCCGACTAACGTTACTGATAGTAATCTCACCGGTACATTGCCTGAACAAAAAAACAACACGAATGACGACTTGATTAGTATTGAAGGTGTGCTTAAGCCTGCACTTGTAAGAATATACGAAAATGAAACATCTTTTAATGCGTCACGGCTGTCAGAGAAATGCGAAAACATCTATGGTTGCCCTAGTATTGGAAAATCTTTTTCTGCCCTAAGTAGTGTCAATAGCATGATAGGGAACGTGACTTCTAATACTGGCATCCTCATACTCATAGGAGAAAATGATAGCCAAACCCCTCTTAATCAAGCGTTACTAATGCAACAAAGATTAACAGAAGTAGATCATCCTGACCATCAAATTATTGTCTATCCAAATCTTGGGCATACTTTTGTCCCTTCCAATCAATGGATAAGCTCATACGGTCAAATACCAGAATATGTTTTAGCAGATCTATATTCATGGCTTGAAGCTCATTCCGGTCTTTCACAGTCCTACTTTAAACCTACTATTACTTCCACTAATATAGCAAACACAAGCTCCTTAAATACAAATAAGACTTCTTAATTGCCCATCATAATCCTCAAAATACTGAAAAACTACTGTTTCTCTCAGCAATACATGGGAGTCATTAGATGATGATTCCCCCGGCGAATTAACGGCAAAGGGTTCGAATCCCACTCCAATTCGCTTAACTCTGGTAGTCATGCAAAAGATACGAATTAGGAATCTAAAAACTAACTCCTAACTAATCGGCTTTTTAGTATTATTAAATAGTTTGTCATCCTCTAGAGTTACTATGCCAGGGACATACATCGTCGTTTAGATCAACCTAGGCAAGCAAACACAATGATCTGCCTTTTTGGGGCTAAACATAAGCTAATGTCTTGAATAAATCTTAAATGGATCGCGGACTGAATACAACCAGAAATTGAATCACGTAAGAGATGCGGGGGTTTATCTTGGTGTAGCTTCAATACTGGTCTTACTTTATTTGTCGCTATTTTCTATTGGCAGCGCCTCAACAGATGGCGATATCCTGCAGTTTACGCCAAGAACTACACAATTACTAATTTCCGATGATAACAATTTAACATATCGGAATGACACATTTTCATTCAAAATCGATTATCCCACTACATGGAAAGTGATAGAAAATAAACCAGATAGTCCTTTAAGTGTTCAAGATGTGGTGGTTAACTTATATTCTCCTCCTGAACACTCTTCAGATTTCTTCAGCGAAAATCTTGGCATTTCTGCCACTAAACTCAATGAATCTGAAATTAAATCCTTGGACGGTTTGGTGGAAGTCCTTACGCCCTATTATAAAGAAATCTTTGGAGTTCGCCAGCCATTATCTTCACAGGATGTCGTTCTCGGAGGTAACCCTGCAAAAAAGATTACATTTTCCTATGACCTATTTGGTAAAAAAGTGGAAAATACACAAATATTTTCAATCGAATCGGGCTATGTTTATGTCATAAATTACCTTTGTGAGGAATCTAGTTGCTCAACCTACCTGCCAACATTCAATAAGATGGTTGATTCGTTTAGGTTTACTTTGAGAAATATTATGTAGAATATCTAGGCTGCAATATGCTCAAACCAATGAGGTAAACGTAATCCATAATATGCTGCCAATCTCATACAGAGGAATATCACCACCGAGTATCAGATATCACTGAGTTATAAATCACCTTATCTTTTTTAAATCATTAGTACTAACGATAATTTCCGTGAAAAATGAAAAAGTCAATAGAACTATAGAGGACAGTAATGCTGGATTCTATACCGCATTTGAAAGCTTATCTATCGAAAAAATGGAACAGGTTTGGAAACATAGCGATGACATTACCTGCATACATCCTGGTTGGGAGATGTTTACCAGTTGGACAGCAGTAAGAGAAAGTTGGGTAACTATATTTCAAAATACTAGATCGATAAAATTCTTTGTTACAAACATAAAAGTAAAGGCATTTGATAAAATAGCAATAGTAGTTTGCTTGGAGAATATTAATTCTGTTTTAGACGAACAGAATAGTTTTAAAATGGGAGTATTTGCTACCAATATCTTTGAAAAACAGAGTATTAATGACGACGACAATGCATGGCTAATGATGCATCATCATGGTTCTGCGGTGGCAAATTACATGATTCCTAATATATCTGATATTTGATATTTTTAGATTCAATTAAGCTAGTTCGGCAGTAATTAAGCATTTTCCGAATTTCATCCTTTGTGTATGCTCTATCAGCTATAGCTCTTTCATTTTCGCCAAGATACTTGCTGATTTTCTTCCAGTTCAAGATGATATCATTTATTTCGTAAAAATGTTTCAACACGCTAAAGTATAGATGTTTTGTGGAATACATAAGAGAACTGATCTTGGGACTGGTTAGGTAATTTATCACGTTTGCTTGCATCATCCTAATATCATTTTTTAGAAGTTTGTCTGGTTGTTCAACATTGTTATATTTCAGATAAATTCTTAGGCAAGTAGAGTACACTTTCCTAGTATGTGGGGACCTTAGAGAATTTACAAAATTCTTGTAAGCGTCACCTTCATAAGATAATCTTTGCTTCAAGCGTAGTTAATACTTGGTCAAGGAAGTATTTATTGTAGGATAATCAATAGTAAACCCTCAAATATGAGCTGTAGATTACTAGCACCGCTGTTGTATAGGACAAAAAGTAAGTCAATAACTCCTGGATTAATATTGATAGCTATACTTGCATTTTCTTGTTTTTCTACTATTGTGTTCAATAGTGTGATAGCCCAACCTACTTCCACTTCCACTCAATCCGCCACCGCAAAGGAATTATCAATAATTATGCTAAACAAGGTAAAGAGGTATTTACCCGACGCATCCATTGTGGTCGGTATCATTACCACAAATGGTACTCAGGTTTATGGATATGGAAATATATCTAAAGCAAATAGCACAAAAGTAGATGGAAATACGATCTTTGATATTGCTTCAATTACTAAGACATTCACTACAACGCTTTTGGCAGATATGGTAAAGAGAGGCTTAGTTAAGCTAGACGATCCAATTGAAATGTATCTTCCTGCTAATGTTAAGGTACCAACATACAATGGACATGAAATTACACTTGAGGATCTAGCTACACATACATCAGGATTATCTGATTTTCCTGCTGGATGGATTAGAAACCATACCTACAGTACTCAGCGAGTCTATAGTTTTCTTTCAAATACCACACTACGAAGTGAACCAGGGACGAAGGCTAATTATTCCGATTTTGGTATGGGCATTTTGGGTCATATTCTGTCCATAAGAGCAGGTGTTCCATATGCCCAACTTGTTAAAGACAGAATCTTAAGTGTGTTAGGCATGGATAGTACAGGAATTGCAATGGATAGTACATCAGTAATTCTTTCTGATGCCCTTAAATCCAGATTAGCCAAGGGTCACATTGGTGGTAAGGAAGTTAATCTTGAGTTCATTCCAGAAGCAATTCAATCCGCAGGAGCATTATACTCAACCGCAAATGACTTGTTAAAATATCTAGCTGCTAATTTGGGTCTAATTCATACTAGTGTAAATGATATGATCCAAGAAACGCATCTGATAAGACATGGATATCCCCAAGATCTGGATCCCTTTCTCTATCCCTCCAACAAGAGTTTGAGTGCTAGTTATATTGGTCTTGGATGGTTTATAGAAACTAATCTGGGTACAGAGGTAATACAACATGCAGGTGGTATAGATGGTTATAGTACGCTTATTGGATTCAATCCGACCAAGCAAAAAGGAGTAGTAATATTATGCAGCTGCGATGGCAAGGATATAACTTTGCCCATACTCGAATCATGGCGAAGTTTACTGTACTAGTAGTTGAATTAACCGGAGTCAGCTCGATCTTTCACGTTCCCCTATTACTACTTCTACTGCCTCTCCCACAGGAGCAAAAATAAGTTCATTGAATGCAATTACAAACGGTCCCGCACCACTGGGAGAGCGATAAAACAAGCTTCTCGTAAGTTGAAACGGGTTTTGTCAAATTAATAATAACGTCATACGTTCAAGAAGTTCTTATAGGCATCACGGAAGGACCAACTTGATTTACTTATTTCATGTCTTTTCGATCAATTAATCCATTTTTGTTCGATGGATTCCTACCATGATCCAATATAGGTGCCGTTTGAAGAAAGTATCTGTAAACGGTTATTGCCTGTATCAGCTACGTACACATTACCTGCAAGATCAATATCTAAACCACCGGGGGAAACAAACTGTCCATTCTCTGTACCAATTTCTCCTCCCCATGACCCTATATAGTTGCCGCTTGAAGAAAATATCTGTATACGGTGGTTGTCTGTATCAGCCACGTACACGTTCCCAGAAATCGGGTCAATTGCCAACTCTGAAGGATATTTGAACTGTCCTTTATCAGAACCATCTCTACCCCATGATGTCATGTATGTACCGTTAGAAGAGAATTTCTGTATACGGTTATTGCGAGTATCAGCAACATACACGTTACTTGAATTATCTGTATCTAAACCAGCTGGAAAACCGAACTGTCCATTCCCAGTACCCTCTCCACCCCACGATGTCATGTATGTACCGTTAGAGGAAAATATCTGTATACGGTTATTACCAGCGTCAGCCACGTACACGTTACCAGTAGAGGCGTCAACAACCACGCCTGAAGGAAGTCTAAATTGCCCATTCTCAAAGCCCTCTTCACCCCACGTTGTTAGATATGTACCGTTAGAGGAAAATTTCTGTATACGGTTATTATACCTCTCAGCAACATACACGTTACTTGAATTATCTGTATCTAAACCAGACGGATAGCTAAACTGCCCAGTTCCAGAACCCTCTCCACCCCATGATGTCATGTATGTACCGTTAGAAGAGAATTTCTGTATACGGTTATTGCCTGTATCAGCTACATACACGTTACCAGTAGAATGGTCAATAGCTACGTCTGTAGGTCTATTTAGCCCATTAACAACTTCTGTGCCAGTGGCCCATGTCACTTCAGGCTCAAAGAGTGTTTGTACTTGAAAAAAGTAAGCTAGGATGATAAGGAGAGCTGCTGAGCCAATAGCTGAAAATTTACCTAGTTTGATGCTTTCATGTATTTTCTTTCGTCTTATAGATTTTTCTTCGAGTATCAGATATTTTATATGTTAGTAATCAATTTACAGTTTAGTCACAACTTATCACCCTTTCAATAGCAAGTATGAGAATGGCATGACCAAAGATTAGGCCACATCGAAGGAATCAAGTCAAATTTGATTCAGAAACAGCCGAGCCTCATTGCGACGGGACTATGACTTATTACAGTCTAATCTCATATAATATATTAAAATCATTTGTAATTCTTAAAAACCAACAGATAACTTCATGACGTTGAAAGAGGGGTTCGAATTCCAATTCGAGAATAATCAGAAAGCCATAATTTACTCCATGTGTAACTTACCTTTCGATGAAAAAGCAAATGTTAATCCTTTCAATAGCAGGGGCTGCAATGATTTGTACAATCATTTTTGCAATGGTTCAATCAGCTTACTCTCAAAATGCTACTAATGGTGGACAGGCTTGCATGAGCTGTGGTCCAATCACAGGAACAAACTTGACTAATGCAACCAATGGTGGTGGCAATGTAAGCAACGATATTTTATATAATCCTCTGCTAGATAAAAAAAGTGGCTAAATAATATTTTGAAAGAAATTAGTCAGAAATTAACTCACTGAATGAAATATATTACTCATTTACGGCGGTCAGCTATTATTGATGTGGTTGAAGCTAATTTGGAATCAAAAAATCTATTGCATCAAATACTGATTCGAGTTCCTTAGATATTTGATTTGAGAACATACCTAGAATTTCAAAGTCAGCTGCTTGAAGTCTTTTACTACTGAACATT
>DATBFR010000034.1:0-5108 GCA_036558405.1 Nitrososphaeraceae archaeon | reverse complement strand
CTACAATTCAAATATATACATGTACCAATCATAGACGCTGCAACTCCTATCGTTAATCCAATCAATAATTTACTCAACAAGAATAAGTAACCGATTAAGTATATAGAAATATGCATGAATAGATGGCCGTATTTATTATCGTTACAAAAAGAATTTGAGGTCCTGATTACTCACATATATTGAGTCACATATTGTACTATTACGTACCCACTTAGTATTTGCAAATGAAATAATATTAGAGAATTTTTAACAAGTCATTCCTACGGTCTGAGACAATGTTGTTTTTGACATACAATATCCGATAATGTATTTTTATCAAATCCCAGAAATTTTTCCCTAATGTAGGGGCTCTAGATACTGCGAGAGCAGGAATCGCAGCGACTTCAGCAGTCAAAGCACCAACTAGTTGTTGGAACTCACTATGTCCTTCCACTATGACTTTATTTTTTTATATGACCCATTTGACGTATTTGTCGGAAGTTTTGACTCATCTGACGAAGTCCTTATTAGACGCGAGTTTAAATAGAAGATATGCCAGCAAAACTTCCTGAGAATTTCAAATCTCTGGTGATACAGGAATGGTCACAGGGAATACCAAGAGACGAAATCGCTAAGAATAATGGTATAAGCGCCGGAACTGTAACAAATTTAGTTGAGGAGTGGAGACGTGCCCTTGGCCTTTATGCAGCAAACGAATTGAGAGATCTGGCTGTGACGTTAAAGAAAGTAGGCATAACACCGGCTCAATGTGCAACCGGGTTTAGAGTTACAATGATGATGAATAGATTGGGAGTAGCAATTGATAGTTTTGAATCATTCATGAACGACATCTACAATGGTTGCAACGCCATAGGACTTTCGCCACAACAAATTAGTTCATATTTAGCAGACCTTATGGAGTTTTCGAAGACTACACCATTTTCTAAGATTTCAGAATTTGTTTGGCAAAAGATAGAAGAGAAAAAGGGGTTAGAACAAGAAATCGAAAGGTTAAACGACCATATCAAAATATTGAAGGAGGAGAAATTGGATAGTGAGAATGAACTTAACTCTATCTTACACAATGAAATTATCAGTAGTGTAGAACTAAAATCGTGCTCAGACTTGAAAAAAGAACTATTACAATCTGGCTTATCTATCAAACCTGATCTTTCAAAATTTGTTAAGGCAGTACAGGCAACAAAGCAAAAAGGTTATGATGCCACTAGGATCGTAAAAGAATTCTCAGATTTGGATTCACTCAAACGCGAGCATTGGTCTTATCAAGAATCTATCCCAGAATTGAAAATGAAATATGATAAACTCAGCCAAGAATATTCTAATTTAGAACAACTTGTAAATTCCTATAATCAACGGCTCAGATTATGCCATGATCTGGAAAATATGGGATTTGGTTTTAAAGAGTTAAAACAACTGTATAATACTTTTAATGAAATTGCTCTTGCAAACAATATATCTCAGTATGATGCTCATCAAAAGTTCTTTAAAGATATTGAAGAAGAATATGACGATAAGTTAGGTTTTGAGTTGAAGTTAGATAAACTTCGTTCAGAGATTTCTACTACAAGTGATAATTTAAATATTTTACGAGCAGCGTCATTTGCTCTACCTGTGGTTGGATTGTCTCTACAAAAGCTTCATTCGAAAGGACTGAATGAGGTAGATATTGTTGAACTTGCAGATATTTTATTTGAAGGATTTCATGACAATAGCAGTAGTAGCAGTACCAGCAATAAAGATACCAACAAACAATCTTTAATAGAAGATTTGAAGAAATATGGCAGCATTAACTCTGTTTTACAAGAACTAGTTCAACAGGCAAATAGATTAAGAGGTCAAATAGACGAATTGCAAAAACAGAAGCAACATTTGGAGATACAAAACCAAAAGATGTTATATACCTTAGCTAATTTAGAGCCGATCATCAAATTTCTGCAAGGATCGAATGATTCAATTATCAATGATAAGGAAAATATAAAAATCCTTGCATTCATTGCGTTTATTTTAAATATACTATATGTTCGTCACTCGACAACGGAGGAATTGTTAGATAATGAACTCATGAAATTGATTGGTCAGATATCCAGAAATATTGATGTAGATAATGAACAAACAATCCCTATTACTAAACTTAAAATGGTTATAATAGAAGCTCTTAATGTTTTGATTGCAAAATTATATAATAATGACTCAGATCGACGAACAAATATTGTACCAGATTGATTACACTAATTAATCTGATTAAGAATCTGATACAAAATTATCCTCCTATAATATAGGAGGATAAAACAATCCAAATATGCCAACGTAAAATAGTGTTCTATCTTTATTTCATTTCCAACCAAAAGTTTTGAGCCCATTATGCCAGAAGTTCGTTTTTTCAACAATCTGTATTTCAAGAGTAGTGATTATGAAAATGATTTTTAGTACTAATCCTTTTTCAATCTCTAATGTTAATGTATTAATGTGGGGTATCACTTGAATTTCATCCCATAATCCGTCACACATTATTTAAGAGTTGAAATATATCCGAATTATCTCAAGTCGCATCTCTAGAGAAAATGTTCTCAAGCTATATGTTTATCTATTTTCGACTAGTTCTTAGTCATTATAATTAAAAAGATCGATATTGTTTTTTTATGTAAATAGATTAACAGAAAACATGAGCTTACTACTTAGTAAGATCTGGCTGCAGTTGAATTACAATGGTGATTATTAGAAGTATTACCAAAAATTGAAATGGAAAGAATAGTTCCTCAATAATATCTTAAATTGATCTCTTACATCGCTAATCTAATTTGAATATGTACGTTATACCAGGCTTATGCTTTTCCTTTCTCAAACTTTTGATTATGTACGAGATCATCTCTAGTTTGAAATGACTTGCCACACAAATTACAAATGTATTGCGACATTGCAGTTGGGGTAACTTCTGGGTAATCTTTTCTTTCTTCATTTAAATTAATGGCTTCCTTCTTTTTCGTACTACTGTCAGTTGTTATATCGCGTGTTCTAGCATCGGGATTTCTACGTGTACTATCACTTATTTGATGCTGAGTTTTTTTGTAGGATTGTTTTCTTCAAGGGCCTTTCGTATTTGATAGGTATCTTTGAATTTGATATAACCGTCCAAGCTCTGGAACAAGGATATTATATCAATGTCATTACTCACATTTGAGATGTGGTTTAAAATATCTTTAAAAGCTGGAAACTGCATTTGTTCATTATCGAGTAATTTTAGTGCAGAGCCTAGAAACTCTTGATCTTCGTTAGCTCTTTTCAACGCACGGTTTATAGCCTTTGCATTGTATGCTGGTTTATGTCTAGACAAGTTATTATCGACATTTCCAATAGTGTTTCCCAATTGTCCCTTTGCCATAATACATTATTTGACAATAACTTTGATAATACTTTCATACAGATACATATTCTTGCTATCTAAGTGTTAATAACCATATTAGCAACTTAGCTTATGAAAGCGGATGACATAATGTCTGTAAATGTTGTAGCAGCAAAGGATAATGTAACATCAGTAGAAATTGCTGCAAGATCGGTATTAGAAGCATTTAATGGCGTACCAGGTATAGTTACGACAATAGAATCACTGCGAGCTATGAGAGATGGCAACTTTACCGTTTCTTCTTAGTCATCCTACCATTCTATTTCACTTATTCATCATCTTATTTTGGCTCTCTTTTATCAAGCTTTGTAGATTGTTGTAAACTTGCCTTTAAGGCAGCAACGAGATCTTTTGTTTCAGCCATTGGTTCAGTTTCCTCTGTGATAGTAAAGGTCTTGCCCTTTGATTCGGCCTCGATTAACTTTTCCAGCTCTGTTGCATATGAATCAGAATATTGAGAAATGTCAAACTGTTCAGAACTGAGATTCTGTACTAGAAGCCGTCCTAGTTCCAATTCTTTATTATCAATTTTGGCAGGAGTTGCTTCAGAGATCTCTTTAATATCTTCAACTGGTCTAATCTCATCTATATAACGAAGTATGTGCATAACCATGCCTCTTTGATATGCTCTTAAGGCCACAAGGTGCTCTTTGTTTTCTCTTAGTATAACTTTGCCTATGCATATCTTGTTATCTTCTTTTAGTACTCTAACTAACAAGCTATATGCCTTGTCTACTGTTGTACTGGTACCTTTCTTGACGTCAGGTGCAACATAATAGCTCTTTTCTACAAATAGCGGGTCAAATTCATCTATATTTATGAATTCTTTTACGTCAATAGTTCTTGTTGTTTTTAGTTTTATCTTGTCCAAATTTTCCTTTTCTATTATAATGTACTTGTCCTTTGCTATTTCATAGCCCTTTTTTATTTCTGCATAAGAGTATTCTCTTTCTTCAACTGGACACCATCTCTTGTATTGTATTTTATGACCATTTGGACACAACTGATTGAAAGAGAATTCTTTATCATACGTTGCATTGTATAATCTGACCGGGATGCTTACCAGTCCAAAACTTATGCTTCCCTTCCATATAGAGCGGGGTGTTGAGCCTTTATACTTTGATCTTGCTTTCTGTTTAGTAGACAAAATTTTCATCATTACCTCATTTTGTATCTGTGTTGCCCATAATGGAGGCAACATCCTCATGGCAACCAGAAATAAAGTACACTACATTATACTTTCAAGTTACGAGATATTTTTCTATTGCTATTTATTGATACTCATGAAATTCTAGTATGAATTTTTGTTATTATTATGATTGGTAGCTTGAGTCATAGGTTTAATAGCCACTTGCAATGCCAGATATTCATCTGGCCTCGGGTATTTATGACCTATATCCAACCTGAGCAGATCTAAATAAAAGAGATGCTATATCAATTTATCAATCAAGGAGTTATCTTAGGACCATAATTTTCATTATAATTTTCATTATAATTTTCTTTTGAAAAAATTAAATTAAATCACAAGTACAGCATTATTCAAATTACTTCTTACTGTATAACAAGTGCGTAAGGACGTCCATGTCTTCTGACTTGCTATGTTGTCTATCTGAGTAGAATAGGTTGTACATCAACGCGAGTACGAAACAGAGTATATGGTTTTCTACGTAGGTCATGCCCATTATTGAATTTGGCTTGTCGATGCAAT
>DATBFR010000033.1:0-3444 GCA_036558405.1 Nitrososphaeraceae archaeon | reverse complement strand
TGTCATTTTACTAACCTATATACAATATGTACAAATATTTCTGCGTTTGAAACCATTAGTAAGCTATATTTGTATTTAGTTATAATAGCAAATTTTTATCATAATCCTGTTAGAGCAGAAAATATTGTAAGATTATAACATGTTATGGCGAATAGTGTCGATAAATGACAGAATCAGAGAATAGTCACAAAATTGCCCCATAATGGATATAATATTGTTTATTTTTACTAAATTTGCATAATTAGTATAATCTAATATTTAATCAACTGAACATCTTACTAATAATTTGTGGGTATGAATTGTTAATGTAATTAAGCACGTACAATATGCTGGTGTTATGATTCTTTTTGGTCTCAATACAAGAAACATTATAACAATGTCGAAATCAAGTCGAGGGCCAAATAAACATAATGAATTATAGATCTTGTTCTACTTCTTCCGAATACCGATACTAATTAGGATTTCAATGTATGAGCCTTTTTCCTTCGGATATAAATCGTGCCAGCTACTCCTGACACAATCGAGATTGCAACAAGCACGATTCCCACCAATTCAAAATTAACAGGTTGTGAAAGAGTAAAAAATGACATAAATGGACTGTTTACCGTAATGGGAAAGGTAAAAGTGATATTCTGATTATTATAGGATGTGTCATAAACATCAACATCGAGTGAATATACTCCAGTCTGATTAAACTTGTATGGAAATATGTAATGTCCGTACATCACTGATATAGGATTTGTTCTTGTTAATTCCTCTCCACCTTTTGATATCCTAATTACAATTGGAACATCGACCAATTCGTCGCCTTCAACACTTCCTATCCTTAGCTGAACTCTGGAATTTGTATTTACGACTGGTGTTTGAGGAACTGTTTTCATCTCCATATCGTAATTACCTATCCTTTGACTTATCGCTCCTACGATGGTATCAGCATAAACAACCCTTTGTTCCACAAGGGTTGTACTTAAAAGCGTTAGAAAACAGAGTATCAATGATGTCTTTATTGCAAACAGGCCAAGTGATTGATTTGGAGATCTTTTAGACATTTAAACGTGAAAACGTGGAAAGATGAATAAGATAAAAATATGCATTATAGTTGGTCCATAATACCTACGTAGTTATCCACAGCCCTATCTAAAAATGCATCTTTATACATTACCAATATTTTCTTGATCTCTTTGCTGTCAACAACTGTGTAATGCTGAGAGCGTTCATCATATGACACAGATATAATTCCTGCATCTCTAAGTCTAGAAAGATGCCAAGATATTGTTGAAGGTGCCTTTCCACTGTTTTCGACTATTTCACCAAACGTACAACGATCGTGTTCTAATATGAATAGCACAAGCTGCCTTGTCATCTTGTTCCTCATCTGGCCTATTAGATCGGTATCTTCATCAGGGACGCCTGTTAGATAATATCGCGTAATTTTGTTTCTTTTTCTATCTACCCTTATTTTTCCTATTCTTTCAAGTATTGAAAGGTGATAGGATAATACTCCATTACCAAGTTGAAAGATTCTAAGTAATTCTCTGTATCTAACTCCTGGATTTCGGTTAATACATGTTAAAAGTGATTCATCAATGTCGTTCCGGAATTCTTGCACTGTCTGAACACTATTTTCTAACAACTGGGATGTGCCTTCTGATTTAGCAGATTGCGAACTCATGATTTTTTATTACTCACCCTAAATACTCCAATCCCAAACAGAGTCAACATTGCAAAAAGAATCACATGTGGCAATTCAATTCGCACAACAGGTATAATAATGTCCTCAATATTTACCGTTGCAAATAAGAGATAAAGACATTCAATTACTACCAGCGACAAGAAGCCCAAGGCCATAAATAAAAGTCTACTTGACCTATTCCTCTTGTAGGCAATAATTGCCACAATGCCTAAGAAAATAGATATGATAAGGCTTACCAAGTGGAGCAGTATATGGTAAATCATGTAGACATGCCCTACGTGTGGCAGTATAACTGGGACAGCTAATGCTCCTACTACAAAAATGGTTATTATCGCAAGCAGTTTGGGCTTACTTTCAACAAAATTAAACGTAGTAGCCCTACTTGATTGCATACCAAAATAATAGGTCATTCGACTAATTTAAGCGATATGGTGCAAGTATCGAATCATAGTTGAGATACAATAAGAAAAAACAGTAGCTGCAGAGGCAGCTGCAGTACATGATGTATTCATATATATGTATATAATGAAGTGGTTCATAGAGATTAACTATTTATTCACGTCGATTATATTTTTAGATAAGCAACGCCAAAATCATCTCGTATAAGCTAGATGGTTTAACCTAAAGTGGCAATAAATAAATAAACCTAATGCTGTATACCAGTTCTCAAGCAGATATATCTTTCTGACCAAGAATCTTCGTGGGTTTGACTCTTACCAAGAGCTCTCCCTCGGCACTATTTCTCTTGCCATAAGTTTCAGCATTATTTTTTCCCATATATCGTTCAGCAATCTTAGTCGCCCACGTGAGAAGTTCATCAGGCTGGTTGGTTGTTTTAGCTATACCTTCCACAATCACAAATGAGTAAAGGGGACATTGATCATCTACGGAAATGCTTACCCTAGGATCTCGCAAGATATTCTTTGCTTTTTGGGATGCATGTCCTGTTGTAAATACGAGATCATTATTATCATCATCTATTACAAACCAAATGGGAGCCAGATGCGGTCTACCATCAGGCCTTACCGTTGCGACTTTGCCTGTAAAGGTTCCATGTCGCAGAAAATGATATATCTCATCACTTTTCATTTTCATTGCCTTTATTTACAATTGATTAGTATCTGAATGTTGCCCAATCAACGTATTTATCTAAATCTACCACAGGACTGCACAATTTAGCTATCGTAACAAATCTAATAAAAATACTTACTAATGTTAGCAAGTCAGCTAAAGTCAAAATTGAGAATTGAGAATTGAGAATTGAGAATTGAAAGAAGAAAGTTAGTAAGTCAGCCTACCGGCTGGCGTATCATGAAGTAGCAAATATTTAAATGGTAATCGGATTTTAACCACAAATACATGAATAAATTTTTTGCCGGCTCATTAGTTCTATTCATGATCCTAACTTGCTACTTGGCGTACGCAAGTCCATTCTTATTATTCCGTGAGGCAAGCGGCCATATCTTTGTTTCTAGTGATGATAACGCTGCATTTCTTACCTTAATCGAAAGAGTAAGAGTTGAAGCATTATTAGCAAATGAATCACTTCATTCTAACCTAACCTCTTCTAATGAACACATAGCTCAATTGTTGGATAGGTTGGATGATGTGGTCGATAGTGAGAACTACTTTGTTGTCAAGAGCGAACAATTTAGTAATGCCACAGTTGATGCACTATTCCTAGCCAACGTTGTAGATGAAATACTGCAGTACTATGGTGGAGCGTACGGAATATTACCAAATATTATGCT
>DATBFR010000032.1:0-10019 GCA_036558405.1 Nitrososphaeraceae archaeon | reverse complement strand
AAAGTGCTCTTAAAGGCTACTTAAAGGCTAAGGTGTCCGGTATTTATTTAAATCGACATCGAAGAAACCTAGTTTACCTTGAATTGGTATAGGAGTCTTAAACCTTTTTGCCTGACTGATGATAAAGCCATATTTTTTCCTGTCATAATTTGAGACTGCAAAATGTCGGTGAGGCTAGCCTGGTAGTAACCATAGCAGCAATCAGTTTGTAAATCCTCTTTCGTTTCGTTGTAGTTTTATTAAGATCAGTGTAGTTCACCAGGATTAGCCTTGGAGGACTAGGAATTGCTTTAAAGGCCGTTTCTGTCCAGCGATATCATTCTATGCTGACGGTCGAACGAAACCTTTCTTATCCGTGTAACTTTCCCGTACCCATTTTTCCAATTCTTTGTCAGATAACTCTGACCTAACTTTTATGACCGATTCGGCATCTTTTCCAACTGTGTATCTTACGTTCGGATCCTTTGAGGTTATGGCGTTTAGAATTACTTGTGCGACTTCATGAGGGTGAGATGAGTGAGCCATAATTGGTTCTATTCCCTCAAATATCTTCTGTATGGACATTGCATATGGTGAGTCATTTGGATTGTAATTTTTTGCTGTTTTAATATTATTCATAAAGTTAGTTTTCACCCCTCCTGGTTCTATCAAAATCACTTTTACACCAAATTCAGCAAGTTCATGTCTTAATGATTCCGTAAATCCTTCGACGGCAAACTTGCTTGCATGATACGAAGTATTAAATGGGACTAGTCCTACTTTTCCACCTATCGAACTCACGTTAATAATAATACCGCTGCCTTGCTTCCTCATTGTTGGAATTACAGCCTTTGTTGTCCTTACTATACCAAAGAAATTAGTTTCAAACTGTTCTTTAATTTCATCAATCGTTAAATCTTCCAGAGAGCCGAACACATCAAATCCTGCATTATTGACTAGAACGTCTATACTGTCATTATCTTTTAAAATAGTATCGAAAGCATAACCTACTGAAGTGTCATCATTAACATCCAATTGAATAACCTTCAAAGGTAAGTTCTCTTTTGCAGCGATTTCTCGTAATTCTGCACTTTTGTTCAAATTTCTCATAGTCGCATACGTTGTAAACTGATTTCTTGCTAATGAAAGAGATGTTTCAAAGCCAATACCACTCGAACTCCCAGTCACGACTGCTACCTTTGTCACGCTCAATCTATTCTAGGTTCTACTTGTCTAATAAGTCATCCTAATTTCTTTATCGATTCTCTTTGCGAGCGCTCCATCTTTAGCCCCCTAAGATATTTTGTGACAATAAATCAAAATGCCTTATTCATCCTCAGTAGCGTTGGCTGGATCACGATCGTTATCCAGCCATTCCTTGTCACCAGCAGCCTTGTCACAAGTATAAACCAAATAGAACTCCATACAGCTAGACTTTCAAGGCATAGAAACGCCGCCATGTTGTATAGCAGTCCCGTGTATCGAAACCGTAACAGAAAACCCGCCAGTGTCAAAATCTAGAGTCTCATTTGATGTATTTATCAATACAATATCTGTAATACCATTAGGCAGGTCTGAATGAAATAAACATGATTGACCTTTCGAAGAAAGATTCATCTCTTTACTATCAAGTGTTCCGTTGATAATTAAATTTCCAAGATCTAAGGTATTTAGCTTTGGAGCAATACCTGTAGCTATCGCTATTTTAGGAATCCCGTCTTGATTGCACGGTACCTTAAGAGCGACATGGCTATGACCTTCCACACTAGTAGAGAATGGTGTAAAATCCATAAGTAAAAGATAATCTCCTACATCTAATCTACCAGTCAAAGGAATATGCTCAGAGATAACTAAGTTATCAATAGTATGGACTGCATGCTTCTGTGCCGTATTATTGGACATATTCATGGAAGACTGCGAGTAAATGTCTTGTGAGTGTGAAAGAAACAGAGACCCGGTAATTCCTAAAGTAATTAGAGTTACACAGAGCACGAGCTTGGTGATAATAAGATTTTGCAATTATTATCTCCAAGTATTGTATTTTATTTAAGTTTATTATAACCTTAGCTCCATCCCTATTGTTTGATTACCATGCATGCCTGTACTTCGGTAATCAGCCACAGATTTACGTCAACGTTAACAGGAATAACTTTACCATCTAAACTCAGTCCTTGGAGATGAAGTTGAATGATATTCATCAGGTATACAGTTGCAGTCTGCACATTTCATGAAACCAATCCATTCTCACCAAGTCAAATCTTTACAATTGTAAAGTCTAAGTATTATATTTGTTCATGTCGTACTCTGGGATATGGCAAAAGATCCAGTTTGTGGTATGTATGTGGAAGAAAAACCTAATTCCATTCGCTATACAGTCAATGGAAAGGAATATTTCTTTTGCAGTACTCAATGCCTCAACGAATTTCGAGAACCTGAGAAAGAGCTAAAGAAGTTAAAAATTCACGTAGCCGTAAGTATTGCACTTACAATTCCCATTGTGTTCTTGAGTTTGCCCCACATGTTACCAGGTCAATTCGGACATTTATTTTCAATGGATTTGATGCATAACGCAAGCTACATCATGTTGGTATTGGCAACCCCACTGCAATTTTGGGTGGGTTGGAGGTTTTACAAGGGATTATGGGATGGGCTAAAGGCAAAGGCATCCAATATGGACACACTTATTGCGATAGGAACAACAGCAGCCTATTTGTATAGTGCGGCAGTAACTATTGCTCCAAACCTCTTCCCATTTGATTCAGTATATTTTGAGACTGCTGCCGTAATAATTACATTAATACTTATAGGTAGATTACTTGAAACAAGAACGAAAGAGAGAGCGTCAAATGCTGTAAGGAAGTTGCTTGATCTGCAACCTAGAATGGCAAAACTTTTACGCCAGAGCAAAAGCTCATCAGGTGAATTATTGGAACAAGAGATAGAAATCCCTATTGAGCAAATCAAAGAAGGTGATCTACTAATTGTAAGACCTGGTGAAATAATTCCTACAGATGGAATAATAGTAGATGGTTTTTCAACGCTGGATGAATCTGCAATTACCGGTGAAAGCATACCCGTAGATAAATCAGCAGGCGATGGGGTAATTGGAGCTACTATTAATAAAACCGGACTACTAAAAATCAAGGCTACAAAAGTAGGTCAGGATACTGTACTTTCGCAAATAATAAATCTAGTAGAAGAAGCTCGAACCGGTAAAGCACAAATGCAAAGAATGGTGGATCAGGTCGCAAAATACTTTGTTCCCGCCATTCTAATTACGGCTATTGGGATAGGTTTAGGATGGTTCTTAATTGGTAACATAGGATTTACATACAGCTTACTTTCGTTCGTTTCTGTTATTATTATTGCATGTCCTTGTGCTCTTGGTATAGCTACCCCTGCTGCTTTGATGATGGGTTCTGGCAAGGGTGCCGAATATGGAATTTTATTCAAAGGTGGTGAGTATTTGGAAATTGCAAGCAAAGTAAATACGGTAGTATTTGATAAAACTGGGACACTGACAGAAGGAAAACCATCTGTTACAGATATTTATGTTACCTCAAATATTGGAGAACAAGAGCTTCTAAGACTTGCAGCTATTGCAGAATCAGGATCGGAGCATCCACTGGGTCAGGCGATAGTAAGAAAAGCCAGGGAACAGACAATTCTTCCAAATCCAAATTCGTTTGAGGCTATATCTGGTTATGGTTTAAAGGCAATTTACGAAGGACATACAATCTTGGTTGGTACAAGAAAACTCCTTAGTGAAAATGAAATCACTATTTCAGAAGATATTGAATCTAAATTGAAGGAACTTGAGAATATGGGAAAGACTGCCGTCATTGTGACAATAGACTCCAAGTTATCTGGGATCATAGCACTTGCCGATACAATAAAGCAGAGTGCCAAAGAAGCTATTGACTCACTGAAAATGATGAATAAGGAAGTCATAATGCTAACAGGAGACAACGAGAGAACTGCCAAGTATATTGCGTCGAGACTAGGAATCGATCGAGTTATCCCTCAAGTCCTTCCTCAACAAAAAGAAGAGGTGATTTCAAAACTAAAGACTGAGGGTAAGATAGTGGCGATGGTGGGAGATGGCATTAATGATGCTCCAGCATTAGCCAGAGCCGATTTAGGTATTGCAATTGGTTCAGGAACTGATGTTGCAAAAGAGACAGGAGGTATCATCTTAATTAAGGGGGATGTCAGAGATGTTGCAATAGCTCTCGACTTAGGTAAGAAGACTGTCTTGAAGATTAAGCAGAATCTATTCTGGGCTTTTGCTTATAACACGGGTTTAATACCAATCGCTGGTGGAGCATTAGTACCGTTCCTTGGAGCAGAAATATTTGGATGGCTTCCGATGTTGGCGGCAGTTGCAATGGCTATGAGCTCTGTGACAGTAGTAGGAAATTCCATATTGCTTGGGAGATACAAACCTAAATTACTTACAAAAGCAAAACGTGAAAAAACGGATATTGATAAAATCAAGAGAGAACAAGAGTCATATTCACTCGCAAGATGATGATATTAAAAAGGTCTATTGGCCACACGGACAAATTTATAACCTGATTTGTCCAACATTGTTTTGATTTTGTCTTTAGTCAATAGCAACGGATCGAACTCTACTATTACTCTGTCGGTCATGTAGTCAATGTCGATTCTCTTAATTCCATCTCTATCCTTGAGCTGCCTCTCTATAATCGGTTTGCACGTTATGCAATGAAGCCCAACAACTTTAAAAGATGCTTTTTCAACAACCATTTTTAGCACTTCTATCCAAGAACTAGTTAATTAAAAGTCATTTATTTTATGTAGCACACTCTAAATTATGAGACACGAACTAATTTTAATACTGTCTCTTACAGCGATAGCATCGACCTTCGCTTTGGCAACACAAGGGTCATTCGCACAAAACGAGACTGCAATCAATATGAGTAATGCCACTTCAGGCGGAAATGCGACAACGGGCAATATGACATCTGACACAGGGGCTAACACCGCAAAAACGGAACTCGAGGAAGGCATAAAAGCATTGCAAGCTGGCGATGTTGACGGGGCTAGGACTCATTTAACGGCGGCCAAGGAAGCAATGACGAGTTCACCACCAGATGCGATCAAGCATTTTGATGAAGGGATGAAGGCTTTTGACAGCGGAGACAATAGCGGCGCGATAATGCATCTTAACATAGCCAATAAGGCTCTGGGTTAGCATTCATAACTAGCTAACTATCCCTCAAATTTTTTCCCAAATTTTTTATTGTTCGTAACGTTTGGTAAGAGCTTCTATCCTGCCCATGTACTTTTCTTTGTAAGTAGCTCTACATTGGGTACAGCAAAAAAATCGTTCATAATCTGCAAATTTAAAAATGTGTGCCTCCCCTGATATTGATCCTTCACATAGATCGCATTGTAGCCTAATACTCACATTTTTCCCAATTTTTGATTTGGTAGCATTATTTTTACGATGAACAGAAATACTGGAATTCTTGTATAGTTTTAAATCAGACTTCGATTCAATTTTGCTTAAATCGAAAACTGGCGACACTGATTTTAAGAACCCAACATTGATCATTCTGATATACCTAGCCTTTGCAGTGGGTGTAGAAATGCCAGTTTCTCTTGCGATCTGTCTGAAAGATTTACGTCCATCTTTCACCAAGACTTCGATAATAGCATGATCTGTTTTGTCTAATTGTACTGGCATGCATAATATCTAGTGACATGGATTTATGAATTTTACATTTGTAAACTCCTATTGTTATATTTCTAGATTCCTTGCGAGTTTGATTTGAGTTCAGTTATAAGTGTAAGCAGGAAAATTAATTCGCTGTCAGAACAAGAAGACAATAGCTTGTGCCAACTTTTCATGTAGAGGTAAAAGTTGAGATTTCCTATTCTGTTCGTAATGTTAAGGAAAATCTCGACCTAGTTCTGAATTTAGGAATGTAGCTTGGGATTCGAACCCTCAGGCTATACTTGGGGAGTCTTACCCACCGATCACTTTATGGCTAAATGTTTTTGGAAAGAAATTGTAGTGTATAATTGGTTGAAATTGTCATGCTATTAAGGAGAAGTCGTATTCGTATTCAATGAACTTGTATTTCCTCCTAGAGTGGAGCCAGTAAAAGCAATAATATCGGAATGTGAAAGCCCAGAATGAGCTTCAAGCCATGAAAATAGATCTGCTAAAACATAAGGTTCAATTGGTCCATCTCCAGTGAACCACTGAGACCGTAACTTCTTCATCCATGTATCAATTTGAAGCCTTTCACTTTGTAGACTTTGGATTTATGATTTTTGGTTAAGATGTTAACATCTTGGCGCTAGTCCGTCGAGATTGTTTATATAATACAAGTGTATCAACTTGCTTCAATGAAAACGGGAGCGTTGAGAAGTTTTATCCTGTTGATTGGAATTACACCGGCAGTTCTAGCCTTGTCATCATTAATAGCATTTTCTAATCTTGAGAACGTCTCTGCTTTTGATGAGGATGGATATGTAAAATTTATTGTTTCAAAAGAAAATGAATCAACGACCAATAATACCGAGAGCGCCGAGACTTTGCCGATACCTGATGCGGCGAAAGGTCCTTCCATTCCTTCTAAGGGTTATCTTGTAGGAGAACTAGGTGACAATTTGTATTCAGTCACGGACGGTGCATACAATACCATGTTCATGGTAACAGATAAAGGAGTCGTAGCAGTTGATGCTCCTCCCTCTTTGGGACAAAAGTATCTTAAAGCAATTGCTGAAGTAACTAACAAACCAGTCAACTATCTCATTTATAGTCACGCACACATTGATCACATAGGTGCAGCTGGATTATTCCCAAAGAACGTCAGTGTTATAGCTCAGGAAGAGACTGCTCAAGAATTACAAAGGGCCAAGGCTGTAGCCAAAAATCTGACTATGGTTCCACCCATACCAACGATAACCTTTTTGAAGAATTATACTCTAGCCATAGGTAACCAAACACTAAAGTTGGACTACTATGGATCTAATCATCTTCCCGGCAACATCTTCATTTATGCCCCCAAGCAAAAGGTCTTAATGTTAGTTGATATAGTGTTTCCTGGATGGGTTCCTTTTCCATACTTGGCAATTGCAAAGGATGCTGCTGGCTTCATCAATGCCCACGACATTGCTTTAGACAAATATGATTTTGATAAATTCGTCGGTGGACACCTTACCAGGCTTGGAACAAGAAATGACGTCGCAATACAGAGGGAATTTATCGATGATTTAAAAAATGCCGCGATGAAGGCGAACCAGGAAGTTAATTTTAGTAAAATGGCACAACAAGTAGGACGCTTTGATAACCCATGGTTAATTTATTCTAAATATATTGATGCAGTAAATGAAAAGTGCAACCAACTGGTATTACCAAAGTGGGAAAATAGACTCGGAGGTGCAAGAGAATTTATGTCGACTCATTGCTTCGCCATGTCAGAAGCACAGAGAGTCGATCCCACATTGCAAGCACTGACCCAGAAATAATACTTATTTGCAAATAGCTAGACCATAGAATTAATTTCCCCATTTTTGTTCGATGCGTTCAGACTTAAATTCTTCAAACATCGAAATTGCTTCTCAAAAATATCGATGGCTGGAAGGGATTAGGGACATATTTGTGAATGTTTAATCAATATGAAATAGACGATAAGTGACTAATTAATTAGATATTTTATGCTTGATATTAGTGAAGAGATAAAATAGGTTAGGAGCTTAGCACTTATTCTATTTTCTAGTTGTTTTGGTTATAAACATCGTCGACATATTCGTCGACACCTAGAGAATTCCTGCATTCATTGCATTGGGGACAACTCTTCCCATTTTGACGCCGACTACAACCGCAGTAGTTCAATTCCCATAGAGGGCCGTCGAGTTCAAATGGAAAATATTGTATATTTTTACAAGCTTCTTTCCGATCATCTTGGGCCATTACCATGTTATCGCCAACTCTAATAGGGTGTGGTAACAGCGGTCCCAAAGCTACTATCTCCCTACTGTGCCAGTTATTAGTTGGATAAAATTTAAAAAGTAAGTCACGATTGTCTGATGCTAATTAGAATATGGATTTTAGAATCCTAAATTATGGCGGTACAGCTAAAGAAGACAAAGAAATCACGGCACTTTTAGACCGTGTTTTTGTGCAGGATGGATATACCGAGAAATCATATGCAGGCAAATTTTTTATTTCTAGTGAACTCCGAAAACGTGGCGATATAAAACTGGCTATGTCAAACAGCGGACATCTATTAGGTATGGCTATATTTGTTCCTCCTACAAGTCAAGCTTGTCAGGTGGCAAACGATGATGAAGCTGAAATTCAATTGCTGGCAGTTTATCCAGAGTCGCGTGGTCATGGTGTTGGATCAAGTCTTATTGATGTCTGCGAACAGCAAGTTGATTCTTGTGGCTATTTTAAGATGGTCCTTTCAACCCAGCCAACAATGAAAGCAGCTCACCGTCTTTATCAGAAACAAGGTTATATGCGGAATCCTAAACGAAACTGGACACGGCACGAAGACAAAAAATTCTTTGTTTATGAAAAGTTGCTTCGAACTTAATCAGAAATTAAAGACGGGACCATTTATGTTTAATCATAGGTCCAAACCTGGTTTGCATTCACTGATATATTTTTTCTTGAGCTTGCCATGGCACTCCTAAAATCCAACTTCCAATAGAAATTGAAAAATAATAATATTCAAATCCCAATTCCTTGAACAATCACTCCTGGGAAAAAATGTGTGTTTTGAAGCATGGTGCTGTAATTAGCCTGTCCTAAACAATAACTTGACTTATCGGGTCAAGTAGAGGCTGCTTCACCCTCTGCAATTCGTTTACATATTAATTCCAATTAACTGAAAGAAGTTGAGCAGCAGTGGCTTGGGATTCGAACCCTTGGGCTATACTTGGGGGTTCTTACACTTAATAGTAAAAATATTGTTGATTATGCTAAATTACGAAAATAAATAATTGACTTGATAACTACTTTGTGTAGGGTAACAAGTGGTTATGCTGAGGTATCAAATAATGGTGTAAGAATCCCAGTCGATTTGTATCTGTTACAATGTTGTTACCAAATACATTTCCAGTAATACACACACCACCATGTTCAGTGGATGCGACATTATCAACTTTATGGGAGCGTTACATGCAGGTCCAAAATTAGCCCTCTGAGTATACCTTTTTGATGTAAACGAAAGCAATTCCAGAGACCAGACCACCAAAGGAAAGATACAGGATCGTAGCTGCCGGTCTAAAATAGGCATCAATACCTAGTGTACTCTGCGGCAAATTCCAGCTGAAAAAGATTAAGCTAATCGACACGAAATACATAATCATAGGTAAAAGTAATACAAAAGTACGAATTATCTTATTTTGCTTATCGTCCCTAGGATCTAGCCATAATGGTGCAGTACGAGCGACCTCGTCATCATTAAGGGAGTGCCCATTATCTCTCTTAGAATGAAATTTAAAATAATCTCTACGAACTAGAATGGTCTCTACAAGGATAGATGTGCAGACCAAAAATCCTCCCGCCACTGCAAAAGGAAAAACTGTAATTACATTATTAAAGCCAGCAGTAAGTTTTCCAATAGGACTTTGAAATTCATCTATTCTTTTCGTAATATCTTCTTGTTCATTGTTTAGTCTCACTAAGGTTACATTAAGATTCTTAATCAGAACTTCAGAATCCTTTATCTTATCAGTAAGTAATGAATATTCTTTATCGATTTTATTTCTATATGTTCCCCAAAACTCATTAACTTGACTATCCAGGAGAGCAAAGAGACCGTCTTTTCCGGTAATAGTCTTCCAAAATTTGGGATTATCTGCAAGTGTATTGTTAAATCTAATTTTAAGTTCAACTATAGCTGTTATAAGATTTCCAAAACCGATAGCTGTTTTTGCTTTATTGTCCAAGTTTGTTAGCGGATCCAGTATATTGGTATCAAGGATTCTATCATATTCTCCTATAAGGACTCGAACTCTGGCATTGACATTGCATTCAAACCAATCTTGAC
>DATBFR010000031.1:0-14661 GCA_036558405.1 Nitrososphaeraceae archaeon | reverse complement strand
CCCAACAATAGCACCAACCACAAATGCCACAACAAATGTTACTACCCCAACAATAGCACCAACCACAAATGCCACAACAAATGTTACTACCCCAACAATAGCACCAACAGGAAATCCAATTCTTGATGCCTTAAAGAAACTATTTGGATTAAAGTAATTAATTTAAACCAAGAATGACATCTAAATTAAAGATAAAGGTAAAAAATTCCAAATTTAATCTTAAACTTTGCTGGTTAACAGATAGAGTTTGAACTAGATACACTAGTGTATTACGTTCTACCGAAACAATAAATCTAGTATTAGATTTGTATTCAATATTCTGCGCACTGTGTCTTACCTGTTCCTTTAAAAAGGCTTTGCCCAATATTCATATTCCAGATTTCTTCCTCCTTCTATAGTTCTTCTAGCTGCACAGTAAAATACATCATATTTGGATGCCCAATTACCTGCAAGAATACCTCTGCCGGCTTTGAAATTTACTATTTTTTCTCGCTCATTAGATTCGATCTCAAAGTCCAATCCCAATGCTTTGATAACCTTATCAACCATTGATTTGGAATCAAGACGCAAAATTGCCTTGTTACCGCACTCAGATAGTACTAAATCATCAAGTTTGTCTGCCCTTTGACTGACCAAAATGAGAAACAACCCAAACTTTCTTCCCTCAGCTGCTATAGTACGAAACTGTTCTCTGACTAAGGATTCGTGTCGAGAACGCGGATTTGAGGGTATAAAATTATGTGCTTCATCTAATACTATGAAAGTAGGAACCCTTCGGTCTTCATCGCGAGGATGTTTCATGGCTTCTTCCCATTTCTTCACGGCATTTTCCCATTCTTCAGTTAAAATTGAATTAAGAACTAATGCTCTAAGCTCATTATTATTTATGGAAGGCAAATCTATCACCTCCAAGCGTTTCTGACGTTTAGACGAGTTAGGTCCCTTAGCAAGAATGCCAAGAGATTGATATCGTTCAATTAAGCCAAAATAGGAGTTTACTGTTTCCCAACTGTAGGACTCGAATACGAATTTGGCTTTTTCCATAGATTCAGAACTTGTATTGATTATTTTTGTTAACGTTTTTGTTATATTACCTAAACCTGGTAACCCTGACGGCAGAAGGGAATCCAATAATTTAGGATGAGTTGAGGCTGTTTCAGATTTATCATCAGGAGTTGTTATTAATTTATGTATCATTTTCTCTCTATCTTCGCTGGGAATGTCTTGTAATGATTGTAATGATTTAAAAATATTCTTAACCTTACTTATGATATCTTCTTCATTGGTATCATTAGAGAGTTGGGCAAATTGATTGAACAGTTCCTTAGCCCAGTTATGACAGTGAAACATTTCAGTACTCCTCGGATTATCACTTTGTATAAGAAACTCAAGTGATATTGTTGGCCACCATATTTTTAGCTCCTCATCCTTGAGTTCCTTTGGTACTCTATTTGTCTTGATGACAAAATCATTTACTACAGGTTTCCAATTTTTTGCAAATTCATCTTTGCCCTCAAGTGTGAGTTTGCCCATGCCCGTTTTAATATCGTATTTTTGCCTTAGAACACATTTAGAACTCCACAACTCGTCATCAATTTCATTAATCCTCCTAAAATCTCCATTAGGGTCCAAAATCAGACATCTTGCTTTTGATTTTATCATAATTTCTTCAATGAGTCTACCAAGGAAGAATGACTTTCCAGAACCGGATTGAGCAATTATTACTGTATGTTTGTCCATCTTTTTAGTTGGAATTCGTACCATATCCGAATAGTCAGGTCTATCCTTAGACTGGATACAAAACATCGGATGAAACTGAGGATCCACAATCCAGCCCAGGTCAAGAAATGTATCTACCTCTCCGTCCAACGAATCTAAAAATATACCTGCGACTCTATTTACTTTTACCCCGTTTCAAAACTTATTCAAGGGAAATACTACTAGTTCTTGTTTAGTGAAACTGAGACCAATAAAGTTAGTTTCTCAGACAGCCCGATGATATACATCTTCATAAAACTGAAATTGTGTTTTCGACATTTTAAGGAATCTAACCTTACAATATCCAATCGCATACCAAAAAACGTTAAATAGTATTAGGACATTTCTTTGCTAATGGTATTAAGAAATTTTCGAGTAGTTCAAGCTTCAGTGATTTCGGCATTGTTGTTAGTGTCAGCAATTTCCATTACTCAAGGGATTACCGCACAGGTTTCGGGTACATTTTCTGCAGATCTTAAACCTACGGCAGGTTCAAATGCAACAGGAAAGGCTACATTAGAACTCCAAGACAATGGGCAGAAGGTAAAGTATGATGTTAGCGCCAGCGGATTAGGCAATGTAAGCGGCGTAGTTATTTCTCAAGAGATGGGAAGTGGTAGAGCTCCTGATGTTGTATCACTTGCGCAAGCCTCTACAAGTGGTCTTAAGTCAGGTTCAGGGAGTGCGAGTGGTACTTTTACGAAATCTGACTTGATAGGTCCTCTACAGGGCAAAGACATTGCAGATTTTGTGAAGGCCATAAATGATGGAAAGATCATTTTCCGCATAATGACAATCACTCAACCATTAGGTGAAATTGTTGGCAATGTTACTGCAGGCGGCGGTGCTGGTGGCAATATGACTGCTGGTGGCAATACGACTGCCGGCTAAACCTTAATTTTTTTATGTCACTTATTATAGTTATTACCAACCTTTTATTTATCTAATGACCTACGTAGCATTAATCGAAGTATTAATCATCATTAATGATATTTAAAGCGGTAATTGTTAAAATAAGTACCATCTCGTTCCTTCGGTCGTTACCTCAGAACTAAACGCCAACTTTCTGTGAACTTTAAACGTTAGGAAGTCCTAAATACTGAAATTGTAGTTTTTCTACTAAGATAGTATATTATGACGGCATTGGCAACTAGATGAGCTATCAATATACCTATCAACGCGTACGCAATATCAGCTAACATTATATGTTTTTCATTTGAGGAGCTAGGAAAGGCACCACCCACAAAACCCAACCCAATAACATCTATTACTATTGCTACAAACATTAGTATTATAGTTAGTATCCATGCAAAATATTTGACTTTGAATAAACCGATTCCAAGAACGCAAATACCTACTCCTACTAAACACAGGAAGGCACCTATTGATGTCATGACTCCCTTACCCAGATGCGCTAATCCCTCGATGTAGGGGCTTAAGGCGTTTGTAATCCCCTTCGTTATCGTAGATTTGATTTTAGAAGTATTGTTAGTGAAAGAATCCTGTGCGACAGTTCCGGAAATATTCGCAGCTATGCTAATCACAAAACTTCCCAAAACTATGAATACTATTCCGCCAACAAAAATTGCGATCCAAATTATTGTGAGACCTCGTAATTTACTCTTCTGCACATCTTACATGCAGCGTCATCATTTAAATCTCTTTACCCAAAACAGTAGGGTAAATTGCATTAACGACAATATAATCACAAAACGAATCATATCTTATAGATGGCTTGTATAGGTGGGAAGAGTAATTTTAGAACATTTCTTGTATCAGTAAAATAGGAATATTGTATTCCCTCAATAATTCATCCAGTCTTTCAGGAAGAAATGATACCAACTATTAAAATAGTCAACAAGTTAGACGAATTTGATTAATCTAAATTATGAATATTAATGCCAAAGACTATTAAATAAAATGATATCTCCAGGATATCTTTAGTTCCAGCGCAGGAGATATTCCAAAACTCTATCTGTAACTCGGTGATTTAGCTAATGTCCAAATGGAGGAGCCATCCAATAAGCTGCTACTGATTGAGACCAAGCAGGTTTAGGATCCTTATCATTTTGTGGTTCCAATGTCACTACTAAATCAGTATATGTGGGAGAATAAACTAAATTTTCATTGTATGTCAGCGTTCCAGTTGGAGAAATTTGGCCTAGGCTCAACGGATATCCAGAAGCAGCATAATTTCCGTCTACCATCCAAACCTCAAAGACTTTACCAGAAGGAGGAAGCATATCTGATGCTACATTGACCTTCGTCCTATGATCATTTGTTGAAACATCTACCACCCCAAAAATCTGTCCACCATAACCTATTAATGCGCCAGTTTGGCTAAACATTGGGCTCGTCACATTTCCTTGAGCATTTGCTTGCGTCGCTTGATTATTTAGCAGAAAGATTCCAGCAATCACGCCAAAGGTAACAGTAACAGCAACAAGTGCTAATTTCATATATGCATACCCTCTACTGTTCTATATAAAGTTATACAAACAAAATTGATTTATAAATAATTATAATAAAACAAATACCGTTCCGAAAATTGGATTCACTTGATCATTTTTGATTTTAATCTGTTTCTGGACATAAGACATTTATAATTGTTCATGTTAAGTTTCAGTTGGAAATGTATACAAACCAAAGTAGACTTATATTGATAGCAATAGGAGCTTTTGTGATTCTGTCCTTGCTAGTATTTCCGTCAACAAACATGATTTCGTATTCTCAATCTGGGAACAATACACAAGGAAAGGATCAAGCAGAGCAAAAACTATTTGAATTGGCTCAGAAATTTAATACGTTGCTTAAAGATTCCAAAGTAAATCTAACACTGCCACAGGGCGAAGAGCTATCATCAAAGTTACAAGAGTTGGCAAATTCAAGCGCCTTTAAATCACTGTCTGAAAAGTTTTCACAAGCGGTTCAGGATTTAGGTCAAGGAAACAAGACTGAAGAGCTCAAACAACAAGCTGGTGCTAATCTTAGCAAACTAGTTCAGAAGCTCGAGAACCTGAGAGTCAACAGCACTCAATAACACCATATACCATTCTGTTTTTATCATAGACTATTTTTTTATCAAGGCTAGAGAATATTCTTCAAATCCTTCAAATAGGTAGCATACTAGGTCAAAGTTTTTGCTCTTGCTCTCATAAAAAACTTAATCATTTACTCTTTCTTGGAACGTTACTTGATACACTTAGAATAATTGTTTTTCTCCTCTCAATTATTTGTTCGTCGGCATTCCCATTTTATACGCTCTTCGTTTCATAATAAACATCATTGCCACTAAGCTTAGTGAAATAAGAGCTCCAACTAGAAATGTTGCATTAAATGCCATAGTATTTGGTACAGTAGATGTCACTCCTTCAGGACTTTGTACTTCTGAAGTAAATAATGCCATGAACATCCCTGCAATAATAGGTCCGATTGCACCTCCTATTATTCGCATAGTTGAATAAGTAGCAGATACAACACCAGTAGATTCCGGCGGCGTGAACCAGATAATGATGTTTGCTGATAAAGTTACAAAGGCTCCACCGATAGCAAATAATATGAGCATGCTGGCTACTTGACCTGAAGTCGAGTGAAACGCCAGGAGGGCAAGAATACCTATACAGAGTATAATTGAGCCAGGGACTATGAACTTGGAGCTGCCATATCTGACTGCCAGAATCCCGGCTATCGGTCCTAGAGCCACGAACACGAGAGCCTGGGGAAGTTGTAACAGCCCGACTTGAAGGGTATTCATTCCCAAACCATACGGTTCGGGGGTCTGTCCTAGAGTAGGAATCGTGGAAAAAATGATGTACTGAACGACACCAAGCATAAGATAACTAATGTTTCCAACTCTGATTATCTTGTGAAACGCGAGCTTCAAATTTATTAATGGATTCTCGCTTCGTTTTTCTATAAAAAAGAAAGCTGCCATTGAGGTCACACCTACTCCTAGGAAAGTCCAAAAAAGTACAACGCCCTCACTACCTTTCCCTAGAAAAGTGAAACATAGCATAAATGTACTGGTTGTTAGCACCATAGTAATAACTCCCGGAATATCGATGACTTTACCATGTCGTTTGGGCGCACTATCACTAGCATTTTTATCTTTACCTTCCTGGATTTTGGGAATAAACTTCCAAAGTAAGAATAGGAGCACGAGTGAAACTGGTATAGCTGAAAAGAAGACGCTCTGCCAACCACCCAAATAAACAACGGCAGCTCCCACTACCAAACCAATCGCACTACCTCCTTGATACATGGACAATAAAACACCTTGGGCAAAAGGAAACTTCTCAGGTGGAAACAGATCTCGTGCAATTCGAACAGAAACGGGAACCAGAGCTACTGCAACACCTTGGATGATCCTGAATATTAATAGAGTATAAAATTCTGTAGCAAAGCCTGCTAGTATCGTACCTACAGTGTAACACAAGAATACTAAGAGTAGCATCTTCTTCGGTCCATAAGTGTCAGCAAGTCTTCCTATTACTATGGTTACCGCGGCACCCGAAATTAGGTATACTGTAAGTACCCAACTAATAGTACCCAAATCCTTACCAAAATCTTCACTCATTTGGACAAGCGCAGGAGCCAAAGAAGTATGTACGTATAAGACTACAATTATGCTAATTCCCATAATCCAGAGGGCTCTCGTAGCTACCTTCGGTGTTTTTACGGTAACTTGTTTTCCTGCAGGACTACCACTACCGTCATTTGCAGTAGATTCAGACAATCTTTGCCTATTTTACTACTATTCCTATATAAGCTCTCTTATTTCAGTGAGCGGGATGCTAAGTCAAGAAAATTCAAATGACGCTCTATATCTTAATCAGTTTATTCAAAAGTATTAGTGAATATTGTCTTGCTAGCCAACTCTTTTGATTGTTCAGGCAAGAGTTCAGTTTCCAGTTTAGTAAGTTTACCTTTTCCTATTACTAGCTGATTATATTCTTGATCCTTTGAAGGATACCAGTATAGGAGATTATTCATCTTATCCCATTTCAACTCATTACTAGTAGACCACACAGTGAATTGAGGAGAGTAATGTATGTCAAAAGGAATGTAAACTACGGTCGGTTCTTCCGTCACAACTTTCCCCTCTAGGATAATCGAAGCATACTTTGAATCTATATCAAAAAATATCAGAGTAGGTTTTGCTGAGCTTCGCATCGGGTATGGGCGTGCAACTGCATCAACATTTCGTGGTTTTCTGTCAGGTCCAAGAAGTGAATAGTTTTCATAATTCCAATTATCCTTGCCCTCTTGGGTGTTGTATAGATCGTAATTCCATATAGTAGCATTGAGGAGAAACGCTTCTATTTGATTATATTGTAGATCCAAATAGTCTCTAATCTGCTCTGCCTCTTGGAATGCCCCAAATTCTGTTATAAAAGGAATTAGTCCACGTTCAGTGGCAGCCTGAGCTAATTGAATAAAAAGCATGGGAAATTCGATTTTATAAGTGTAAAGACTTTCTGGGATTTTTACAAATGAGCTAGCAACAGCCATTGTATCATAGTAATGAAAAGACAAGACACCGTTATTACCAAATCTGGAAATAGAGCTCAGATTACTTGGCAGATATGTTTCCAATTTCTTTGTTACGATTTTCTTATCTACCATTACATTTTTTATAAAGTCCATACCAAATGACCTCTTTACCTCAAGGGGGGCAGCTCCATATTTCACGGGCATACCGCCGGTATCAGTAGGCATAATCCAATCAACTCTTGGTTCAATAAATATAAAGAGGGCCTTGTCAAACTTTTCAATTTCAGAGTTTACGTTGCGATAGTAGTCCACAAGAAACTTGACTTCAAAATCCTTTTTGGGTATGGTACTAGGATGTGGTTCATTAAAGGGTTCAACAGCCAAGATGGCTGGATGTCCAAGACCATCATTTAATGATTTGAAGAATTTAACAGTCTGCCCAATAGTTTTCTCTAAATGCGTGCGAACGGGGTAGTTTTTAAGACCCTCATCTAAGTTTGTCAAATCGTTTTCCCAGAATGATTTTAAGGTCTCTTTTAGGGACTTGTTTATCATGTACTTAAATTGCCACTTTTTATCAGGTTTGGCAGGTATAGGTCTTTCGTGCTCTTCATCAATTGCAATTGCCCAATCAGGGAATCCGTCACCACCGTATGCTTCGTTTGCAATATCTTGGTGAAAATCTAAAATTACATAAAGGTTTCTTGAATGCAGCTCGTCAATTATTTCCTTCATGTATTCTAGATATTTCCTCCCCTCTGGTAGTAGCTCCTCTAGATTTGGGTTTGGCCGGGGTTCTATAGCCTTCCATGAAATTAAGAGACGTATAATATTAAACCCAAGGTTTTTCATAAGATCCAATCCTGATTTTACAGATTCGATTTCCTTCTTCAAATCAAGTTTGGATATATCATCAATGTCAAGAGGTGCTATCGGAAGATAAGGAGGCAATTTACTTCTTGACCCAAAGTTCACTCCTCTAAATAGAACATATCTTTTCTCTTCATCCCTGAACCAAGATCCACTCTTCCAAATTCCATTTCTGGCTTCTGCAGGAGGTTCTTGTTCGGCCACATGTCTTTGTGAAAGCGCCTTACGTCTGCCCCTTAATCCTGCTAGTATTATTTGTACTCCGCTTATAGCCAGAGCTATAATCGTCATGACTATAAGCAATGCTAGGCCCACTATCGGAAACGCCAAGACCATTATAGCCAAAGACACAATCAATATTCCAAACCCAATAGAAGAAATATCGATTGATTCTTCCTCCTTCTTTTTCAAACCTTTGACTATTCTTATGATACCATTGGCTAGTAAACCAAAGCCAAGAAAATAGATAAGCCACTTTGTGGCAAATTGAGGAAAGAAGAAGCCCGATCCAATATAGAAAATGAGACCTATGCCTACACCTATATTTATCAATCGGGATGATCTTTTGACACCCTTTGCCAGGATTCCGCTAACTAGCCTTTCTGCTCCAAGTACTATTAAGCCTATTCCGGCCAAAAATAGCCATATATAGGCGCTAGCTGTAGTTTCATACTTTGAAGCCAGGCCGTAAATGAGAAACACAACGGAAAGAAGTAAACAAAGACTGCCGACAGAAATCTGAAAAACCCAAAACCACGATTCCCTCTTGCTTTTCATATTATTATTAATAACTACGTCTTATATGACAATATATATCAGTTGTCCTCAATTGAAATTCAGTCGATATCCAGACAAGATGTTAGCGTCAGACATAGCGTTGGGTTTAAACGTCATTACAATTATTACAATGGTGTAATCTCATGACTCGCTCTGATATTCCAAAGAAAGATAGAGCATTAGTACTGCAAGGAGGAGGATCCTTGGGTGCGTACGAAGCCGGTGTATATAAAGCACTTTATTATTGGCTTGCAAAAAAAGACAAGGAAGAGGGAACAGAGAACAGTTCAACATTTAACATTGTAGCGGGAACCTCAATTGGAGCAATGAACGCGGCAGTTCTCACAAGCTATTTTGTGGAAAATAATACTTATGAGGGTTCTGCAGAGAGACTTATTGAATTCTGGAGGTATTTATCCAAGCAATCACTAGCAGATACCAATCCTTGGTTCAAGTTTTGGTGGAATGGTCTGCACAGTATGAATAAAGCCTTTGCAACAGGAGAAGCAGCCAGAAGATATTACTCAGCAAGAGAATTTTCACTAATGGGAGTACCACATGTTTTTAGTCCACTCATACCTATGCTTGATAGCAGGTTCTTAGATCTATACGGTAATACGTGGTTTCGATTTAGTAACGAACCATTGAAGCGAAGTCTAGAGAAATTTGCAAAGTTTCCCATAGCCACAAGCTTTGAAGATAACCAACCCAGATTAATTCTAGTAGCCGTCGATGTAGCGGATGGTCTACCCGTTACCTTTGACAGTTATCCTAAAGCGGATGGTTCTAGGAAAACTGAATATGGAAGATATATTTCACAGAAAGGTAACGAAATAGGATTTGAACGAATAATAAAGTATGATAAAGGAATTACTTCCGATCATGTTATGGCTAGCGGATCATATCCTGTAAATTTTGATTATGCCTCACTAGAAGTTGAGAGCTATGATCCTCCTCGCGTTGATAAGAGCAGGCAAAAAGACCAAGCGGGTATTGAGATTAGTCAGAATGATAATGTAAATACATATCACACTTATTATAAAAAAAAGAAACGATACTTTTGGGATGGTGGACTGATGTCGAATACACCACTCAGCCAACTTGTATTGATGCATAGAAATTATTGGTACCAACTTAAGGGAGTAAAGGAAAAAATTCCTACTCTTGACATATGCGTAGTGAACGTACACCCCACACGACAATTGCAAATTCCCAGTGATCATGATGGTGTTGTAAATAGAAATAATGATATTACTTTCTCTGATCGAAGTCATAGAGATGAAGAAATTTTATTGTTAATATCTGATTATATAGATTTAGTAAGAGATTTGATAAAAACAGGTAAGGAAGCTGGATGTAAGGATGATGTTATCAATGAACTAATGAATCGCCAAACGAAATATCATGGACGTCTATTGAAACCGAGAAAATACAAGGAAATAGTTGAAGGTAGCTTTGATATAGCAGAGGTAGTAAGAATTGAAAGAAAGAACGATGAGAATACAATTTCAGATAAGACATTTGATTTTTCGTACGGAACGATTGAAAAACTCATTCAGAATGGGTATGAAGATACCATGGATACTATTAACGATAGGAGAGCTTCAAATGTTCCTCAATAAGGGAATGTACCAGGAACCGGAAGAAGAAGTCATATTTCTTGATTCTGAGCAAGTTTAGCCCAATATATCAATCTGGTGCATGAAAACATTACCTAGAGACCTAAGGGCTAGAACATATAATAACACAAGTCGATCAGCTAGTTCATTGACTGCTACTGAAATTAGACCAAGTTGTACTGTAGACATTCTCAAAATATAATTTAATACTTAAATACTAGAATCGACGAAAATGAGAGCAACGTGTACCTTGAGAAAAGGCCGCCCTGGGTTCGAGCGCTCCAAATAGGCTTGGGTGCAATTATAATTGCACTGTCAATATGGGCCCTATTGACTCCAGCTGATGCGTTTGTTTTAATTGTTCGATTACTGGCAATCATCTTGTTTTTTGTTGGGATAGAGCGTGTAATATCTGGGATCTTCTTACCAGGAAAGCAAAGATTCTACAGCATAGGACTCGGAATATTAATTCTCATCTTAGCAGGTATAGCAATCACATATCCTACAGAAGCTGCTGCAATCATAATTATATTTATTGGAATTGCTCTATTAATTATTGGTGCCTCAAGGATAATAGAAGGCATGTCTCGAAGACATAGAGGATTCTCTCGAGGATTCCATGTCGGTGTCGGAGCACTTGCGGTAGGGATTGGTATCGCAATAATTGTATTCCAATCATTTGGTGCGGCCCTAGCAGGAGTTATAATTGCTATAGGGCTTTTAATACTTGGAATTCAGATGGTTATTACTGGAATTCGTTCGCATAAACTGCCGACATAGATATCAAATGAAAATAATGTAATATCCAGCAACACAAAGGAGCTAATACTTGCCCCTTCTCTCTCACATCGGTTTATCCGTAAATCTATCATTATCAATCCACCGAACCCGATGTAATATATCTACTTCTAAGAATATTTCTTCTGAAAATTGTAAACTAAAATAGTGTAAAGTTTGTTACTAATTTAGGATATTATATTGTACATATCAATTCTCTCCTGTTCATATCAACCTCGAGTACAACCGTTGTTATCGAGTTACCACCAGCATCCTCAATCATTTCTCTGTTATCTATAACGATGGTTCCGTATTTGTCTGAACTTAGGCGTATTGAATTGGTAATTGTCTTGGACCCTAAAGTTCTTGCATAAACCAGCTAGATCTTTCCCAATTCATCATCATCACTATAGGCTCTCTCTGCGTGTTCTGCAATATCTAATCCCTCTTCTTCTACCTTTGGAGAGACTCTGACTCGGATAAGCCGGTTTATCACCTTCATTATAATGTACGTGCCACCAAATCCTAGTGCTGCGGCAACACCGACTCCAATTGCTTGTATCAATAGCTGTTGTGGATTACCATATAGAAGACCATTAACACCGTTAGGATTTATTGCAAGAGAGGCAAAAATTCCTACAGCTAGAGAGCCAATTATGCCAGGTATACCATGAACAGAACTAACATCAAGGGCATCATCAATCTTGAGTCTGTCTTTAAGCAATTGTACGCCGAAATAAGATCCCAGTCCTACCGCTATACCAATAATGAAAGCGGACTCAACGCTCACATACCCAGATGCAGGGGTTATTCCTGCGAGCCCGGCGATTGCTCCATTAATTGCTGCAATTACACTAGGTTTTCCAGTCCTTTTCCATGACAGTCCTACCCATATTAGTGCAGAAACTGCAGAGGCCATGTGAGTGTTAATTACAGTGTTGCCGGCAACGCCCCCTGAAGCTAGAGCACTTCCTGCATTGAACCCAAACCAACCAAGCCACAGAAGAGATGATCCCAGAACCGCAAGCGGAATACTATGTGGAACCATAATCGAGGGACCAAAATCCTTCCTTCTCCCCAAGACTAGAGCGGCAGCAAGGGCGCCCATTCCAGCACTGGTGTGGATAACTATTCCTCCTGCAAAGTCCTTTACACCCAACTCGTTAAGCCATCCGCCAACGGCCCAAATCCAGTGTACTAAACGATAGTAAATAAGTAAACTCCAGGCAGCTATAAACAAGACAAAAGCACTAAATTTCATTCTCTCTGCTATAGCACCAGTTAAGAGTAAGGGGGTTATTACGGCAAACATCATTTCAAATTTTACGAACAAGACACCCGGAATGGTAGGCGCATATTGTGTTAACGGAGCATCCCACGGAATACCTCTGAGAAATGTCCACTGCAAGTTTCCAATAAGTCCTCCTCCAGGACTAAAGGCTAAGCTAAAACCAAAAGTGAACCACATCACGCTTAGAAGAGCCATTCCAAAAAATATCTGCATAAAAATTGAAACCGTGTTTTTCTTCCTGAGTAAGCCGGCTTCGAATAATCCTAATGAAGGAATCATTAACAATACAAGACTCGATGCAATTAACATCCACGCTGTATCTCCAGTATCTATGGCCAACTCGTAATCAAACAATCACGATCAAATACGTATAAAAAAGTTGCTTCTTGGTAACCCGGAGATAATTATTTTAATAGCCCTTTCTTAAGAAATTTGATTGATAAGAATAGAAGTGATTATGGCTGAAAACGACATTGCAAAGGTAAGCGAAGGATTGAAGAAGACTGGAATTGGTGGCTTAACTGTCTTTAAGGTAAAAGGAAGAGGTAAAACCATACCCGCAGAGATTCATAGCTCATTAGGAACTCAAATTTTCACACCAGAATTTGGTGATAAATATGTAGTTGTAGGCATCTTGCCAGATGCAAAAATGGACGAAGCTATCGGAATAATAAGAGATAATTCCAAAATAGGTAAGATCTTTATCAGCCCTGTGGCTCATGCGGTTGACCTCGCAACAGGAGTTGAAGATGAACAAGCAATATGACAGAATTAAGAGGTGTACGGCCACCTTGAGACTGAGAGTTTCCCTACAGTGAAACGCTTCAATATGATTGGTTTCTTAGCAGTAATAAGGCTGAGTGTGAAATTAACGAGATGCACTAAAGCTCTGAGGCTGTCCTAATCCACCAATCCAACATTTGTGAACCGTTAGGGCCTCTATTTGAAAAATTTGGCTTACCTAATTCCTTGGCAATTTATGTTGACCCATCACCAGAACTTTTGGAATATGCAAAAGCAAGCGGAATAGACATAAAGATATTCACATACTTACAAGCCCTCTAAATTGGTAACGAAACGCCCTGAAGCAATATAAATTTTTATTTAATCACAAAATGCAAATCTAGATTTATTACAAGCCGGTATTGCTTTATTCAACTAAAAGGCAAATTCTGTTGCAGTAATTTTTGCACAGTATTGATCCTAATCGATTTTAAATTATATACTCGTCATCTAAACGCTGATAACGTAAAACTAATACCATAGTAAAAAAGAGGAATTGTTAATAACAGAATTATAATATTGTGATAGTATGACCGTATAACTTTGATACCTCTCGATGCAAAATATGAAGATAAACCAAGCCATGCATAATCCATCCATACATGTACCAAAAAAAGAAAGGCTATTCCAAATGGATATCCTAACAATTCTATTGAATCAGATATTAATTTTATCCCCACAGTAATCCACCAAAGAAAGAAAAATGGGTTAACGCCTGTGAATATGATTCCAGCAAGAATCGGCTTTTGAATCCGAGATGACTTGACAGAATAATTACTGTTATTATTTTTGCAGACAGTCTTTACCACATAAAGGATACCAAAAGCAATAAGACTTATTCCCCCAATAAAACTAATGAATTTGATGATACTAGAAGTCACATCCGGAGAAGAAAGTACTATCAATGGGATAGAATATAGGATGATGACAGGAAGCTCTACTATTGAGTGACCAATTGCTATCTTTATTCCAGACCAAAATCCGCCGCTTTTGCTTAAAACTAAATTTGCAAAAAAAGTGGACCTGGAGAAATCACGCCAGATACTGAAACAAATATGATTTGCAAGCCCATGTCAACCAATGTCATTGTAGAGCCAGTATTCCTTCACCACTGAATAAGTTTCCTGTGTCTGAAGAAGCTACCTGTGGGTCCCTTTGCGTCAACCAAAGCAAAGTGAACTATATCTTTAGCCGCTGCTTCGGGACTTATGGGCGCCATACCGCCTCCCATTTCCGTTCGGACCCACCCAGGACATACCGCATTTACCTTAATGTTCCCGTCTCTTAACTCAT
>DATBFR010000030.1:0-5008 GCA_036558405.1 Nitrososphaeraceae archaeon | reverse complement strand
AAACACTAAAGAAGTATACTGAATGGGGAAGATATGAAAACAAGATCGGTATGATGCCAGTACCGAAACTAATGTTATCGTCTTTAATTGATCGAGCAATAGAAATAGCAACAAAGAACGGATTACTAACTGATACTACTACAGACTCATATAGAGATCAAATTATAAAAGAGGCTGCTAGTACCGCCTATAACTTGATGAAAGATGCGGTGTTGTTTATGAAGAAAGATTACAACTTGTGGACAGTATTATCTGTACTGCAAGAATATATGAAGGTATCAGGCATCAATTCGGATCATCAAATTGAAAGCGGACGAAAGCATGTTTTTGTTATAAAACATGAATTAGGACAAAATTGGTCTTTATTTACAAAAGAATTATTAACGCAAATATTCGAGTCGCTTGCTCAGGTTAGAGCCGAATTTAAAATTACTTCAAATACCACTACTGCAGAAGTAATATTATGATAGTGTATACTCATTAGTAGTGCATAGTTTGGTATAAACGTCTGTCCTATTACTAAATTCTATATTATATTTTCATGATCTGATTGTGGACGGCCGTGTACTTTTAATTTTAAGGCTAATAATTTTCAAGACCACATATTCATTAGCATTAATAATCTTATCAGGATTAGGAGTATAAATAATTAATCATCATAATTGGGTAGGACAAATATCTCTAAACCAAGAGTTGGAAGTATATCTACCAAACAAGGAGTGTTGATCGACAAGCAGTGTAGGGTCAGCTAACAGACTCATAGCTAATGACTGATTTGTCATAATTGCCTTTAGAATATCTTTGTCTGTTATTATCCCTATCATTTTGCCAGTATTATCTACTACAGGCAGTCGACGAATATTTTTTGTCTGCATTGTCGAGATTGCGTCATTAATAGAGGCGAATTTCCTTATTGTGATTAGCGGTTTACTCATTATTTCAGATATTGGAATATTCACATTGATCGTGTCAGAAAATCCTAGTAGATGCAGATAATCCCGTTCCGTCACTATGCCTACTACTGTTTCATTTTTCTTAGCCCTAGAAGCTTTTGATTCTTTTATATTTTTTAAAATAACAATACTACCAACTTTTCTATTACACATTAATTTACAGACATAACTTGCACTTTGATTTTCAATAGCAGTTACTACATTGGTAGTCATAAAGTCAGACACAGGGATAACTTCGCCAGGAGGAACAGTATTTTTATTCATAAGCGGATATATTATGGAGCATATTATATTTCTAATCTATGACTGCTATGCATTGCACTGCAAATTTTGGCAATATATTATTATTCCACTATACCTTTTTGACAGTGAATGTATTCAAATTCGTTGTCCCAGAAGGCTGGTGATTTAATTGAAAGAGATTTTGCTACTCTATGCGAAGACGCCAATGTTGTAGATGCAACACGATTGATGAATAGCAAGAATACATCTTGTATAATTGTCAGACTTAAAAATTCTGAAGAACCAATTGGCATAGTTACTGATAGGGACATACTGTATAGAGTGGTAGCTGAAAGCAAAGATCCATCAAAGATCACACTAAAGGAAATAATGAGTTCACCACTCCATACAGTTGGTAAGGACGTATTAGTGAAAGATGCAGTCTCAATCATGAGAAATAAAGGAATAAGAAGACTAGTAGTAACAGATAAAAATAAATCTGCTGAATCAGAATCCTCTTCTGCCAAAGAAAATGATAAAATAAGTATACTTGGTGTTTTAACTTTAATGTCAATCGTTGGAGAATCATCTAATCAAAGTATAAGTTTGGCAGAAATTGATATACCAGATTCTGTTATTGCATCAAAAAATATTGCAATAGTTTGTCCTTATTGTGGATCGAAATTTGATAATAAAAATGACTTATCAAAACATATGGATAGAATTCATATCGGATCCGGTCTACTTGAAGGGGATACACGACAATGGTAGCATTTTGTGCTATCATGGTATATGGGGTCATCTGAAACATATGCAGTAATAGCAATAGCAATCATCACTGCAATAATTGATTATGGATTCTCGTAATTATGGTATATACATGTACGAGAAGTGCACTCTGGCAGCAAATTGTTTTCTAAGAAATTGAAAGCGGTTACTTATTGATAAAATTGATTGATTGTCCGCCTTGGTAAGGCGAGAGAAAGTTAGATGTCTTGCTAAATCGTCTATATGTAAATTATATGAACTCTATATAGATAATTGTTCACTAAATGCACAATATTTACTAAATCCACTGTATGTTGAGAACTTGTGCGACAGTAGACTTGTAAAGAAGTAGATGCTAGGCCACTAGTAAGTCAAAATTATTTATTTTGCGATAACTACAGTACATTTGGCGTTGTGAACAATCTTATATGTTGTACTCCCTAACAAAAATTCCTTTACTTCGTGAGGCCCCCTACTTCCAATTACTATCGTATCAACCCCTTTACTATCGGCTAACCCCAAGATTTGGCCAGCAGCACTAATTCCGCGGAGCTGTATTGTAGATAGAGATGATGACAAATTAGACTTTTCAGCCCTCCGACGGTACGTTTCTAAAAGCTCCTTACTTTGTTGTTCCAGCTCCTTAGAAATCGAATATCCAACATTACCATATTCCTCAAGCACGTTAACGATTAGCAAATCCGATTTGCATCTAGAAGAAAGTGAAATTGCATATTCGAAGGCCTTGTTGGAGTATTCTGACCCATCGATGCCAACCAGAATTTTTGACAACATTTGTAACCTATTTTAGAAATTGCATTATATATTAATTAAAGTCGTGTACAAAGCGCTGCTTTTCAAACGCACTGTCAAAATAGTCGATAGCACCATTTTTTTATGTAGAATGGCAACTAAAACAAAGTCGATATATGAAAATGTCGAGAATAACATTAACAATAACAACACAAAAATATCGATACAATGTTATCTGCAATGATACACGAATATCAAAGTCCTTTAGTGCTAGAACAAACACCAAAACCGAAGATAATTCATGGGGAACAGGTATTGGTTAAAGTTGGGGCTACTGGATTGTGTCACAGCGACTTGCATCTGGTTAATGGAGCTTGGAAGAAAAACATACCTCTTCAACTACCAAAAATACCTGGACATGAAATTGCTGGTTGGATAGAAGAAATAGGTGATTCTGTTCCAAAAGGATTGTTACAGAAAGACGACATGGTTGCTGTCTTCGGAGGTTGGGGATGTGGAATTTGTACTCGATGTAAAAATGGAAATGAACAATTATGCAATTATGCAAAATGGCCTGGTATCAGCGTAGATGGCGGTTTTTCTGAGTATATTTTGGTAGACTCATACAGATTCTTAATCAAAATTGAAGGTGAGGAAGGTAAATCTACACTATCTATAGAAGAATTAGCACCGCTTACTGACGCAGGTCTTACACCTTATAGAGCCATCAAAAAAATTAGGCACACATTGGGTCCTGGTAAGGTTGTAGCTGTAATGGGAATTGGAGGCCTTGGATACTATGCAGTACAATATGCGAAATTATTGGGACAGACATCAGATATTATAGCACTCGATAGACAAGATGAAAAACTTCAGCTTGCCGAAAGAGTTGGTGCAGATTTCACTATTAATACATCAACATATGACAAACAGAAGTTAAAGGAGCAGGGTATTAAAGGCAACTAATGGAAGAGGCGTAGACACAGTCATAGATTGCGTTGGGACGGAAAGTACAGTCTATAATTCCATAAGATCACTTAACAAGGGCGGTATGCTCGTGTTAGTTGGTCTGTTCGGAAATCAGATTACTTTACCTCTAGTTCCCTCAGTTATTAATGAATATTCAATAATTGGTTCATTATGGGGTAACTATAATGAATTGCGTGAAGTAATAGATCTAGCCAATAAGAAAATAATAAAGCACAGTATACAAAAATTCCCTTTGAATAGGATAAATGAAGTCATTTCATTACTGAAAGATGGAAAAATAATAGGAAGGGCAGTCATTACTCCATGATCATTTGTAAGGAATCCTTAAATCTTGTTTCATGGATGAGAATAATGAAATGACTTGTGACATAGAATTGGAATCATTACAAGTACAGATCGATCTTTTCAAACAAATAAGACATCATTTATTATTTCTAATGAATAGATACCATCAACAAGGGGAGAAAGAACCTGCAAAAATGATCAGAGATGTAATTTCGGATTCTTGATGTCACTACAATAATCTATTCTTGTGTTTCTGCAACAATTATGTCTCTCCAAAAAAAGATTAATTATCCGACGCTAATCTCTTTACGATATCCGTCTTTGTTATTATACCTTCAAGAATATTATCTGAATCTACTACTGGAATACCACTTATTCTATTTCTCATCATTATATGAGCAGCTTCAGATAAATCTGAATCGCTTGTGATAGTTATTGGATCATACTTCATTACATCCATTGCTAAGAATATTGCTTTAATGCCAGATGGGATAAGAATCTGTTCTCGTCTGCGTGCTCCTGCTTGCTCCGATACATGCCACTGATGTCCATTTAGGCCTGTCCCAAATAATAAACTAATAGGTAGCAAATCACGTCCTGTGATAATACCAACCGGCCTCCGATTTCTAGTCACAACGACTCTGGATACTTTATTATCAGTCATTAGCATAAGAGCCATAAGTATAGGCTCTTCGGGATCTACTGTCAATACTTTTTTTGTCATATATTTTTGTACAACATCTTCTACTAATTTTCTATGTGCATAATGCAATGAATAAGAATGCACTAAATCGCTCTTAGTCACTATTCCCTTGAGACGACGATCATCATCAAGTACGAGTAGAGAACTAACATTGTGTTCTAACATTAACTTGGCACAAGATTTCAGTTCTTTTTCTTCATTAACTTCGATAAGATCCTTGTTCATTATCTCGTCTAATCTGATCTCCTTGAATTGCCTATTTTGTGGTTCAGTGTATAGAATCTTGGAAATATCCTTCTCCGTAATTATTCCCACTGCCCCATTATCCCTAGCA
>DATBFR010000029.1:0-22127 GCA_036558405.1 Nitrososphaeraceae archaeon | reverse complement strand
GAAAGAACAAATTCTTGGCACAATAGGTTCAGAAAACTTTTGGTTAGGTATGAAAAGAAGATAGAAAACTATTTTGCATTAGTGTGTTTAGGTTGTTGCATTATTACTTACAGGAGGATAATTTTGGGATAGACTCTAAGTTGCATACATCTATCAGAGCTCAAGGCTCATTTTGACAGCAGCTCGTAAATATGGACCATCCAACAGACTAGACCTAAATGGTCACGCATGATAAGTGGTCAGCTAACCAGATGGATTATAGAAGGCGACTTTTACATGTCTTTCAACAGAGCACAAGATATAATAAATTACGAAGGTCACTCACAAACAATCTATGATGCCTGTTATGCTTCTATAAATGAATGTTGGTTCTAATTCTTTATTATGCTTGCTATAATAGCGATAAAATCGACCCAAAAAGATTGATAAGATTTAGTCAGTGATTGAACACCTTTATTGTATAAAGAATGGTTTATAATCCATATCCATTTCTATGGCAGTCCATCATAATCATTTTATTTGTACACAAAGAATCTGACAGAAACAGTGAGCTGGTTTAACCCTTGCTTAAGCCCATCCAATCAGTGTACGCTTAAGATTTTAATCAGATAATTTAATCGTAATTTACTGTTATCTCATGTAGGCCTGACTGCGGTTGAACCGCATCTAGGACATGTTCTTTCATTATGTTCTTTACTACAATTCATGCACATGAATTTGATTGGACTATAACCAATATTTCCTGGTATATTGCCATTACTAAATCCTGAAGACATCGACTTGTATAATCCTTTTACGCCATCCTTCATACCAGATTTACGCAAGGTAATGTCGGTCCTGATAAAATTAAGTACAACGAATAAAAGCAGGTAAACGATCAGCGAGACTGGAAAGGGAATTATAAGAGAGATAACAAAACTGATTCCTATATAGATTAGGAACCATTTCCAGTAATCGTTTTGCGGACCATTAAAATAATTATTTCTTCGCATAGCGTCAACCACTATTACTCTCCCCTCCTCTGATTATGTATAAGCTTATTACAAGAATAAAGTCTTTGAGTACTTTTGGACACAGTACGACACATCTGGTTCATAATGGTACGTTAACAATATCTGCATAAAAATGATACGGGCTTTCCGTAATAATAATACGATACCATACCATTACTATTAAACTATTGAGTTTTCTGCCCAGTGATAACAAACACAAACCTAACTAAAAGAAAGAAGGAGAATAGAATGAAATTACAATAGTACTAGCTTAATCTGCCACGTTCACAAATCAGAAAAGATAAAAATCGAACTGAATGGATATTTTTCATCATCACTTACCATGTTGTGATTAGTTAGTATTTTTGATCTAACTTAAGTCAAGAGTCCTAATTTAAGTCATTTAAGCTACTGTTTGATCTCGCCTTTCTGAATTAGAAGCCTATTCAATGCAAATAGAATTATGACACATGCCATGACACTTAACCTACCTTTCATATGTCCCGCTAATCATGTGGGACTGTTACCATTATAGTGCATATGCTTGCGTGTGCTTGCAAAACCCTACGGGGTTTTCCGTGTTTTGCTCAATACCTGAATACTGCAAAGTAGATACAGTATTTCATGCAAATATTAACTACTGTGTTCAAGCAAATATGAGAGCGATGTGATAGATGAATTTAAACAGTAATAATAGTAATAATGGCGCCGTCAAAGATGAAGGGATAGCATTTACGAGGAAAGATATAGTAACTTCTTTGTATCGCTATTCTGACTTATCAATCAAAAATATAGCTCAAGAGGTCAGTATGCCGTTAAATGAGGCTCAATGGATAATTGACAGACTATCAAATCCAGATGCAGCGAGGTTATTTGTGGAAGAAAGTACTACTAAAATAGAAAAAATAATGTCTACTAATGTTGTTTCTTTAGATATTTCAAAGCCCGCAGCTAACGCAGCAGCTCTGATGACCGAAAGGAAAGTGGGAAGTATTATTGTAACTAAAGATAATATACCATTTGGCATAGTAACGGAAAGAGATCTGGTGAGAAGGTATTTCCGTGATACATTACTTGAAAGTTTAGCTTCACGCCCACTTATAACAGCAATGCCCACAACTACAGTAAATAAAGCAGCAGATATTATGTTGAAAAACAGAGTTCGTAAGCTTCCGATAGTGGATGAAAAAAATAAACTGCTAACCGGTATAATAACTGTCACGGATCTAGGTAGGTTTCTTTTGCCTACAAGGAGACCAGGTCTAACTTTATCAGTATTACAAGCAATCTCTAGAGGGAAAGGACCAAGGTGCGACTCATGCAACAGTGAAACTGAAATACAATGGTGTGATAGTTGTAATAGGTTTATGTGTATGACTTGCGAAAATGCAATCCATAGCATAGATTTGCCTTAAGAGAATCACATTAAGAGCATACACCACTTAGCAAACGTTCTCTAGCTAAATTTGACTCTCCATATCTTTTACAAATAATAGAAATAGGTTCCAGTCCATTCTTTTTCATGTATTAGATTAAACCTTGTTCTGAATTCTATATGGATATACTTCCAGACATAAGTGTAACCCATCTCTGTAAGCTATAATGTCACCTATGTATGTATCCAGGTGAATTCTTCTTAAGTATTGCTAATGTTATTTTGGCACTGTTAACTTAGCGATAAAGATATAGCTGCAAACACTCTTTCATATTCTATGAGTTTATTTGAGCGTGAGAGAACTGAATTTATAATTGATTTTTATATTGACTTATACATGATGTGAGTTCTTACAACATATGTAAACCATTCAGCGATGCCGACAACATCTTTAATGATTTGATCTGTCTACAATTTATAATCGAATTATATGGTATCAATTAAGATAGTAAGCACTACTACAAAAGACAATTGGAAGTGGAGGCTCTAGTTAGTGATTGCAAAAATTTATCAGATCTGCTCCGTTAGACTACTGTGAAGAGGACATATTATTCTTCCTTTTATTAGCAAATATTTTGTTCAATGTTCTCGATGGTGATGTAGTCGCATCTTTAGCTGATGATGTCCCCAGAGAATGAGGAACAACTAAAATTCTTTCGATGCTTATAATTTTAGAGCGGACTTCCATCTCTATTTCCAGTGATAGCAATTCCACATCTGTCAATGATTTGCAGCCATCTACCTCTATATGGATTATGGCTCCTATAGCTCCCATTCCTCTTGGCCTTAGTAGTACTGATCTAACCTTAATCGGTCCGTATCTACCACTAAACTTCTGTTCAATGGTTTTCCTTATAAGATCTGTTACCTCTGGGTCCTGCCATGAATCAACTAAAATCAGAGATGTACGTTTAATCGAAACGTATGCAACTGAGAATATGTATCCTGCAATTATTATGCTGCCTATAGAATCAGCCTGTAATAATCCAAATTGTGAAGATATCAATATACTGATGAAAGCAATGACAGAACCTAGACCATCCTTTATTGAATTCTTTGCATCTGTTTTTAATGAGAGTATGTCATATTTATTAGCAATTTTTCTCATTTGAAATGCTCTATATAGTGATATAGTACTTGCAATTGCTAAAATAGTCATAGTCAAAGTAGAGTGTTTTATCTCATGTGGATATAGTAACGAATGGTATGAATTATAAACAATAATTGATCCCATTATTATCATCCCCATTGCGGCAATTAATGCTGCAAGGCTCTCAACTTTACGATATCCAAAATGAAACCTCTTATCAGCAGGCTTATGTGCAATTCTCAGCCCAATCAATACGATAAATGATATCATAGCATCTGATAGCGAATCAGTACCATCTGCAACCACAACTACACTACCGCTTAGGTATCCAACTAAAAGTTCGACAATTCCTAGGCTAACCAAGGTGATAACAGAAATCTTCGCGATCTTCTGGCCTATTATTACGCCTTCATTTATCCTGTTGTACGAATATTTAGATTCGCTTAACGAAGACTCATCATTAGCTGTCATTTGTTGTGCTCGATATCTCTTCCTTGTAATGTCATCATTTACTTTAGCTGTCTAAATATATGTTCAAAATTTGCCGTACTATTGTATTCTCTATCTTTGCTAAGTGCTAACAGCTGAAATAGCATCTTCTATCTCTCCAGTTTTCTGTTGCGCATATGTTATAACTTCGTTTTCGTTGGCTGAATATAGTTCCGCCAAGTAATTCAGCTACTAAGCCTGCAGATACTGATTTATTAGCATCTACTTCTTCTCCTCCTTTACTCTGATTATTGTTGTTATTATTCATGCCTCTTCTGTACTTTAATAAAAGTATTTAAAATATTTAAAATCAAAGCACCCAAATGCAATGAATGGCAATAATTGTCGTAATAAATAGATATGATAACTTTCTTAAACTTCTAGTAACAATCTCAGATACGTTTGCAATTTGTTGTAGACCTTGCTTTTCCATATACATGTAATGTCCTTGGGCAAAATAGTAGTACAATTCTCGATTAGTTTTTAGGAAAATGGTTCTCAGACTGAATAGATGCGTATAATGGTTAGATCTAACTATTAGAATATATATTTATTATCATTAAATTCATTCCAGAGGCAAATTGTGTATCAGATTCCTAAACAAATCATAATAATAAAGATAGAGAATTGCGCTACTGTAACTTTTAGAGTTGACATTATAATTTTTAGATAGAATATGAGCAGATATACATCATCGGTATGAAGACCATATTACTCCTTTTGCGGATAAAACAAAACAAACCGATTCTTCAGCTCGATTGCAAATTATTGCAGATGATTTCAAAAAATTTAATTAATAAAAATGTTAATTAGATATTAATAGTATAAGGAGGATAAGTCTGTGGTTATAGGTAAGACAAGACGAGATTCAGGATTACATCATGAGTTTAATTCCTCTATTTTTAAGTCAAAAATAATTACTATTGTTGGTTTGGCTGTGGCAATATTTGGTGTTATAGCACAATATATTATGGATCACAAACTATAAGAGAAGAAGCATATTCAACTACGAATCCACCCTATACTGCGACTTCCCAAATCAAGAATACATTACCTCTTGAATTAGAGGCAGCACTTGTCTTTGTAATGATGGTGGGATTTGGAATATTGAGTTTTGGAGTTGTAGCTAGCAAATTTGACAAACCGCTTGATTTCTATGAATATAAATAAGTGGATTAAATATCACATCTGTTGAAATTTAATTTTCAGAATTGTGTCAAAGTTGATTTGGAGTTATTATGCAGCTCCAATTATCAAATCTACAGGTATTAGATATCTGCTATTTATTCAGTCGGATTAAGCCTGCATTACCATTGCATAGCTGAGAAAGGCGATTTATCTTACAGAGATGAACTTACAGCAGTATTATAGTCCTTTAAATTAGATACTGTATAAAGGCTTTCTTGCCTGAATGAAAGTTCAAACAAAGTATGGTTATGTACATACGCTTTGTCTTTGCAGCTCCAACTAGTTTATATATGAATACATTTGGTAGTTATGTTTTTGCATCCTGTTCTTCTCTAGTTGGATTTTAAGGTTCTCATGTTAAGTATCGGATAGTGCTTGAACCAGAAAGACTATTCTTTCTACTACTTGTATTCATAATTGGAGTTGTGTGATGCTAGTTTGTTAAGATAAAAAAATAACGAAAACTTAGCCCTAAAGCACGATTGATTTGTTAATTTCTATTATACTTATTGGACGAATCCAGATACGGGGAGAGATATTGATATAATATGTAAGACATGAAATATGATCTTCAATTTTTTAACTCGGGAAGTTTTTGCTTAAGATCCTTCAGTCTATTCCTCACTGTCACCTCTGTTACACCAGCTGCTTTTGCGATGTCGACCTGACTCTTATTTTCATCGGTCCCAAGGCAGCATATATAAATGACAGTGGCTGCTAAACCCATAGGATCTTTTCCCGCAGATATCTCTTTTCCGGTGACTTGACCCATTATAGCCATTGCTTTTCTCTTTGTCATTTCGTTTAAATTTACTTTGTTTGCTACCTTTACAACGCATTTCATAGGATCTAGCATAGGAGTTGAAATACCAAGCTCAATGCTCAATATTCTATAAGCTTTTGATATCCTGTTCTCTTTTATTGAGCTAGCTTGGGCTACCTCGTCGAGAGTTTTAGGAATTCCTAATTCTCTGCATGTCGCATATACTGCAGCGCCTAAAATACCATCTATTGTTCGTCCTCTTACTATTCCTCTTTGTTGAGCTTTTCTATATGTATAAGCTGCCTTTTCAACTACTGCGTCTGGTAAACCTAGTTTATCTTGTAGATTACCGAGTTTTCGAAATGCAATAATATAATTCCTATTGTTTGGTTTGTAAAATTGTGTTCTGAAATTCCATGTATTCAGTCTCCGCATTCTAGAATATGTGACAGTATCTAATTTTTGACCGCTTGCGTCTTTGTCTGATCTTCCTATCGTAGTAGATAATCCCATGTCGTGATATGCAATGGAGATAGGGGGACCAGTTCTAATTCTATTATAATCTTGTTCATTACCAAAGGTACGCGTATCCGGTTTTGTATTATCTTCTATATGATCATGTATTACCATACCACACTTTGAACAAATTATTTCACCAGATTCAACATCTGTAATAATTGTTGATGTTTTATTAAAACTATCTTTAAGTGTAGAATTGTTGCGAGTACTGTTGCATACAGGACATATTATACGTATAACTTCATTTTTCATTATAATTGATAATCATACAGCTATAGCTATACTATGGTTTTATAACTACTTAAAGTTTAATTATATTTTTGGTTTTAAAAAATATCATTAATGTATGAGAATAGTGAATCGATGGTGCATTTATTGTAGGTTATGTATTTGATTAGTCCTAATATTTCGGGAGTCGATGATGATACGCGTATTTGTATTTGTGCTACCGTTATAGCGACTAACGTTGCTGGGGCGAATATTTAATGCTGCCGTAATCGTGTCCATTCTAATTTTTCATTTTACTGGTAGTAAGATCTATATCCGGATGCCATGGCAACCTATCCAGAGTTATAGATATCGTGATTCCCTTGTGGAATGACTTCTTCCTTCGGTTGTGTGTGATAACAATCATCCATCCTGAGTGGATCTAGAAATCATACAGTCAAAGCTTTGTAAGAGTATAATACCAATAATCTTGCATGCATTCGACATAATCCCAGCTCGCTATGAACATGTACCGATACGGAGAACACATGGTATGTACAGAAAACAGATGAAACGTGGTTATTCCAGATTGCTGTATAATCAACGTAACAAGGATGAAACCATAGTGTCAATCATAAAGAGATTATTTGGAGAACACCTAATGTCTAGATTAACTAGAACACAAAACAGGGAATTATCAATCAGATGCATAACCTATAAACCGCTTAATGCCTCCTAAGGCAGTAGTCTTTAACGCCATATTTGGAATGATTAAGACAGATGGTACAGCCAGACATCTACACACAATATCTGATCTTAACTTGACAGGTAGTGCAGTAAATGGAAAAACAGTTGCATTAACAGGTTTTGCCACAGTTGCCATGAAGGAAGGTCCTGTAAAAAATGTACCCATTAATATAAGAATCATGAATCAAGATGCACTAAGCATATGGATTAATCCAGCAAAAGTTAACAATCACTTTGGAAATACACCAATATATGGTACTGTTTCTTCGGTAGGAGCATTCGTTACTTTTCCTCTCAGTGGGTGAATATAGTCAAAAAGAAATGAGGATTCACATCAAATTAGTTAAATCAAAGTGGCTTGATTAGCCAAACACAATGCTACATTTTTTTTAAAACAGATTTCTAAGTTGCCTCATACTTACTATTATCCTTGGCTCTCCAACCGCTATCTTGTACCTTACAAGTGTTGTACATGCTTGTTGTTAGATATGGACTGGTCATGAGAAAGAGTGAGGATTACAGCAATTAGCAGTCTAGTTTAAGAATTTGAATCATTTCTTAAATTTTCTTCTGAAGGAGTTATCTAACTGAGGATAATGAATTCGGATTATCATCTACTTTCAAAAATTAATTTACAAGACCAATCAATTACTGACAATAGTATAGGCGTCCATTAATATTGCATGTGACTAGCTGGTCTTGACTATAAGATTGTAAACTTGCAAATCAAGTGAGCCAGTTACAATAATTATTCAAGAGAAATTGTATTGCATCTTGATGTTAACAACTGTTGTACTACAGACATAGATGACATTATAGCTTATAGAGATGGGTTACACCTATATCAGGACGTGTATCCATAAAGAAATCTTAACTAAATTCAATCTTATACACGAAAGAGGTTGGACTGGATGATATAGTTCTCTATAATAACATCACTTTACTCGCAGTATAATATAGATAAACTATGTTACCTATTATATGGAGATAGGCAATATCTGGTCGTGGTTGACTGCCATTAAACAAGTCCGTCTTAGCTAATCCACCCATTAATGACTGGCTTCGCAGTCAACCTACGACTGTAATCGGATTATAATGACATTGTAATGTGCCAGTGCTATTATGGACAGTCACATTTCTATATTGTTTAGTTCGAGTCTGCTCTAAAATGCTTTAGAATCTCTATTCTGCTGATGTTGATATTAGTAGAACCCAATGGTATAGTTGCTGTCATAGTCATACTGATTATTGCTGCTTCTGCTTCTCCTGCCAATGGAGATAGGAAAGAAGAGTACAATATTAAATTAAGCCAAAATTCAAAAGACAATAATAACAATAATAATAACAATCATAGCAGAGAGGACGACGACAATGATGGACCTTCTTTTACATAAAGCATTAGCGGCAGGGATAATATTATCTATCACAATAGTAATATTGGCGTTGATAGCAGAGACAGCAATGACACCATTGTTAATGGTCAGGTTATCGCTGTAAAGATTAATGAATAGCTAATACAGTTGGTTGACTGTTAGACAAAGGAAGCTCTAAGAGTGACGGAGTGCACTGTATGCAGATAAAAAGGCCGATTAGACAATTATAACCATTCTATTAGCCTAACCATCATACACATCTAGTTATTATAGCTACTACAAGTTATAATATTGACCTGTAAAATCATAACGGTTAACTATTTTCAAACCTTCTGCTATTTTAAATGACAACTTTGCATAAATTAGTCAAGGAAGACCTTAAGTAATAGGTAATATAACATATATTTAGATTAATTTGATACTAATAGTCGACGATGATTATGATATTGCGTGCTTAATCAAAATTAGTCTTGAAAAAATTGGTCTTAGGGCCTCCCTTTTTACTGATCCATTAGTCGCATTGGACGAATTTAGTTCACACGCCGCAGATTATAACCTCATAATTTCAGATATTAGAATGCCTGGTATCAGTGGATATGAATTAGCATATCGATTAGAAAAGATAAAACCTGATGTAAAAATTTTCTTAATGAGTGCATTTGAGTATAGTAGTCGAATCTTTGAAAAATACCTATCACATATCAGCATAGCAGGATTTCTAGAAAAGCCTATTCCAATCAGTGAACTATGGGCAGCAGTATCTGCCATACTTGATAATAAACCTTTACAATATGGTCTTCATGTCCACTTGGCATAATAGTAATAATTATTACCTACAGCACAGGCTCAATGTCCACCTGTTATAATAGTACCGCCAACGAACTTGACAAATACTTGGAAGAGAGAATAAAACACTAAACCACACCGCCGACAAATTACTCATTACTAGGCTACAGAACGCTATCGCTCCATCTGGCCCCCAGAAGATCGAATCGGATATAGATTTAAATTCCGTACAGAGTCACAGCAATGTCAGTAGCATCGAGATCAAAAATGAAGTAGACTTTCTGATATGTAACAAGTGTCTTTGGTTTGTGTCTCTATATACAAACATGAACAATGCTTCTGATGTAAAATGTCCTACCTGTAACGATAATAGAAACCTGCATTCTATGCCTATATCCTCCGAAATCGAATCGCTTACATATTATTCAAAAAATCTTTATACTCTACACCAACTTGACTCGATAGAAGAAAAACTGGAACAACAGCAACAACAGTTTTTGTCCGAGTCCTCTAAAAAAAGTAGCAACAACAGGAGTAAGAAATCTGATACTGAAAGTATAACTTTTCGAATTAATAAAAACGTCTTGGACAAAATTCGTTCAGAGACGTCGCGTCATAACGTGAGTCTAAATTCATTTGTTAACCGATTCCTGAGAGAGTTTACTGAATGGGATATGTTCATGCCGTATTCCTCATTTTACAACATTGCAATAGTTTACAGATAGAATCAATAATGCATTGCTTGAAAAGATAATTTCCTCATTCATTGTGATTAGTGGTACTAAACATATCTTTGCAGGAATAGATTCGACTGGATTCAAATCAACACATTCATCGCAATACTACACAGAAAGAGCTAAATTAAGAAGAAAATGGATAAAGATATCCATTGAAGCAGATGTATTACAACAAATCATATGTACAATTAGGATAAGACGAGCTCCTACAAGACATGATAACGCAGATTTCAAGCCAATCATAACAAGGGCATCAAATATACTTCCATTATCTGTAGTTACTGCTGACAAGGGATATGATAGTGAGAATAATCATCTTTTCGTAAGAGAGAAATTACATGCATTCAGTGTAATCCCAGCTCGCTATGAGCACATACTGATATGGAGAACACATGGCAAATACAGAAAGCAGATGAAGCATGGATATTCCAAATTACTGTACAATCAACGAAACAAGGATGAAACCATAATGTCTGTCATAAAAAGACTGTTTGGAGAGCATCTTATGTCTAGATTGACTAGAATGCAGAATAGAGAATTATCGTTCAGATGTATAACCTACAACATACACAGACTAACTAATCTGATAATACAGATGATGTTTTCTACAATGCCCCTAAGTACATAACTAGATAAATGATAAACAGATACCAAATTCTTATCCGGAGTTACAAGAGAAGGTAGAAGCATATAACAAGATAGTAAAGAATTAATTTCTAGCTTAGAAGATGACATTTTAAACATAGATGCAGATAAACAAAGATACGACATGTAAAAGCATACAATGAAACCAGAGAACATGGAGGGATCAATGGTCTTTCTCCATCAGAGATGCTCCTACGAAGATTAATTACAATCACTCTGAATACTAGGACTAGGCAGCAAAGTGTAATCCATGTGGGTAATCAGAAATGTAACCTGCTTGCGTAATTGCAACAGTTAGTTAAAAAACAATCATCAATAACTAGTAAATACATTGCTGGCCCTATCTTCTATTACTGTTAATAGATTGGGGTTGTTCTGTCGAAATGGCTGTGGTTTCACTTCACATGGCTGCTTCGACAAGCAGCCTTTATCCTTGTTTGTTTTTCAGCCTAACGTAGCCGCGTCTACTAGCAATAAAAGAGGATTTTGACTCTAGTCATCTCGACTTTTCCTAATTCGATTGCAAATAGCAATAAAGGTATTCGCAGTTAATAAATAGACATGGCTATTTATTACTACCGTCATACGTAGTCATTGGTTAGCGAATCATCGCTAGTTGATCTGATAGGTCGAATGTATATTATCAAATTCAATAACATAATTAACTAAGATGAGTCTTATGGTGGATAAAAGACTCATAATACTACTTATTTGTCTTGGTTGGTTGCCAATGACCACCAATATTATTATGGCCTAAAGTTGATGATCATTTATTCTTTGCTACCTAATATTGTCTAATGTCTTTTTCGTAATAAAGCCTGAGTGACTCCGTGTTTCTCCTCTATTTGCTACTATAGTAAGTACTATTTGATACGTTACGCAAAGATGGAGGGATTTGTAACATTCGGCCTGTTACAACTGGCTGTGGTGGTAGGCCATACCATTGTCTAAGCCTCTTTTGTTGCAGTGACATTACATTACTTGAATATGTTGGTCCAATATGACCGATCCATAAGTAGATAAGTATTATACCAGTTATAGAAAGTCCCATAACTAGAATAGCCCATGCGACAGGAACAAGTCTGTTAGAGTAGTGAGATATCCTCCATTCGTGGTGGTGATCAGTGAGCATATTAGTATCACTATATAATATGTGGACGTTAAATCTTATAATAAATATTTAACCAGGTTAACTTGTAGTTGTATTACTTTGCAATTACTTTTTTTTGTGTAATGAAAGCTGCATAAGATTGAATGTCGCAAGTTATAGGTCTGTCTGTCTATTTGGGATAGGTTCTAATCGGCAAAACAAATAATGAAATAAATCCAATTTATTTATTTATTTTCATATCTGAACTTCTGCTGAAAGTTTTTTAGATCATGTTACATTAGAATAGAACAGAATAAAAATATAACATTTATCAACTTATCTAAACTGTATAATATGATGAGTATGAAACAATATAACAATACTGCCAATATCAATATTGGCATATTCTGTATGTTGGCCACTATATTAATTGCATCAATGTTATTAGTACCAGTATCTCAAGAAGGCGTTCAGAAGGCTTACGCAGCTAATAATTGGTACCTTGGTAAGGGTGTCAAACCTAACACCTATTACACGTACAAAATACAGAATCATGATACTAAACAAAACCAACCGTTCACAATGACTATCTATTTTAAGCAATTTGATAAGAATAAGGGTTACTGGATTGCTCCTGTATATGTTGTAGAGCCAAATGGTAATGTACTAAATGGAACCTTTCATCTAAGTGATCTTGATCTATCTGCTCTTGGTAGCTCTCAAATTCCTACTGCAATGAGGCCTTATAGGGGTGCGTATGTTGATACCTTAGACTGGTTAGCATCATTTGTACCAAAACCTGGCCTCTCGTTAACTGCTCCATACTGGGGCAAACTAGCAGCTATAGGAGGCTCAGCCATCGCACCCAGTGGAGGTACAAAGGTCACAGTACCAGCAGGAACATTTGATACTACTGCAGTAACTTGGCACTATGGAGCTGATAATGCAGTATATGTAAACCCGAATATGCCTTATCCAATCAAGGCCAGAGCTTTTGCAGCTGTAACGACTGGTTCTCCACCTATACAGTTTGCTTTTGATCTTTTATCAACTGGCCAAGGTCCACCCAAGATACCGAAAAGTAATATACAGGCACCTAAACCACCATTAACTCTACAAACTGGTCGTGGGACTTACAGTATACAGTTGTTTTGGGAACCTACAACCATTGTACATGGAAATGAAACTAAATTTGCTGTACTTTTTAAGGATGGGTCGGGAAATTCTATAATTAAACAGGTAAGCTACACCTTTACTGTAACTGCACATGATGGCAAAATAATCAAACAGGCTATAAATCAGAAAGCTCCTGATGGTACAGGAAGACAGACAGTGACTATTCCAAATGCAGGACCTTTTACAGTAAAGGTTAGTATAGATTCTGTAGCAGGAACTCCTAGTGGCATGTTTATAGAAAGTACTTCATATAATTTAATAGCAAAGTAGTAGTAGTAGTAAAAGATGATGAGATGTCTATTTCTTCTTCCTCTTTTTATTATATAAGGTTTAAAAAATTAATATTAGCCTTGAGGCATGTGTTCTAATTTACCTTGTGAGTATCGATTGAATATAGTACACAGTTTATTATATATTGTATATGTATAATATTTACTTAATTGATATAATTGCAAATAAGAGATCATTAAGATAACAATAATCAACTGCAATCATATGCAATTATATGCGAACTCAGCAACTAAGTATAGCATTTGATATAACTAACGGATAGATTTATCTAACATGCTGCTACTAAAGCTGATAAGGCGCGTTCGGTTGCTTGGAATATATTCAATGAAGAGGAAAACTAGAATAAATCACTAGTGACTTAAAATTTATTTTGCATGAAAAGTAAATTTTTAATCATTGTACTAACTATATTGGTCGTAGTCTAGTTAAGACGTCAATTATAATATATTAAATTATATTCACCAAGAATTTATAGATGGTATATCCAGTAATGTCTTCAGCTCTAGGTAGCCAAGTTGCTGTCGTCAATAAGATATATCTACCTGTAGGTAAATCCATCTTTACTACAGTACTGTCAGAATTTGTCGAATTAAGTAATTTTATTGCAGTTCCATTGTTTGCAGAATATGCACCTACTGCTAAATTTGTTGGAGGTAGCAGTTTCGGGAAGCCATTTATAATAAACTTAACGTTACTGCCTTTTTGAATTTCAATTAACTTGGAGGGAAGGTCCGTTGTAACTTTTTTATTAGGAATTTGCAGTTGAGTGAATGTCATCCCGACTCTATATTTGTAGTCAGATAATGTTCCACAATATACTTTTCCAGTATAATTCATTGTTATTAACGGAGGGAGTGCACTAAACCTAAATACTTCCCCCGCACCCGCTGCTTGTACACTTTTATTCTCACTTGATCCACTGGGAGAATAAGCATTATTTGTGATGCACGGTTTGACTAAACTCTGCCTATTATAACCTGCCGAATTGTTAGTATTAAGTGTAATTAATTCCCTGATGTGGCCAATGTGATTCTCAGCATTCAATGGGGTCATAGCAGCATAAACATTAATTAGAGTATTTGACTCAAATAGTAATTGCTCCACACTACAAAAGTTGGTAGATAGTAGCAAAGCAATTAAGACAACCGCGATTGATGGAATCGTGATAAACATTTGGCACTTATATATTACTTTTTTACTATATTATACTTTTATAAAATTAGAACACGTGAATAAATTAATTTCCTCGCGTAGAAGAATCGTCCTTTTTTTGCTAGGGGTTTGGCAAATAATCTATTTAATAGCACACTTACTAATCCATTATCTAATTATGCAAATGGATTTGGCGCAATACCTACTCCATTCAGTGATTAAGATTATCTAGGTATAGACATACAAAATAACTTTCAGTCTTTAGATATTAAGACAACTTTGATATGTCAAAACGATTATATACATCTAACTAACTCTATGTTGATACCTAAATACGGAAGGATATTTTTATACAATTGCTAAATAGCTTTTTTACCATACATATATTGGTATGAATTCCGAGACTACCAAAAGTTTGACAGATTTAACCCAGGAATCGGTTCACACGTCTGATGATGTAGATATAGGCGACATTGAAGCAACCAACAAAGATGTCATAGTAGTTAAAAGAGGAGTTAGTACTATTCATTATTACTATATTCCCACAGATAAGGTTGAAGGTTGGGATGAACATGTGGTTTGGTTAACTATAACTGAACAAGAAGTTAAAGACAAGTATGAAAAAAACCTAGAACCCGATCCCTCTAAGTATTATACAAAAAGTCAGGGATATGGCAATCTGGATTTTCAGGACAGTAGAGGTGATATTCCTAAAATAGCAGTTATTGCAAAAAAAGCAAATAGACAGTAGTAGCCAAAGTGATAGATAGGCAAAGGAATGTCCTTAAGGAACTATTGTTTCAGATAATTTATCTTTTCTGAATTTATTAACGCATTTGATAACCTTTGAATTCATTTCCATACCGAATATCTTGAACCAAAATATATGTGAACTATGTGCATCTCAGACTTGATATGTTTGACCCAATACATATTATGCTATCCATTTTGAAACTATCAGAATGTGGAGTCAACCATAAACTATCCCGGATAAAAATAGTCTGCTTAAGCGTATTTATTTACCCTCTGCGTTGGCCATAACACTATGAAAAGGTGTGTAAGTGTATTCCATGCATAAGAACAATTTTTGCATTGCGCTAGTCTCTTTTCTTCATTGTTTTCTAATGTTTGTGACGTTCTTCTTCTGCCCCAGACAGAAGGATTCTATAAAACTGTAAATGCGCTGCGAATTATGCAGAGCTCTTCTAGGCAGAAATCTGGAGCTACATCTTTCTTGTCGAACTCGACTGCTGCTATAGGTAAACGTGACCAAGTCCCATTGATGCTGTGCTCAAATCTGGTATGTTCCTGTATCCCTTATTCAGTTATATTGTGCTTGTCACAAAATCTGTGGCAACATTTGTATTCCTATTCTTACTATCAACGTTCTAGCCTCGGCCTCGGTCTATATCCCCTTCTGCTAAGGTGGACTTCCTGTACTTGGGAAATTAGCCGCTCTATCCTTTCTAGCAGCGGTAACAAGTCCATTCGTATGTAAGCCTGCTCTCTGTCCAGAATCACGTTATAGACCACGATGCTATCCCTGGCTATCTCTTCTTAGCAGCATTGGTTTTGACATCTAGTTAGTAATTTTCCTTGCCGCTGCACTTGGCCTCTGCTTCCTGCTGGCAGACGAAGCAACCGTCGTCTTTTGAACTGTAAAATAGATTGTGTCGGGCACAGTATTCCCTCTTACCTTTTTCTAGATTTGGCTTTGGTTTTTCAGATCGAACCATTGGAGACATTATTATATCATCTCCTCCCCCACCTAAGTTGGTTCTCATTCCACAACTTTAGACAAATCATATTCTGCTAAGCGATTCCTCGGGTATTAGCAGCAGCTGGTCGTTGTCTGTAATTTCATTCGTTTTTGCTATTTCTTTATAGTTTATTATGCGCAATCCTTAGTGAAGAACAAAAGCTCCAAAAGTATTCATGACGGTTGTTTGCTGAGTTAGTTCATTCAGCCATAACTAGTTCGGCAAACAGCCTTTTACTTTTTGTCTCTATAAAACTGGCAAATATATTGCTGTCCAATCTATAGTGAAACACAAGTATTCGCATATATTGGTTGCGCAAAAATAGCAATAGAGTAGAGACTTATTATGAATCTTGATTAAAAGAGTGCGGCAAAAAGTGCTAATAATTTACGTCTTAGGAATGGCTCAAGTTCATATATATTAGCATTGATTAATTTAGTTAATTATTTACCGATACAGTATTTTATTAATGAAAAGGGCATCAAATTTCGATATCTTAGTCAGAAAAATCATTATGATGATAGCAACAATCAAAAATAGTTATTAGAAACTAAATCTACGTTACTTTGCGCTAATTTTTTACTAAAATAATCATAGACAATAATAAATAATAGAATGTTCTTGACAAATGATACATGATGTAATAAGATGGCAAAGGCCATAATCTCTCCAGAAATAGCTATAGGGGATAAACTGAAGGCTATAGCCAGTAAGGACACTCTAGTGACAAGAGAATCATCCGAAAATTCGCATATCCTTGACAATCTAGATTACCAGATAATTAATCTTCTGACATCAGGATTCGACATTAAAGGTATTTCAGATGAGTTAAGAATATCATTAAGTACAATACACAGAAGAGTTAGACGTTTACTAGAGTTTGGATATGTTAACCATATATTCCAACCCAACTGCAAGAAATTGGGATTAAGGAAGCGTTTTCTTTATTTTAATTTGCGGTCAAGAGGTATAAGGAAAGTTGCGGCAGACCTGCTCTCAATCGACGGTATAATATCTGCCGGAATTCATGTCGGTAACTCTGGTATAGTGGCAGAATTTGTATATGAAGACACTGAACAGTTAGTAGATATGATATCGCATGTAAAAGAGATGTCTGCGATAAAGAAGGTTCAGTGGTCTGAAGAAGTCTGTCTGATTGTCTGAAAATACGAAAACAGCAGAAGTAATAATACAACAGTGGCTCCGGTTCTAGTAGTTAGGGACTTGGTTCACGATGGTAGTTAGTCGTTCATCAAGTCCAATATCCTTTTATACAGCTGTATTGGAAACGTTGCTATGATAAGGATTGTTTGCCTGACTAAGAGTTATTAGGGGTATCATAATAAAGTGCTAGGGTTTTAGCTGGCTATAAAGCGGCCCATTATGATATGTAGGCGCTACAAAGTGGCGCGCTAGAAATTCTAATGATATTTTTTTGCCATGTCCTCTTCTTACGCTCGCCGCCTAGCTCTTGCCTGTTTCTATGACTCTTGAATGCATTATCGCTGATAAATGAGATGGGCGTTTTGTTGTTATTGTTGCCGCCTCGTATCATTATGATAAACTTCTTACTGTCGACTGCCTTCTTTACGAGGTGACGACAAAATATGTAGTGGAGATAGTAATGATGAGCTGGTAAGAGGATTCGGTGCAGATTTGTTCGACTGTGGACCAGGTTTTGGATAGAGTTAGCGACTTTAATGCAGCCGAAGGGATGTTCATCTAGCAAACTGTGAAATAATTCAAGATGACAATGACTGACTGAGGTTTTATTCGGGTTCATCTAATAGCTTCATGTAATTTGTCAATGGAATTAGGCAGATACTGTTCATATACGATTTTGTTAAGACTGCTTCTACGTAGGACCAACATTCGAAAAGCCAACTACTTAACTAGGTCTGAGAGGCCTCTCAGGCTTTCTTTGTTTCCAGCCTAGGAAAGCTACAACATAGGATTTGGTGCTGGCTGGTTTGTCATGAGCGCAAATAGATCGAATATAGTATTTGTCGTAAACTGTTGCGGCCTATATTAAATACTGGTATACTATGTATACTATGTTTTACTGCTAAATACCGTTTTGGACGTTACTATTCTACTGCAATGCTTTATTGTACAAAAGCAAGCATGTCTTTCATACATAACTTTGTGCGCATGTTGGGTTAGCCTTTCTCTCCTGACAGATATAAAATAGAATGAATGAATAAGTAAATACTTCCTAGGGTCAATTCGGCTTAATTTATTCTCATTCTAATCTATACGTAAGGAATATGGTCATTCTTAATTGCTGGTGGCTGCTGGAATGACTCTGTACTTCTACCAGTTTTTGAAGGGTATCATTTATTGCGTTGATTTCATGCCAAAGTAATTCTAATTCTTTATCGACTGATAGACTCCTGAATTTTGCTACTACTCGCTTAGGCTCTGGCTGCTGCTCGGCATTTATCGGCACTAGGTAACTGTCGTCAGAGACATTGTGACTGAAACACATTCGCGTTTGGCGTAAGGTAAGTCCTTCACTTGCTCGTACTGTTCTTTGCGCTGCCTAGGTAGACTGCTTTATACTCTCTGTTTTGTTTTTGCGGTATAGATATCTGTTTCTAATTCTTATTTTACTTGAGATATACCCTGCCGTGCTTCGTCTCTTGTCTTTTCTAGGTTAGCCTCTCTATATTCTTCTTTCCACCTTGGGTAACAATGTCTTTCAAACTCTACTAGATGGCATGTGAGGTCTGCACAATTGCTCTGGCGTCATGTCATAGAGGCGTTCTGCTAGGTTATAGATGGCGTCTGTCTGCTGCTTGACTCGGTTGTATCTTTCATCGTGGATTTGTTGCCAGTTAGGGTGTTCTTTGAGTATTTGAGCTCTTTGCTCTTGTTCTCTTTCTTGCTAGTTTAGTGTCACAGTCTAATTGACGTTCATAGTTTAGTTGTTGTTGCATGAGCTATCTATCTATATTTAACTGTGCTTGTTTTGTGTGTAATATTTCGATTGCTCATGGTTGATTGGACGGCATTAACATAACTGCTTGCTTGCTTTGGTAATATGATATCTTAAGTTTCAGTCTTTGATAGTTCGAGCTGCTCGACGCGTTATAATAATGACTAGATTAATAATAATAATAATAATTCGTTCTGCTGTTGCTGTATGTCTTCATCTTTAGTTCTATCTTTCAACATCCATACTGGATTATGCTTCTAAAAAGCTATAATGATGTTCAATATGTGGCTTCTAGAGCCAGTAAAAACGTTTTATATAACAGGAACTCACATATTATCTCATTTTACTATTTTAGAGTAAACAGATCAAATAGTGAAACATCTATAAATTATTCAAGCCAACTATTATCATGGCCAGATATAACGAAGATACACATAGAAAATCAGAAAAAGAAACTGCTGTTAGTAAGATATTAAGTCTTCTCACACCGTTATATCAGTTCAAGCAGGTAAGAGTTTTATTTATCACCATAATTTTATTTTCATTTTCGTGCGGTATATTATTAAGTTTCCATTCAAATAACAATTATGCTTTTGCATTAAATAATAATTCTGCTGGCAAGAGTACTGGGCTTATACAATCCTCTAATAAATCAAGTCTGACAATACCTGTTATGACAAAGCTATCAAATAATGGCACATACATAGTTCAACTTAAGTGGAGTAATCCTACCTCAATCCAGTCACCAAATCTACGCGCTGGCAAGGGCTTTGATATGCAGGTAGTTTTTTTGAATGCAAGTGCACCAGCGCCTAACGCGAAATCTGTTCCAAAAACTGAAACGAATGTGTCCGGGGAAACTGGCCGTGAAATTGGCTTTACTCAGCCTGGTATAATTCAGCGCCTAATGCCTGTTGACAGCTTTGACATAACCGTCTATGATAACAATGGACATATTCTTTGGAGCAAATTCCACCAAATGCCACGTGCAGGAAGCCACTTTGAAAGGGTGACATTTTCTAAACAGTACAAGGGAGATATAACAATTCAAATAAGCAATATCAAGAGTGCTGCCGCAAAAGCTGCTAGGGGTACTAGCGTAGATTCAGTAAAATTCACAACTAGAGTTTCATAGATAAAGTCAATCACAGTCTATGATCATGATTATAATTACATATCCATGTTGCTGTATTAGACACATTAGCCTATCAATGTAGGGTGATGCCTTTAGAGAGAGTTATAATTTCTAGTGCGTTAGTTATTTGACGGCTTTAGCTCAGCTGTGTGTCATTTATTCATCAGGAATTGTTGCCAGTAGCAGAATGGGTATTTGGATTTGCAGTTTAATCTTATACAAGAGACTGCTATTCTACTATTATATCTTGCTCGTTGTATAGTTATTATGAAAGTTTCTCAATAGTTAACTGATTACCAAAATAGCCTGTTTCTGGGATCATCCGATAACACAAGATCACCAATAACAATCCAACTTGTTTTAACTTAATATTAGTAAGACATGCGCGAATCAGCGCTAACTGGTGAGTTATTGAATTACATGTCCTCACAAGTAAGCTATTGCGTATTATTTTTAATTATACAAGCAAATTCGACGTGATATTTGGATCGCTTTTAGCAATATTTGCGACTGGTCCAAGTAGCAAAGTATGTTTCATTTTATAGTTAATTATGCCATTCTCTAAGTAATTGTACGATAACCATTTTATTCAGATTCATACATCACTCAGGCATACATGTATAACCATTAGATTTATCTATTCGCGCCATGTAATATATATTGTGAATGGCAGAACCAGATGAAGATGAGGAACCTAGAAAGAAGTCATCACGGGATTATTATGCGGGATACTATTGGGGAGTTCATCCATATGATTCATACGAATTGCCTGGACGAAAAAGCGATAATGAACTAAAAGATAGTATAGTGGACCGCTTAAGTGTAAAGAATATGTTCGATTCCAATTCGATCACTATATCTACAGACAATGGTGCAGTCGTTATAACTGGTAGTGTCAAGACCTACAAAGAAAGACGGTTGATAGCTCAAGAAGTTTGGAATACAAGTGGCGTTGTTGAAGTATTAAATAGCTTAAAAGTGACTAAACCAGAGACTGCTGGACCAGGCAAGATTCATTATCAGAAGAAAATGAATTCGATAATCCTTCAATAAAGATTTTATGCAGTAACTTTCACCATTTTTTTGATTTTATTAAATAATATAACCAGAGTGGTAGGTGATCGGACTGCAAGAGGTACGAGTTCAAGGATTATCCTCTTGAATTAATAAAGAAATATAATCTAGAAAGAGATGCTTATAAAATTTTCATCTACAATTGTAGTTGCTATTCATTGCATTTAATTGCAAGTATGTTGCGTGTATTTAACCCACTTATTACAAAGCAAGCCTTAGAAAATTGCAATGGTAAGTAGTTATGGAAACATAATAATTTATAAAATATATTTATCGTATGCTGCATATTTACTGGTAATGACATCTGATAACGAATCTCAGGATTCCAAGAATAGAGGAGAAGTATACCAACAAGAGCGACAAAGAGTTGCAGAGCAATCTAAGCGTATTGGTTCAGGAGAACGACGTGATCCTAAGAATAGAGGAGAAGTATACCAACAAGAGCGACAAAGAGTTGCAGAGCAATCTAAGCGTATTGGTTCAGGAGAACGACGTGATCCTAAGAATAGAGGAGAAGTATACCAACAAGAGCGACAAAGA